>CABKMA010000007.1 GCA_902373375.1 uncultured Atopobium sp.
AACGCATAACCAATAAAGGAGATGACATGTTTCCAGATTTTCTAGAGAATCCCTCAGATGTGGCCGCACCACTGCTTCTGGGATGCACTCTGACAAGGACAATTACGCTTAATGGCGAGAAACACAAACTAGTTGCAAGAATTGTGGAGACCGAGGCTTACGACCAAGATGATCCTGCAAGTCACGCGTTTGGTGGACCTAGCGAGCGCAACGCTGCCATGTTTGGACCTGCAGGTCATCTCTATGTGTACGTTTCGTACGGTATGCACCACTGCTGCAATGTGGTGTGTGGTCCTGAGGGATTTGGCAGCGGATGCTTAATACGCGCGGTTGAACCTCTTGAGGGTGTAGAGGTGATGCGCGAGCTCCGCGAGACGGGACGCACAGGTAAAGCGCAAACGGGGCGTGCGGATAAAGCGCAAGCGGGGTGTGCGGATAAAGCGCAAGCGGGACGTGCACACAAGCACCCGCTCAAGCTGCGCGACCTGACTAACGGCCCAGGTAAAGTGTGTGCAGCACTTGGCATTGACAAGGGGTTATACGGGCATGACCTTACGGTAGATCCACTTGTGCTAGATTTTGCTCCCCTTCTCCCAGGAGAAATGATTGGACGCTCACCTCGCGTTGGCATCAGTAAAAACGTTGATGCTCCAAAGCGCTATTTCATAGCGGGAAATGCATTTGTTTCACGAGCGTAGAGTGCAAAAAAGACCTTGGTTTCCCAAGGTCTTTTTTTGAGTTAAAGCAAAACTATCGATGTAGAGAAAACAAATACAGTAACAACGAGTTTCTCGCCAAATAGATTATGAACTAGCAGACACCCTGTGCCATCATTGCGTCTGCAACCTTGAGGAAGCCAGCAATATTTGCACCAAAAATCAAATTGCCGGGGTGACCGTATGTTGCAGCGGCTTCTGAAGCAGCAGTGTAGATGCTCTCCATGATTTCCTGAAGCTTGGAGTCTACCTCTTCAAACGTCCAGGAAAGGTGCTCAGCGTTCTGGGACATCTCAAGACCAGAAACAGCTACGCCGCCTGCATTTGCAGCCTTACCAGGTGCGAAGAAGACGTCATTCTCGATAAGGTAGTTTGTTGCATCAAGGGTAGTTGGCATGTTTGCGCCCTCAACAACATACTTGACGCCGTTGGCAACAAGCTTCTGCACGTCAGCAAGCTCAAGCTCGTTCTGAGTTGCGCATGGCATAGCAATGTCGCACTTCTGGCTCCAAGGGCGCTCACCTGGGAAGAAAGTTGCGGAAGGACGTGCGTCGGCGTACTCCTTGATTCGAGCGCGACGGACCTCCTTGACGTCTTTCAGCAGCGCAACATCAATACCCTCTGGGTCATAGACGTAACCTGAGGAGTCAGAAACAGTGACTACAGTTGCACCAAGTTGTTGTGCCTTCTGAACAGCGTAGATAGCAACGTTTCCGGAACCAGAAATGCAGACCGTTTTGCCTGCGAGGGAATCGTTTTTCTCGGCTAGCATGTGTGTAAGGAAGTAAACCGCACCATAGCCGGTAGCCTCGGTACGAGCAAGGGAGCCACCAAAGGTCAGGCCTTTGCCAGTTAGGACGCCAGTCCACTCATTGCGAAGGCGTTTATACTGACCAAACATGTAACCAATCTCACGAGCTCCAGTACCGATATCACCAGCTGGAACATCAGTGTTTGGACCAATGTGGCGAGAAAGCTCGGTCATGAATGACTGGCAGAATGCCATAACCTCTCGGTCGGACTTACCCTTCGGATCAAAATCAGAGCCACCCTTGCCGCCGCCCATTGGAAGTGTGGTTAGGGAGTTCTTGAAAATCTGCTCAAAGCCAAGAAACTTCAGGATAGAGAGATTAACGGTTGGATGGAGACGGAGACCGCCCTTATAAGGTCCAATTGCAGAGTTAAACTCTATACGATATCCGCGATTGACCTGTACATTACCAGCGTCGTCAATCCATGGAACGCGGAACATAACAATACGCTCAGGCTCAACAAGACGCTCAAGCAAAGCGGCCTTTTCAAACTCTGGATGTGCATCAAGTGCTGGCTGAATAGTAGTAAGAACTTCTTTTGCAGCCTGTATGAACTCTGGCTGATCTGCGTAACGCTCTTCGAGCTGCGCAATTACCTTAGACGAGTAGCTCATAAAACCCCTTTCGAAGTGGTTACGAATAGCATAAACATCCATTGTTTCAATTACATAACAAAATAGAAAAATCTAATCGGCAAAAATAGTTCAAAAAGATTAGAAATTCTTCTTGCTCTTGACCAATTTGTCACCTATACTTTTCATTCGGCTCGGGGTGTAGCGCAGCTTGGTAGCGCAACTGCTTTGGGAGCAGTGGGTCGCTGGTTCGAATCCAGTCACCCCGACCATTTTTTCTTTTTGCTTTACCCTTGCGGCGGTAGTTCAATTGGTAGAGCATCAGCCTTCCAAGCTGACTGTTGCGGGTTCGAGTCCCGTCCGCCGCTCCATTAAATTCCCTATTATTTTTGCTGCTTTTATTATTTTCAGCTTCTAATACTCTCCTGTTTTGTATCACTCTCCCCTGTTATGTGTCTATGATTTATTTTGATTTAAATATTTGCATATTCTTGCAATAATATTCATTTTTATGCATACATAATTTTTGAGTCCAATATTATGTGCCAAAAAAGGTAAAAATTCCGTTTAGTTGGAGATGAAAAATGAAAATTAGCCATTTTATCTCCAACTAAGACGATTTTTTACCGCATCAAAAATTTTTATCTGGGCAAACACTGTATGCAAAAAAATGAAACCTCCAACTAAACGCATTTTTTACCACTTAGACAAAGCTATTCGAGTTAGACAGCATTGTTAGTGCGATTACCAGCAATAAAAAGAGGCTGTGTGGAGCACGGCCTCTTTAGCATTTGCAATCTATAAACCAATAACTAACGGCGAACCTTTACAAAGTACGCAAGACCAGAAGCAATAATACCTGCAGCAGCAAGTACACTTGCAACGGACATTGCATCTCCGGTGTCTGGCAAGCTAGACCTTTTCTTCTTAGGAGTCTTAGGCTTTGGCTCAGGATGAGGTGTCGGTGTAGGAGCTATTGGCTTATCAGCTGTAGTAACTTTCACAGGAACAATGGTCTTATCTGCTGCATTGAATGTTGCAGGAGCTACAGTAAACGGGATCTGGTCTGTGTTGAGCTCATATCCCTCAGGAGATGCAGTTTCAACCAGGTAATAGTTACCTGGAGTTAGATAGAACTTGTCTCCGTCTTGATAAATGCCTTTAGTCAGCAAATCCGCCGTTGCAGCAGTATTTTGAACCAATGCGGAAAGCTGTGTATTTGTAAGAACATCTCCAGATGTAAAGGTACCATCTGTGCCAGTGGTTAGACCTTCTTTAACCAACGTGCCATCAGCCTTATAAAGATTATAGGTTGCACCAGCAACAGGCTTTGCAGTGTCATCAGAGTCAGTCTTCACAAGCTTTAAAGGAGAAGGAACAGCACGATACGTGAGGTAATACTGCCTGGTGCGGTTTACAGAACCGTCTGCATTAAAGCCAGGAGCCAAAACGGAATTATCACGAGGACCAGAGTTATATGAGCCAATTGCAAGAGAAGTTCCTTCTGGAACGTCAATATCATTTGCAATATAGACGTAAGCATCACCTGGTCCAGCTGCCTTAATCTCATCAACTGACTTACGAACAGTAGTCAGCAACAGGTTAGTTGATGGGTCAGTTTCAAACTTATTACCGCCGGAAACAGAATCGTCAGCTGTAACGCCAGCATACTCAGGCATATACACAACATGACCCTTTGTATTATAACGAGCAGACACCTGACGATCCTCAAACGCCGCAGAAGTTGTATACGTAGCAGCAAGATCATCAAGACCAAGAACGCTTACAGCACCGTTACCATACACAGGAAGACCGGCGTTTCTTTGAGCAATAGGGTCACTTAAGCCAAGGCCGTTAAGCTGCCTGTAGGCAAGATCATCAACATAGTGATAGACAGCTGTTGCTGTATCAATAACACGCGCTGGATAGCGCTTGGTATATGCGTGAGTACCTCCCCAAGATTTCTTAATACCACCCTGAATTCCCAGCTGATAAGACCTATCAGAAAGGTTCAAAGGCGCGGAGAACTCAATGTACTGGCGAGCTGTAACTGGTGCAGTAAATACAGCGGCAGGCTCTTCATATGAAGTGCCACCCATAATAGACTGACCGTTGACTTTGACGGTAAACATCAAATTGTTCTTTGGCCCACCACCCGAAAGAGCCCCTGTTGCATCCATTGGCTTGTATGTATCAACAGCAGCATGGGCTGAAACAGCCACCTTACGAAGGCCATAGCCATTTGGATCGTTGTGCGGGAAGTTGATCAGATTCTCTGCATCGCCGAGAAGGACGTAATAAGCACGAATTTCTCCGCCCTCAGCTATCATCTGCGCAACGGAATATTTAGTTGGATCCATGTCTAGTTTGAGCGCAGTGCCATCAGGTTTTACCCAGTAATAACGCGCGATGACACCGGTACGGTCCTCTCGCGGTTTAGCAGCCTGAGCAGTAATCTCTGCCTGAATTTCAGCATCTGAAATAAAGTCAGGGAATGGATTTTCCACGGTCTGCGTTCCGTCAAGCGGAGCACCGTCCACGTCATCAGAATAAACTGTTGGGTCAGCAGCAAATGCTGTGTGTGGCAGGGCAAACGCCAAAATTGCACCTACAAATAGTGCAAAAACAGCTAGAAACGTAATGCGAGAAAGCCTTGCGCCTCCTACAGAAGTGCTGTTCATACATCCTTCTTCCCTCGTGAAGGGTGAATATTTATGTTTTAACAATAGCCTACTTCTGCATAAATAGAAACTCATTAAAGTATGAGTTAGCAAGTTACATAAATGCGTTAAATATGAAGAATAAACTTCTTCTCTAATTTGTGAAAAACCGTATAGCCAATAACAAGAGCAAGCACTGCTGAAACAAAGCACCCTAAAATTGTGCTTGTTGCAGGAAATCTCTGAAAAAGAAGGCAGTCTCTAATAAACGTTACAAAGTGAAACATTGGATTGAAGCGCTCAATCTGGAGCATCCAAGGCGACATAATGTTAACGGAATAAAACAGTGGTGTACCATACATCCAGGCGGTGGTCACAACACTCCACAAGTGAATAACGTCTCTAAAGAAGACTGCAAGAGCCGAAAGAAGCATTGCAAGTCCAATACAAAAACAAGCTAAAAGCAGCAAAGCAACGGGTGTCAACAGTGCATAAATTGTTAGTGGAATGCGGAAGACAAGCATGACGATGCCAACAGCAATGAGCGAGAAAAGATAATTTACTACTGCAAAAAGAACCTTCTGAATAGGAAAAACAACACGATTGATACGAACCTTCTTAAGAAGGCTAGACGCATCAATAATTGAGCGCATTCCCATGGTAGTGGCATCATTCATTAACTGAAAAGCGGTGTTACCCAGAATAAGGTATAGAGGATAATTCACAACATCCTCAGCGCGATTGCCTAAAAAGGTAGAAAAGACAACCGCCATAACCGTCATCATCAAAAGTGGGTTCAAAACCGACCACACAACACCCAAAATAGAGCGACGATATTTGAGCTTGAAGTCTTTGCTTACCAGCTGACGCAAAATAAACTGATCCCGCTGATGCGTTGGATACCATGCATCTCGAGCAGAAACAATGCTTACTTCCTGCACATTATTGATTGGTGTTGAAGACTCGCTCACGCACTATCCTTTTCTAACGAATTCTGTATGTTTATCCTAGCACAGACCGGCGAAGCCGTTTAAACTTGAAACACTGTTGAGCTGTTTTCTTCACTATTTTGTTTATTTACGTGATGGCAAAACTATTCAATAACAGCACAATCTACGATAGCGCTTATAGAAAAGGTGCAAAATGTCTCTATCCCCTCTTGGACACACGCTTATCATAGCTAATCCTGCTGCTCACAGTGGTAAAGGCGCCGCAGGTGCAGAGTTTGCTCGCCGCTTTTTGGCCAGTTATTCATCTGCAACCGACGGGTACGAGCTTAAACTCACCACGGCTATGGGTGACGCTCGCGTCATGGCAGCAGAAGCTGCAGACTTTGATACGGTTGTCGCACTTGGCGGAGATGGCGTCATCCATGAAGTGGTCAACGGCCTAATGACCTTATCGCCAAAGAAACGTCCAGCTCTTGGCATTATTCCAATGGGTTCTGGAAATGATTATGCACGCACTCTGGGCATGAAAATCAATGACCCAGAAGGTGCGTTTGCGCAGCTGGTTCGCGGCAAGGTTACCCAACTAGAGATTGGTCGCGTCAACAACGTCTACTTCATGGAGACCATGTCATTTGGACTTGATGCAGCTATTGCAGCCGACACCACAAAACGCCGCGCAAACAACTCATCAACTGAGGGTGAAGCACTCTTTTTGACCTCAGGGCTCAAGTTTATGGCTGCTGGCAGCAAAGGCTATTCCTGCTCCGTCTCATTTGATGGCGAGAAGAACATTGATCTTCAAGCACTTATCATGGCCTTCCAGGTTGGCCCCACGTATGGCGGCGGCTTTAAGGTCTGCCCACAGGCGAAGCCTGACGATGGCCTTCTTACCGTCTGCTACAACACCAAAGTGCCCAACATCCCTCACCTGCTGGCTTTGTTTGGTCTAGCAAGAGCTGGTAAGCACGTCAACTCGCGTATCATCGAAGAGCGTCACCTTAAGCAAGCAGTGGTAACTTTTCACGAGCCCGTTCCTGTTCAGGTTGATGGTGAAGAGCTTCCTTTTGCAGAACAGTTTGTCATTGAAGTCATTCCCGCCGCGCTTTCCGTGATTGTTCCCTAGCACGCACCGTGGCTCGCACATCGTGGGTTGCGCTTCGCGGCTTGTATGTCGCGAGAAGATCGGTCTTCTCGCCAAAAGGTTAGCGTTAAAGAAACAGGGGCACCTGCCAGCGCAGATGCCCCTGAAATTGTATCGTATGAGCTAAGCCTTAGAGAGTAGAACTTATCGAGCTTCACGCTCAAGCAGAGCCTTAACCTCAGCGGCGGTATCAAGCTCCATAACGCGAGCAGTGAGCTCGTCTGCCTCAGCCTTTGTCCAAGCAGCAATGGTCTTGCGGGTACGCAGGACAGATGGTGCAGAGACGGAGAACTCGTCCAGACCAAAGGAAAGAAGGACTGGGATGAGCAGTGGATCTGCAGCTGCCTCGCCGCACATACCAACCATAATCTTCTCCTTGTTGCCCTCGCCGATGAGGAACTTGAGAGAACGGAGAACGGATGGCTGGTAGACCTCGTAGAGGTAGGCAACGCGATCATTGCCGCGGTCAGCGCACATGGTGTAACCGATGAGGTCGTTGGTGCCAATAGAGAAGAAGTCGCACTCACGAGCCAGCTTATCTGCAATCAGAGATGCAGATGGAGTTTCAATCATGGTGCCGACCTCAATGTCCTTGTTGTAAGCTACGCCCTCAGCGTCAAGCTCACGCTTGCACTCCTCAACAAGAGCCTTTGCCTCACGGACCTCGTCAACAGTGGTAACAAGAGGAAGCATAATCTTGATGTCGCCAAATGCGGATGCACGGAGAAGAGCGCGAAGCTGAACCTTGTACTGTTCAGCATTGTTGAGGCAGTAACGGATAGCGCGGAAGCCCATGAATGGGTTCTCCTCAGCCTTCATGTTGAGGTAAGGAATCTCCTTATCGCCACCAACATCAAGGGTACGGATGATAACAGGCTTATCCTTCATGCGCAGAGCAACCTTCTGGTAAGCAGCAAACTGCTCTTCCTCGCTTGGAAGCTCCTTTGCGTCCATGAACAGGAACTCGGAGCGGAACAGACCAATGCCTTCAGCGTCAGCGTCAACTGCGCCGTTGGCGTCATCTGGATTACCGATGTTAGCAACAAGCAGAACCTTGATACCGTCAGCAGTTACGGTCTCCTTGCCGCGATAAGCCTCAAGAGCGGCCTTCTCTGCAGCATAAGCCTCAGCCTGAGTCTTGTACTCAGCAAGCTCAGTCTCAGAAGGATTAACAACAACCTTGCCATTGGTGCCGTCGACAACAATAGCGTTGCCAGTTGCAACCTCAGAAGTGATGTTAGGAACAGAAAGAACTGCAGGAATCTCAAGAGCACGAGCAATGATTGCGGAGTGAGAAGTACGACCACCAGTCTCGGTAACAATACCTGCTACGTGGTCCTTATCGATGTCTGCGGTCATAGAAGGAGTCAGCTCATGGCAGACAATGACGGAGTTCTCTGGAAGTGTGGAGAGGTCAACAACCTCTTTACCAAGAAGGTCAGCGAGAAGACCGGTCTTTACGTCAGCAACGTCTGCAGCGCGCTCACGGAAGAGCTCATCCTCCATACCAAGGAACATGTTGTAGTACATGTCGTATGCGTCACTTACAGCCTGCTCAACGCAGGTGCCACCGTCAATTGCGGCGTTAACAGCCTCTTTGATGCCCTCATCCTCTGCAAACTCAATGTGGGCACCCATAATTGCAGCGGCTTCCTCGCCCACTGTCTTAGTCATACGCTCAATCTGTGCGTTAGTCTGTGCAATAAACTTAGTTACAGCCTCTGCGTAACGAGCCTTCTCTGCAGCTGTATCTTCAACAGTGTGTGGAGTAAAAGTAAGATCTGGATCTACGGCAACCTGAGCAGCACCGATGCCGATTCCACTGGACGCATTGACTCCCTCAAACATACTTGCTCCTATCATTGTCCGCGAAGCGGTGTATTTAGTTCTGCAAGCCTATCCACATTGGACAATAGTCGCAGAAACAAACCTGTCTTTTTACAGAGTAACATTTTTTTGACCTGTTACGTTGTGAGTATCGTTAAATAAATTTCAATCATAACCACCCGCATATGAACTGCCTCCCATTTCTTGGACATAAGAAATGGGAGGCTTTTTATGCGTATGGATTGTAGGGTAAAGTACGATGTAGAGGTGAGGAGAAAGGCAGCAGAGCTCTTTGCTTCCGGTATGGGATCTCGTACGGTTGCAAGTACTCTTTCTGTTCCACTCTCAACTGTAACAACATGGCACCATATATACCACGCGTTTGGAAGCGAGGTGCTACTAATCATGGATGGCAAGCAGGCTCTCTACACCTACGAGCAAAAAGTTGCTGCAGCAAGAGCTGTCATTGAGGGCGGCATGACAAAGGCTGAGGCAATGGCCAAGTTTAAGATTATGTCGCTTTCACCACTTAAGCACTGGTGCAGGCTCTATCGTACAGGTGGCGCAGAGGCTCTTAAGCCAAAGCCAAAAGGAAGACCTAAAGGCTCTAAATCCAAGCCACAGAAACGCACCCGCGAGCAGGAACTTGAGGAGCGCTGCCGCAGGCTCGAGACCGAGGTAGCCTACTTAAAAAAATTGCGCGCCCTGGTCGAGAAAGACGAGCTCTGACCGGGGTAAAGGCTGAGATTGTGAGTGCTTTGCGGGTCGAGGGATACTCTTTGTCCTATTTGCTGGAGTGCTCAGGGCTTTCAAGGTCTACCTACTACTACGCACGAGCTCACCCAGTAAAGCCAACACGCCCAGAGCTACACCGCGCGGTTGCAGAGATTTTCTCGCGTACTACAAACGGCTGTGGTCACAGACAGATAGCCATGTGTCTGCGCGCTGAGCTGGGTGTAAGAATCGCAGACAAGACTGTTCTTAAAATCATGCGTGAGATGGGTATTCGCTGTAGGATACGGCGTGAGACAGACTATCACCGCTATAGCTCCTATAAAGGTGTTGTCGGCAAGACCTTTGAAAACGTCATAGGACGCGACTTTTCTGCCGATGGACCGTGGAAGAAGATGGGTACCGACGTCACAGAGTTTAAGCAGGCGTGGGGCAAGGCGTACTTTGCTCCCGTCTATGACTTCGGAAGCAAAGAGATTGTCGCATGGAGCACAGCGAGGGGTCCAAACATGGTTCAGCAAAAAGCTCTTCTCGATCAACTTTTAGCGAAGATACCTAAAGGCGTAACTCCGATTCTGCACAGCGATATGGGTTGGCAATACCAGCACAGCGCATGGTGTAAGCGACTGAAAGATGCAGGAGTTGTCCAGAGCATGTCCAGAAAGGGTAACTGCATAGACAACGGTGCCACCGAGCAGGTCTTTGGTCATATGAAAGACGAGTTCTTCCGAGGAAGAACGTGGCCTAACTTTGAGTCTTTCAAAGCAGATTTGGACGCATATGTTACATACTGGAACACACAAAGGCGTCAGGTTAAACTAAAAGGACTGACCCCGGAGGAGTTCCGGAATCAGTCCTTAGTGGCCTAGGTCTTTATTAAATTCGTCCAAGTTTTGGGACGCAGTTCAATAGCGGGTGGTTTGCTCTTAGGGTATAACCCTAATTATACTTGCCCAGGACTCAAGTCCTTTGCCCTTCACTTCGTTCAGGTCACAATAGCAATGTAACACCGGCAGCCAGTTAAACTGGCTATCTTGCTAGATTATTTATCGAAGGGATTTTCATATTCCTTCAAACTTAATTTATCCTGAGCTATATCGGCGTTTTCTTGTTCTCGAATATATTTTCTTATTGTCGCCTCATTAAGACCTACGGTTGATACATAGTAGCCTTCAGCCCAAAACTTTCTATTACCATACTTATATTTAAGGTTTGCATGTCTGTCGAACATGAGCAGTGAACTTTTACCTTTTAAGTAACCCATAAAACTTGAAACGCTTATCTTAGGTGGGATACTCACAAGCATGTGTATGTGATCTGGCATGAGATGTCCTTCAAGAATTTCTACTCCTTTCCAGTCACAAAGCATCTTGAGTATTTCTCGAAGGTCTTCTCTGTATTTGTTATAAATGACTTTCCTTCTATACTTTGGTGTAAACACAATGTGGTATTTGCATAACCATTTTGTGTGTGCGAGGCTATTGGCCTTATGTGCCATAGCTACTCCTTCCTTCTTGGCTATTAGTAACCTGAACAATCGCTGTGCTAGAAGGAAGGATTTTAATTTGCAAAGCAAAAGAATATTCTCCACCCGCATAGCGGGTGGTTTTGTGTTTCGTGCGTTACACGCACTTAACAGGCTAAAACCTCGAATAAAAAACACTTGGCAAGAAAATCTTTCTTGCCAAGTGTTTGTACGTTCACAATAGTAAAAACGCTCTGTTTACTCCACGCGGAAAGAGCGCATCATCTGAGGGTTTCTCGCCAAAAAAACTATGCGTTCTAGCTGCGATTACTACTCAGAATCTGCAAGCCAAGAAGACTTAGCCTCGCGGCTCTCCTCTTTCTGGCGAGCAAGCTGAATCTCTTCTGCGATAGAAGCAGGCATTTCTCGGCCCATCTTCTTGTAGAGGGCAGTAACAACGCGGTCGATGGTTGCGCGCTTTGCGATTCCTCGACTTGCTGCAGTTGCGGTACCGCAAGCAGAAGCGTAAATGAGCGCGGTGTCGTAATCGTAGCCAGCGGTGGTCTTTGCAAGGAAGCCTGCGACCATGGAGTCACCAGCGCCGGTTGCGTTAACCAGTCGAATCTTAGCGGTTGGAACAATGTGCTCGGTTCCGTACTCGTCCAGAAGCAGAGAACCTGCACCACCACAAGAAACGATAACGTTGCGAGCGCCGCCATCCTGGAGCTTCTTTGCAAATGGAATGCACTCTTCTGGGGTCTCTGGATTGGCATCAAAGATACGGCCAACCTCGTGGTTGTTAGGCTTGATCAGGAATGGCTGAGCCTTGATAGCCTCCATAAGTAGCTGACCAGGAGCATCAACAACAAACTGGATGCCGCGACCTGCAAGCTGAGCCATAAGGCGAGTATAGATATCCTCTGGAAGTGAGCTTGGAATAGATCCCGTAAGAACCAGGGTGTCACCTGCACCAACAACGTCCATGCGCTCCAGCAGCTCATCAACCTTTTTCTCTGGAATGCGTGGACCATTGCCGTTGACCATGGTCATAACTATGCCGTTAAGCTTGACATTAATACGAGTAAAGCCAGAATCCAACTTGACAAAGTTACTTGGAATTCCCTGACGCTGCAGGTCACTGAGCAGGTATTCACCAGTAAAGCCACCAACAATACCCATGGCAACGGTGACTTTATCAAGCTCATTTAAAAGTGTGGAGACGTTAATACCATTACCACCGCAGTGCAACTCTTCTGAGGAGGAACGGTTGGTAAAGCCCATGTCCAATGTGTTTGGATGCATGACATAGTCAAGCGCGGGATTAAGCGTCATTGTGTAAATCACGGCGAGTCCTCCGAACTACAATAAAACCATGGAGACTTCAGTATGACGCAATCGCTCTCAACAAACAATTAGAATCTAGCGACTCACAAAAAATAAAAACCCCGACGCAAGCCGGGGTTTGAAATTCAAATGGTGGATCGTCAGGGGTTCGAACCCTGGACCTTGGGATTAAGAGTCCCCTGCTCTACCAGCTGAGCTAACGATCCAATTAACGTTTCGAATGGGGTGGGAAAAGGGGCTCGAACCCTCGACCTACGGAGCCACAGTCCGTCGCTCTGCCAACTGAGCTACTCCCACCATTTGGCCACCTCATGAAACGCAGCTAAATCATTATTACAGAATCAGAAAAAGATGCAAGCGAGAAACGCAGATTTTTCAAACTCTTTTTTGATTTTCTTAGAAATCTGCCGGTGCAACGGGTTTCTCGCCAAACAAAATGCGGAGAAGAACGAGCTTCTCCGCAGGTGATTTCATGCGCTATACGAGCTGGTATATGGTGGTATGGCAGTGGTACGGTGTCAAGAAACCGCAATCAATCCGCTTAAAGCCGCAGACTGTGTCTAGAAACCGTGAGCCGTAAGTGCTGCATCCAGGCGATCCAGCGCTTCCTCAATCTCGACACGAGGGGCTGCCAAATTCCAACGCTTGAAGCCCTGGGCAGCCTCGCCAAAGAAGACTCCGTCGGTGAAGAAAATCTGGGCCTCAAACTGCAACAGATGGTCGAGCTCTTCTGGAGTAAGGCCAAGGTCCCTGAAGTCGAGCCACTGGAGGTAGGTTCCCGTGATTGGTGCAAGCTTCACCCGAGGGTGCTTGGTGGCGAAGAAGTCCAGGACCAATTTCTGGTTATCGTCAACAGCCTTGATGCATGCGTCCAGCCATGCCCCACCCTTGCTATAAGCCAGCTCACAGGCCTTGAAGCTGATTGGATTGCATGAGGTGGTCTCTCGGGCCTGCAGGCGCATCTCGAGGCGGCTGCGCAGTTCTGGATTGCTCACGATGATGTTGCTGAACTGCGTGCCAGCCAGGTTGAAACTCTTTGAAGCAGAAGTGCAGGTAATGGTACGCGCTGCGACTTCATCGGAAATTGTTTCAAAGACGGTATGCGTAGAGTCTGGCATGATGAGGTCGTGGTGGATCTCGTCAGCGACCACGATGAGGTTGTGCTTAACCGCAATCTCTGCGATGCGCGTGAGCTCTTCTTTGGTCCACACGCGACCGCTTGGATTGTGAGGTGAGCACAGGATGACCATGGTGTTCTTTGGCTCTGCAGCAAGCTTCTCAAGCAGGTCAAAGTCAATGTCGTAGTGAGGACCCTCTGACAGGACAAGCGGGCACTCTACCAGCGCACGGTTATTCTCCTCAACTGCCATGTAGAACGGATGGTAGACAGGAGTAAACAGGATGACACCCTCGTCTGGCTGGGTGAACTCGGCAACAGATGCAAAGAGCGCAGGCACCACGCCTGAAGAGTTGAGCAGCCACTCTGGTTTTACATCCCAGTTGTGGCGGGTCTTCATCCACTTGCACACAGCCTGCTTCATCTGATTGGTTGGCACGGAATAGCCAAGGATTGCGTCATTGATGTATTCCTTGAGGCCCTCGACAATCTCTGGAGCTGTGTGATATTCCATGTCAGCAACAGAAAACGGTGGAATACCAGGAGCTACATCAGGATTAACGTCGTACATGACGTTCCATTTTCTAGAACCAGTACCAGCGCGATCAACGCGGGATTCAAAATCGTAAGACATAGCGTCTCCATTCACGTAAGCCTATAACCAGTGTAGCTGCTTTTTCTTCCCTACTGCCATTCATCTGACAAGAAAATCTTTGATGGTCTGATGTATTTGCAGTCCATATTGATATAATGAACGACGTTATATGTCTCCTTAGCTCAGCTGGATAGAGCGTCGGTCTTCTAAACCGCAGGTCGCGCGTTCGAATCGCGCAGGAGGCACCAAAAACTCAAGGTAGACGGCTCGCTGTCTACCTTTTTTTGTTAGTCTTCAAATGCCTATCAAAAAAATGAATCGTAGCCAACCAAGAATCCTTACTCTCTTTCATCAGTAAACACCACTCTTTTCGATAACGATGATTTGGTTGATAAGCCACCGTCAACATGTGACCTGTTTCATGATATTTTTTAAATGTAATGTAGTGGCCTTTATAATGTGAGACAATATTATCTATCGCTGACGAGGAATCCCATATTTCATCAACAGTACTTCCGAGCAATAAGATTGGTGAATGCATTTGACCAATATCTATCCTAGCAGAGCAATCTTTAGGGAAGGTTTTTCTAAAAAATTTACTGAATAGATAATCTCCAAGTCGAAACTTTTGATAGGGAAGTTCTTTTTGCAAATGCGTCCAAGAAGAAGTATGAGAGTTCCATTTCCCTTTTATCCCTTCATACACCACATCAGAGGGGGAATTTAGTACCAAGCATTGAACGTCATTAAAAAAGCTCTCCTCAGCTAAAACTAACTCTGCTCCCTTAGACCGTCCATATATTCCAATTCTTTCACTATCTACTTGAGGATGCTGACGTAGATAATCCTTTGCTTCCACAAGGCACTCTAAAGGAATACGTTCCAAATGTTTTGGTAATCCCTCTAAACCAAAGTAGGCAACTGCTAGGCAAATATAACCTCTAGAAGATAATAACTGAGCTATATTCTGTGCCTTTTCAATCCGTCCTTCACTACCACTCACAATAATCAATGCTGGTTTTTTTATTGACTTTTTATCATAGAAGAGTCTCCCTTGAAAATATTTCCCGTATATATCTTTATGACTAATTTGCGAACTCATGTAATGTCTTGTGAAAGTTCTCTCTGCAATGACAGTATTTCCTTGCATGATTTTGATATCCACAAAAAAATGATCTAATAAGGGAATTTCAGAAAGAGAACTTGGGAGTTTCTTTTTCTTATTGGTACAGGGCTTGGCATTAAAAAATAGTCCCATTGTTGAAATGCCTTCATAAGAGCCAGAACAAGATGGAGTTTGTGAAATATCAATAATACCATTCTTATCTGATACAAAAGTCCCTGTTGATCTCCATAAAACATCATGAGCTAAAAGCATAGGAGCATTGATACAATAATAATCAGTTAGATGCATCTCGACTCGATATGTTTCTCTTGGTTTTAAGCCATTGATGACAATGTTAAAAGATTCGTCTGCTAACTCAGACTCTAAGATAGGTTCGATTTGTATAGTCATATCTTCCTCTTTTTTTGTTAATGTGATTAACAATATAGTTTTAAAATTACCGTGATTTTTACCACGGTAATTCTCGCCATACCTGTTCAACATCATCCATCAGTTTCATAACCATTTGAAGGTCCTCATCACTATAGTTTCTTAAAACTGAAAAAATGGCTTTTTCAATATGTTCTTGCTGCTCTTTATGGATGTTAAAAACTTCAGCCCCTTTTTTGGATAATATCAGATATTTATTTTTTGCATTATCCTGTGCAAATTCAAAAGTAACAAGATTTTTCTTGGTTAAACGTCTAACACTCTGAGTAATAGCACTCCTTGAGACTTCAAGTAACTCAGATAATTTTACTAGATTGATAGGCTGATTGCGACCTATCAGGTCTAGCAAATGGACTTCATTAATAGTGATTGATTTATCAATACTGTTCCTATGCTGATCCTTTTTCAACTGTTCAAAAGCTAAAACAAAACTGTTAAAACGATTATTAAACTTATGCAGTTCTTTCTTATTCATAGTCTTCTCCTTTTTGTTAACTATATTAACAAAATAGTGTTTTCTTGTCAAAGAGAGCCAAAAAAATCCTCCAGAGTCTACCTCTGAAGGACTGTTGAACCTTATTTCACAACAATATTAACGAGTTTATTCGGACCGCAATCACTTTCACGATTTCTTTGCCATAAATTTCTGCCTTGACTTTTTCATCAGCCAGAAAGAGGAGCAATAAACTCCTCTTTTTTATCGCACGCATTGTCAGCGGACAATTTGTGCATAAACACTTGCCAATATGCAGGACAACTAATCAAGAAATTGATATGTCGAACGAGAGGTGCTGTTTTGGGTAAAAAACCCGTTTAGTTGGGGATTATTTTTGGACTTCGGAGTTTTGGCACTTACGTTTTCCCAGTTCAGAAATTTTGTGATAATTTCCAAAATTTTGTCCAAGCAAAATTGCTGGTAAATAGCTTGCATAAAATCCGAGCATTTCTGGATTCCCCAACTAAACGCATTTTTTACCACTTTGCCGCCGAACGGCACAATTTCTCTGAAAAATCCGGCTTGTACACAAAAATTACCCGTCCGATTCCATGAAATAGAATCGGACGGGTACTGGTTCAGCGAAAATGATGCGTCACGGCGAAAGTCCGTGCGTCAAGCGCGCTTACGCTCGGTGCACGGCGATGTGCGCGGCTGCACGCCAGGTGTTACAGCAGGTATTCTGCAATCTGGACAGCGTTAGTTGCGGCACCCTTTCTGATTTGGTCTCCGCAGCAGAAGAATGTCAGTGCATGAGTATTCTTATCAGCAGAGAGATCCTCGCGAATACGACCAACATAAATGAGGTCCTGGTCGGAAGTATCAAGAGGCATTGGGTACTGGAGCTCTGCAGGGTTGTCAACGACCTTAATGCCTGGTGCGTCCTCAAGAATAGCGCGAGCCTCATCTGGGCTCAAAGGACACTCAAACTCAACCGTGATGGACTCGGAGTGAGAGCGCATCGTTGGAACACGGACGCAGGTGCAGTTAACGCGTAGCTCAGGAAGGTGCATGATCTTGCGACCCTCGTTTTGCATCTTCATTTCCTCAGAGGTGTAGCCAACCTCGTCAAAGCCACCAATCTGTGGAATCAGGTTAACTGCCAGCTGGTATGCAAAAGGAGCGGTCTCGGTTACTTCCCTACCTGCAACAACGTCAGCCATTTGGTTCTTCAAACTGGTAAGACCAGGAAGTCCAGCGCCGGATGCAGCCTGATAGGTAGAAGCAATAATGCGCTTTGCACCCGCTGCCTTATGCAGAGGATACAGAGGTACTAGACCAATAATGGTTGCGCAGTTTGGGTTAGAGATGATGCCGTTGTGGTTCTTAATGTCCTCAGCGTTAATCTCTGGAATTACCAGCGGAACATTTGGGTCCATTCTGAATGCATGAGAATTGTCAACGCAGACACAACCACGCTTGACTGCCTCAGGAAGCAGCTCTTTTGCCTGCTCGTCACCAGCTGCACCAAGAACAATGTCCACGCCTTCAAAAGCCTCAGGAGTTGCTTCGCGGATAACAATCTGCTGTCCTGCAAACTCAATAGTCTTGCCTGCGCTTCGAGCAGATGCTAGAAGCACTAGCTCCTTGATAGGAAAATTACGCTCTTCAAGGCACTGCATCATCTGGGCACCAACAACGCCGGTAGCACCAAGAATTGCAACGACCTTACCGTTTGGATCAAAAGCCATAGTTACCTCGAAACCATTTCGTCACGAACAAATCCGTTATAAATGACGCCAATTGTGCGATCAAAGTCGGCATTATCGACGCCCACAATAATACTAATCTCTTCTGAGCTCTGCGTAATCATGCGAATGTTGACGCCCGCATTGCCCAACGCGCCAAAGATCTTACCAGAGGTGCCGGAACGCCTAGACATATTACGACCAACAACAGAAACAAGAGCTAAGCGGTCTACCATCGTAATGTCATCAGGCTCAATCTCGCGACGAATATCGCTGATGATGGAATAAACCGTATCCTTTACGTCGGAGGCATTTACCACAATACCAAACGAATCAACGCCTGTTGGGATGTGCTCGACAGAGACGCCGTAGCGCTCAACAATATTGAGTGCGCGGCTGATGACGCCAACCTCGTTGGACATGTGAGCCTTCTTGACATGAATAGCTAAGAAGTCTTTCTTGCCTGCAATACCTGTAATCAAGTGCTCGTTTGTATCGCCATCTGCAGTCTCACGGATAACCGTGCCCGTGTCTTCTGGACGGTTTGTGTTCTTGATCTGAATTGGAATGTTTGCCTCACGAACAGGGAAAATTGCCTCTTCCTGAAGAACGGAAGCGCCCATGTAAGAAAGCTCGCGCATCTCGTCAAAAGTAATGCGGCCAATAGCGCGTGGATTCTGAACAATGCGAGGATCCGCAGAAAGGAAGCCAGAAACGTCAGTCCAGTTCTCATACAAGTCAGCATCCAGGCAGCGAGCGACAATTGCGCCGGTAATATCGCCGCCACCGCGCTGGAACAACTTAATTGCACCGTCAACGGTAGCACCGTAGAAGCCAGGCAGCACAAACGAGCCGCTGCGAGCAACAACTTCTTTAAGTCTAGAAGCAGTGCGCTCCATATCAATGGTGCCATCATGATGGAACAGCATAACATCCGCTGCGTCAACAAAGGGCAGGCCAAGATACTCAGCAAGAATCTGGCAGGTAAACCACTCGCCCCTACTTACTACATACTCTGGCGAGAAGGACTTGATGTTTGTAGCAAACTTCTCAAACTCCTCGGCGACAGGCCATGCAACTCCCAGTTCATCAGCAATCTCCACAAAGCGAGCCTCAATGTCTGCAAGTAAAGAGGTGCAGTCAACGTGATACTCAATGTGGGCATTTACCAGCAGCAAAAGATCCGTAATCTTGTTATCGGTTGAGTGGCGCTTTCCTGCTGCAGACGAAACAATAAAGCGTCTATCAGGGTCAGCTTCAACAATAGCTTTAACTTTTTTGAACTGCTCTGCAGAAGCAACACTTGAGCCGCCAAATTTTGCAATTTTGATCATTTCTAATTCCTCTTTTCAAGTGCAGCCATAAAGGTTGTAGGGTCTTGCGAGAGTGCGCTGGTAAGAAGATCACGGGCCTTCTCGGCACTTAGATTTTTAACCAACTGAGCACCCGGCTCCCAGAACGTACCGCCTGGAATATCGGCCTGCGTCCTAAACACATAGTCGGAAACAAGTAGCTCTGGATTATACGAAAGACCTGCCGAGAAGGTCTGCTGACCCCCAGCAGGAGCTGCGGCACAGTCAATAATATCCTGCACGACGGCGTTTGCCGTTGGGTCGCCACCGGCACCCTGACCGTAAAACTTGAGCTCGCCAATGGTATTTCCCACGGCAGTTGCAACGTTAAAGTTAGTTGGAACGTTGGCCTCTATGGTTGAGAGCGAAACCGCAACTGGCTCAACAGCTACCGCATACGATAAACCGTCAGAAACACCACGACCAAAGAGCTTGATTGTCATATCGTGACTGCCAAACATGGCAAGATCGCGCTTAGTTAAGTTTCTGATACCAGACATAGGAATCTGGTCTGTGCAGATTACGTCGAAGGCGATAGATGCAGAAATCATAGTCTTAGAGCGAACATCAATGCCGTCGATATCGCTTGACGGGTCTCGCTCGGCGTAACCCAGCTCCTGAGCTTTGCTCAGAACCTCAGCAAAGTCCGTTCCGTCTTTGAGCATGGAATAGACAATATAGTTGGTGGTTCCATTCATGATTCCCCAGAACGCAGAAATCTCGTCAATACGACGAACTTTCTGAATTCCTGCTATCCAAGGAATACCACCGCACACGCATGCTTCGATCTTAAAGTTGACGCCCGCTTCAGCGGCAAGTGTCATAAACTCCTCAAAATGAGCAGATACCACGGCTTTATTTGAAGTAACTACATTTTTCTTAGCAGTCAGCGCAGCTTTGATGTACTCATAGGCTGGCGTGAGGCCACCCATGCACTCAACAACGGTATCGAGCGCAGGGTCAGACAAGAGCGCATCAAAATCAGATGTTGCCCGAGGGTCAACGTGCTCTTTACCAGCTCTAACCAAGATGGACGTCAGGTTAACGTCAGAAACGCGCTCATCAAGAATGCGCGCAACTGAAGCACCAACCGTTCCAAATCCAAGTAGGGCAACGTTTTGCATATAACTCCAAATCTAGCAGTCATTTTGCGAGAAAACCGATTGCCTGCAAGGCTAATTGCAGAGCAAGGACAACCGCACGCAAAGGTGACTGCACTGATAACAATCTCATAGACAAAAACTACCAATAACCTAGATAGAATCTAATTGACAGTTTTTCTCGTCTTCATAATGCTATGAACAATTCTATGTTACAAGCGACATTTACTTCTCACTGTTAAAATAATAGAAACGCAACACGCGAGACGCGCAATTTGCACGCGCACAACACGCGACACGTTCTAAAGATTGGTGGTTTCATGGCCGTCGCATATCACAGCACAAGAAGCTCTGACCATACCGTTTTGGCTAAACAAGCCATTTTGCAGGGAATTGCTCCCGACGGCGGCCTTTATATCCAAGATTCAATTGGCGAGAAACCCCTCGATCTTGCAAAGGTTTGTTCTCAGGGCTTTAAAACTACTGCTTTCGACGTGCTTTCTACTCTGCTGGACGACTACTCTGCTGAAGAGCTGACTCGCTGTGTTGAGGGCGCGTATGGCTCTCAGTGGGACACCCAAGCTATCACGCCTGTTTCTGCTATCGGAGAAGACTGGCTGCTTGAACTCTTCCATGGTCCAACGTCGGCTTTCAAAGACGTTGCGCTTCAGATGCTCCCCCGCCTGATGAGTGTTGCTCGCGAGGACGTGGACGTAGCCGGCGCTGTCGACGCTACCGCCACCGCCGGCAAGAACATCATGATTGTGACCGCAACTTCTGGCGACACTGGTAAGGCTGCACTTGAGGGTTTCAAGGATGTACCTGGTATGGGCATCACCGTCTTTTACCCTGAAGGCAAGGTTTCTGATATTCAACGCCTGCAGATGGTGACTCAAAAAGGCTCTAACGTAGCTGTTTGCGCTGTTAAGGGAAACTTTGACGACGCTCAAAACGCCGCTAAAGCAATCTTTGCTAACAAGGAGTTGGCGCATGAGTTGGCCGGTAAGGGCACGGTACTTTCCAGCGCAAACTCCATCAATATTGGTCGTTTGGCCCCACAGGTAACCTACTACTTTGACGCATATGCCCAGCTCGTTGCCAAGGGCGCCATCACCCAGGGTCAAAAAGTTACTTTCTGCGTGCCAACCGGCAACTTTGGCGACGTCCTCGCAGGTTACTTTGCAAAAGAAATGGGACTTCCTGTTGATCGCCTCATTGTGGCTTCTAACAGCAATAAGGTGCTGACTGATTTCTTGGAAACAGGTATCTACGATCGTAGGCGTGCATTTGAAAAGACCATTTCTCCATCGATGGACATTCTGGTTTCATCAAACCTTGAACGACTCCTCTATCTTGCATCTGGCAAAGACACCGAGCTTGTCAGCTATCTGATGAACCAGCTGGTAACCAAGGGTATCTACACGGTTCCTGCTCAGGTGATGGACACCATCCGCGAAACCTTTGATGCCGGCTTTGCAACCGACGCTCAGACGCGTGAGACTATCCGTTCTACCTGGGAGAATTGTCGTGTGCTGATTGACCCTCACACAGCCGTCGCAAAGCACGTGCTTGACAGGGTTTCTCGCCAGGCAAACGACGTGCGCGTTTGTCTGTCCACTGCTAGCCCGTACAAGTTCTCGTCCGACGTGCTTGCCGCGCTGGGCCACTCGACCGCTGGCCTGGATGACTTTGCGTGCATGCATACGCTCGCCGAAATCACGGGCACTAATCCGCCAATCCAGCTTTCATCGCTGAATGATAACGTTATCATTCATACTGACGTTCGCGAGAAGGAACAGCTTGCTTCGTACGTTTCTGAAGCATGCGGGCGTATTTTTGCTTGTTAGACTCTGAGAAAGCAGGTTCTACATGCTCGACAACACCATCTTGACCGTATCTGTACCTGCTACCTCTGCAAACATTGGTGTCGGCTACGATACGCTGGGTCTTGCGTTTAACCTGCGCGCAAAGATTACGTTTAGGGAATCCCCTACGCTCATCATTGACGGCTGCCCCGAGCAGTTCAGAAACGACGACAACCTTGTCTGGACGTCCTATGTCCGAGCCTGCGAAAAGCTGGGCGAAGAGCCTACTCCTAAGCACATCACTATCGACTCGCCTATTCCGCTTTCTGGTGGCCTAGGTTCAAGCTCTACCTGTGTAATTGCTGGTATTGCAGCCGCGATGACCGAGTCTCATGGCGGCTGGGATCCTGAGCGTGCGCTCGACTTTGCCTGTCATTTTGAGGGCCATCCAGATAATGTTGCTCCTGCAATTTACGGTGGCCTGACCTCGTCATTTGTTGAGGGCGGGCATACCATTTGCACTCGCAGATTGGTAGCACGAGGTCTATCTTTTGTTGCAATTGCGCCACCTTACTCAGTCAACACCGAGGATGCTCGCAAGGTAGTCCCACAAAAAGTCGCCCTCGAAACAGCCGTTTATCAGATGGGACGTACAGTCGCTGTCACTCATGCACTTGAAACGGGAAACGGTGGACTTTTAGCAGCAGCTTGCAACGATAAGCTTCACGAGCCTTATCGTAAAGAACTTATTCCCGATTACGAAGAGCTCAAGCAAGTAGCTAAGCTTGCGCGTGCATGTGCATTTGTTATTTCTGGTTCAGGCGCCACCATGGTTGCCATCTGTGACTCCCCTGTTACTGCGCGCGCAGTTGCTGAAAATGCCAAGCAAGTCAGGGGTGATTTTTGGATTCAGATTCTTGAGCCAGCACTTCTAGGAACTGTCCTTACCGTAGATGATGGCCAGCAACACCACAACACTTTCGACGAAATTTAACGTAAATCATAACAACAAAACCCGGCTCCCACGTCGTGTGGGAGCCGGGTTTTTGTGTAAGTCATGCGTCACGTTTGGGACGTATACCATAAGTGGCATTTAAGCACCAAGATAAGCCTTGCGGACGTCATCATCATGCAACAGTTCCTGACCGGTAGCTTGCTTAGCAACCTTACCAAGTTCAAGGACGTATGCACGGTCAGCAACCTTAAGTGCCATATTTGCATTTTGCTCAACCAGTAAAATGGTAGTTCCTGCATCACCAAGCTGACGAATGATCTGGAAAATCTCCTCAATTAAAATAGGAGCCAGACCCATAGAAGGCTCGTCAAGCATCAGCAACTTAGGCTTGCTCATCAGGGCGCGTCCCATGGCAAGCATTTGCTGCTCACCGCCGGAAAGCGTTCCTGCTAGCTGATTCTTACGCTCACGAAGACGTGGGAAGTGCTCATAGATCATCTTGACAGTCTGAGCGTTTTGGGAATCAGGCTGAGTGTAACCACCCATTTCAAGATTTTCAGCAACACTCATGCGAGAAAACACACGACGACCCTCAGGACACAACGCTAGGCCAGCCTCAACAATCTTGTGAGCGCGCATACCTACAAGGTTTTTCTCGCCAAGAGTGATAGTGCCTGAGTCAGGTTTTACTAGACCGGCAATGGTGTTCAATGTAGTTGATTTACCGGCACCGTTAGCTCCAATAAGAGTGACAATCTCACCTTCGTGGATGTCAAAAGAAATACCCTGAACTGCATGGATTGCGCCATAAGAAACGTTAAGATCCTTGACGGACAGCAAGGTTTTCTCTGCGCCAGCTGCCTGGTTGTTTGTAAATTCAGCGGCCATTAGCGCACCTCCTGCTTTCCAAGATATGCCTCGATAACACGAGGATTATTCTGAACCTCTTCTGGCGTTCCTTTTGCAATGATGTTGCCGTGGTCCAGAACAGCCAATCCCTCGCAGATACCCATAACAAACTTCATGTCATGCTCAATAAGAAGAACGGCAATCTTGAAGTCGTCACGAATCTTAAGGACATTCTCCATAAGCTCGTCAGTCTCTGCTGGATTCATGCCTGCAGCTGGTTCATCCAGCAGCAAAATCTTAGGCTGAGTTGCTAGAGCACGAAGAATCTCAAGTTTACGCTGAGCACCATAAGGCAGGTTACCTGCAAGGGTATTTGAAAGATTCTCCATGCCAAAAATACGAAGCAACTCGTAAGCGTTATCAGCACTCTCTTTTTCCTGCTTCCAGTGAGCTGGAAGACGGAAAATATCCTCAAAAAAGTGAGACGTCATGTGACTACCCTGTCCAACCTGAATGTTCTCTAAAACAGTCATTTTGTTGAACAGACGAATATTTTGAAAAGTGCGCGCAATACCCATATGGTTTGCCTCGACAACACTTTTTCCAGCTAGGTCATAACCATCAATCATGACAGAACCACGTGTTGGCTTATAGACGTTGGTCAACAAGTTGAACACAGTTGTTTTACCTGCACCATTAGGTCCAATGATGCCAGAAATCTCAGTAGGTCCAAGAGCAATATTGAAGTCATTAACAGCTGTCAAACCACCAAAGTCAATGCCTAAGTGCTCAGCCTGAAGAACTGGAATAGCACCAAGGTCTCGCTCAGGAATGAGATTAGGAGATTCTTGCCTAATAAGTTTTGTAGGGTTTTTAGTTGCCATTGATCTTACGCCTCCTTCGAATCAGTTGAGGCATCGCTTTGCACATCTACCTGTTCGTCTGAGTCATCTTTATTCCAAGGAAAGTCTCTATTCATCACACGCTCAATAATGCGAGACAGCGAGAAATCATACGAACCAAACAGGCCCTCTGGTCTAAAAATCATGACCAGAATCAACACGATTGCATAAGCGACCATGCGGTAGTCAGCAAAGGCGCGGAGAGCTTCTGGAAGCACGGTTAAAACAGTTGCAGATACAACAGAGCCAAACATAGAGCCCATGCCGCCCAGAACAACCATAACTAAAATCTCAACAGACTTCATGAAGCCAAATTTAGCAGGTGCCATAACGCCAATACATCCTGCGTAAAGGCCTCCAGCAATGCCCGCAAGAAACGCTGAAAAAACAAATGCCAGGGTCTTGTAATACGTAGTGTTAACGCCTGATGCCTCTGCTGCAATCTCATTATCTCGAATAGCGAGAATAGCGCGGCCATATCGAGACTTCATTAACGTATGAATAGCAAAAATGGCAAATGAAACTACAATCGCTGTGTTTAGGTAACCTGTATAGGCAGGAATGCCTGTCAGACCAGATGCGCCGCCAGTAAGTTTGAAGCCAAGAGCAGAGTCTATATTTACCAGTACAACACGGATAATCTCTGCAAAACCTAAGGTAATAATAGCTAGGTAATCACCACGCAGCCGAAGTGCTGGAATACCAATAACTACGCCCATAAGCGCGGCGCAAATTCCGCCAAACAAAAGACCTGCAACAAAGAGAATCACTGCTGGAGTAGATCCTGATGCCATAGCTTGAGCATTCAGACCAAAAAGTGGCATCATGCGAATAATAAAGATTGCACAGGCATAACCACCAATGGACATAAAGCCAGCGTGACCCAAAGGAAGCTGTCCCAAATAACCAGTAACAATGTTCAGAGAAACGGTCATCAGAACATAGACGCCGATTTGCTCAAAAACAACGGTCTGATAACGAGAAATAAAGCCCTCTCCTACCAAAAAGTTTCCGCCAAAGACAAAGAGTGCAACAAGAATTGCATTGATGGCATAGCGAGCAGGCATAGTAAGCTCACGACGCTGTCCATCTTTTCCACCAAAACCAGTGACAATCACGGGGTTGTGGTTATTATCGCGTGGATACATTTTAATCATGTGAGCCCCCTTACACTTTCTCAGTAACTGGTCGGCCGAGCAGACCAGTTGGTTTGACAACAAGGACAAGAATCAAGAGTAAGAAGACAACTGCATCTTGCCAGACAGACAAACCAAAGGCGGCAACAAAGACCTCAGAAAAGCCAACAATAAGACCACCAATAACAGCGCCAGGAATGGAGCCAATGCCACCAAGAACTGCTGCAACAAATGCTTTAGTGCCCAGCATGACGCCCATGGTTGGAGAAACCTGCTGGTAAGCCATGGAGTACAGAATAGCCGCAATACCTGCAAGCGCAGAACCAACTGCAAAGGTAAAGCTAATTGTGCTGTTAACGT
Source organism: uncultured Atopobium sp. (assembly GCA_902373375.1). Classification (GTDB taxonomy): domain Bacteria; phylum Actinomycetota; class Coriobacteriia; order Coriobacteriales; family Atopobiaceae; genus Lancefieldella. The sequence goes on from CABKMA010000007.1 coordinate 26,130, forward strand.
TGACGCCCATTAAACGAGCTGCGCCCATATCCTCAGAAACTGCGCGCATGGCTTTACCAAGACGGGTTTTCTGAACCAAAAGGGTCAGAACAACGGTTGCCACAATGGTGACCGCAACGGTCAATAGTGCGGTACCTGAAAGCGTTGAGCCAAATACCTGAACAGTTCCCAGGTCAATAATGCTTGGAACAACCTTAGCATCAGCTCCAAGAAGCAGCTGAACGCCGTTTTCAAGCAGATAAGAAACGCCAATTGCGGTAATCAGAATAGAAAGCCTTGGAGCTTCTCTAAGCGGTGCATAAGCCACCTTATCAATAAGGACTCCCAAAACAACACAGCCAAAAATAGCGAGAAGAACGGCAAGTGCGGGATTGAGCCCCAGCTGAACAAGGGCAATCCAAGCAACGTAGGAGCCAAACATGATGATGTCACCATGCGCAAAATTAAGAAGCAAGATGATGCCATATACCATTGTGTAACCAAGCGCCACGAGCGCGTAAATACTGCCCAATTGAAGTCCATTGAGCACCTGAGTCAAAAACATCTGAGGTTCTCTTTTCTATGAAGGATTAATTGTGTCATAGATGGACTCTTTGCCATCTTTAAAGGTAATGATCAAGGTGGACTTCACTGGGTCACCTGTTCCCTGATATGAAAGGGTTCCAGTAACACCTTCGACCACACCAGATGCAATAGCGTCAATAATTGCCTGCCTATACTCATTAGAGTTGTAGGTATAACCATGTTTCTCGGCAACTTCAAGCGCAGAGCAAAGAATCATTGCTGCGTCATAACCCAAGGAGCAGAAATTAGTTGGAGCCTCACCGTATTCTGCGGTGTATGCCTTAACAAAATGCTGAACTTTTTCATCTGGGTTTGAAGCAACAAATGCAGAGCAATAGAAACATCCTTCAAGGTCAGCCGCAGAAGCATAGTCCTGCTCGCCGCCAATAATGCCTGCCCAGCCATCTGCACCCATAAAGGGCTTCTTGTAACCAAGCTGACGAGCCTGCGTCACAATCTTGCCATTATCTTGGTAATAATTTGGAGCCAAGATAGCATCTGGGTCAAGTCCAATAATACTGGTAAGCTGGGCGTTAAAGTCAACGGCTCCTGTTGGGTAGCCTTGCTGAGATACAACCTCAATGCCCAGTTCACGAGCTCTCTGAACAAAGGCGTTATTTACGCCAATCTCATAATCGCCGCCAGAGTTGAAGATGGTTCCTACGCGATGATAGCCCTGCTTTTTAGCAAACTCCGCAAGAACAACGCCCTGGAATGGGTCGGTGACAGTAGCGCGGAACATGTTATTGCCATGAGCAACAACGTCTTCTGCTGTTGCAGATGCCGTTACGCAAGGAATGTTGTCCAGTACCGATTTCTGTGCCAGTGCAATAGTTGGCGTAGAAGTAACGTCTCCAAGAATTGCACAGACATTCTCGTCAAGAAGTTTGTTGTAGACAAGAATGGCCTCAGTTGAATCGCCTTTCTCGTCCTCAACAATAGGGACAATCTGGCGTCCATTAACGCCACCCTGCTTGTTGAACTCCTTAAGATACAAAAGAACGCCACTACGTACCGCAAGACCATACTGAGCAACATCGCCGGTAAACGGACCCATCACGCCAACGTAAATGGAGTTGGAGTCTTGGTTTTTTGACGAACAGCCTGCTAGAGCAAACGACCCCGCAATGGTTCCAGCCACCTCCAAAAAGCGTCGTCGCGTTAGCTTATGTGCCATATTCATCTCCTCATCTCCATAGCGCTGAATATTTGACACAACACAATATGGCTGCAGCTCATAAAAGAGAACTACAGCCAAAAAATGTTATTTAACTTGAAATAATTTTGAAAAGTAACTTTTACAGACGGTTCAAGCCTAGAGTGACACTTTGTTCTTTTTCTAATATAGCTTTCTACGCCTCACGTACCAGCGGAAGGTCTCCTGCGAAGTGACGAGGTTTGTAAGAAACTTTCTCTGAAGCTGTCTTCTCACTTAGATCAAGAGAAGAAATCTTCTTCAGTTTGCTGGTACCACCCTCAATAAGACGAAGCAATTCTCGTGTTGGTCTTTCATCAGCCGCCTGAAGCTCAGCCGCCATCTCTCGCTCAACCGAATCAAAGATATTCTGAATATGCTTGGACATATCGTTTGTGCTCTTTACCAGCGGCATTGAGGTTGATTGAGCGACTACGCCAGCATAGTTTGGCTCACGAGAAGGACGCACCTGATCTGCAGTAGCTTCACAAAGCACAGCTGGTTTTGCGCCAGACAGCACAACCGAGCTTTCAACTTCTGCCTCAGGTGTAGCTTGACCAATAAGTGGCATCTGCACTGGATGATACTTGCGTATCTTTGGTTGCTCATGGCGAGCCAAATGTTCATCCATTGCAGCTAAAGCAAGAGCCCAGTCATCAGTATGTTCAAGCTCGTCAACCGTACGCTTCTCAGGGAAAACTCCCTGGTCAACATAAGAAATACGACTAGAAATATCTGCAGCAGCGTTGGAGAAGTCATCAGGAATAGCCTCTGCGCCAATCTCGGTGATGCCAAAATCACGTGTAATGGATTCTTCGCCTACTGCCTTGGTCCACCAAGCAGTACCAACATCTCCAACAGTTCCATCTGCACGCTCAATAATAGGCAGACCCTCCATAGGATCTTGTCCTAAACGCTCAAGAAGTACAGCAGCAGCGCCCTTTGCACGAGCAACAGTACGTTCACGCCAGCTTAAAAGCTTGGTGTAGTTCTCTGCAATCTGCGCATAATCATTTGTTGAGTGTGCAGGCGCCTTTTTAGCACGAACTGGCAAAACACCCTCTGCAGACGCACTCTCAACCTGTGACTTCTTTACCACCGGCTTTGCAGATTGAACGCGTATAGAACCAGTCATATCCCACTGAGAAGCTTTCATGTGTTTTGGCTTGTATGCAGCAATTGAGCGCCTTGAAGAGTCTAATGGAATTACAACGCTCTCTTCTGGCGAGAAGTTCGATGCTGTTGAAACCTTTTTTGAAGACTTATTCTCATCTAGTTTTAGTGAAGACTCGCTTGATTGAATTTGTTCTTCAGTCACATTGGGTTTCTCGCCACGATTTACAACGCGAGAAACAATCAGCACGGCACCAGAAATAATAGCAACCGTAGCAAGTCCCACTCCAATGCCAGTAAAGATTGCACCAAGAGGCGTTTGACGAATTTCATTAGCTGTAAGGGCATACGCAGATGCTGGTTCTGCTACGAAAACCAGTCCACTGAGCAGGCCGGCGACTACTGCCGGATTCCTACCTTCTGTCATACAAACTCTCCCTACAAACGCTAAGAAGATGTATGAAGGACACACGCTAAATTTGCATATGCTACTAAACCCAATATGGGCAACGTGAGCAACGGGTGGCTTCATTTCATCTTTGTGTAATCCGCTGCAACACATACTTGTGCTGTTAGAAATGACTATAGCGTAATTCATTATTTTTTACAGCGTCTTTAAAACTTTTTCATAATTATTTGGCTGCTATTCAACAAAACATACAAAAAGAAGTGCTTTCAACAATATTTGAAAGCACTTCTTACGTCATCTAATTTGTTATGTCACCGACACCCTATGCGACACTACTTTTACTTGTCTAGCATCTATAACAGCTTTAAATCTGACTAATTCTGTGGATAGTCAGACTGTGCAGCCTTTTTTGCAGATCTGATCAAGAAGTCCTGGTTATTATCGGTCTGCTTAAGACCGCTAATAAGAGCAGTTGTTGCGCGTTCAGTGTTATTGAAGCCCGCAAGAATACGGCGAACTCCCCAAACCATAGGCTGAAGCTCTGGCTTAATAAGTAGATCCTCATTACGAGTACCAGAAGAAACAGGATCAATAGCTGGGAAGATGCGACGATCTGCAAGATCTCGATCAAGCTTGAGCTCCATATTGCCAGTGCCCTTAAACTCCTCAAAGATAACCTCGTCCATCTTGGAGCCAGTATCTACCAGAGCCGATGCAATAATAGTAAGTGAGCCGCCGTTCTCGATGTTTCGAGCTGCACCCAAGAACTTCTTTGGTGGATACAAAGCTGCAGAATCAACACCACCAGAAAGAATACGGCCAGAAGCAGGAATAGCCAGGTTGTATGCACGTGCAAGACGTGTAATGGAATCCAAAATAACTACAACGTCCTGACCCATCTCAACCAGGCGCTTTGCACGCTCAATAACAAGCTCAGAAACAACGGTATGGTTCTCTGCTGGCATATCAAAAGTTGAAGCAACAACCGTGCCCTTAATAGAGCGCTCCATGTCTGTAACTTCCTCAGGACGCTCGTCTACCAAGAGGCAGAAAAGGTGAACCTCAGGATTGTTAGTAGTTATAGACTGGCAAATGCGCTTCAAAATGGTAGTCTTACCTGCCTTTGGAGGTGAGACAATCAAACCACGCTGACCCTTACCAATAGGAGCCACCAAATCAATTGCACGACCGGTAATAGAATCTTTACCGTGCTCCATAGTAAGAGGTTCATCTGGGAAAATAGGAGTCAGGTCTTTAAAGCGAGGACGATCCTTAAGGCCCTCAACTTCCCCACCATTGACCTGAGTAACCTTAAGCAGAGGTGGATACTTACTATTTACGCGAGCAGGCCCAACCATGCCTAAGACGCTATCGCCAGGACGCAGAGAAAGACTTCTAATAATCTGCTGATGGACAAAGGCGTCGTCATCGCCTTCCATGTAATTACCTGTGCGAATCCAACCGTAACCTTCGTTGCTAATCTGCAGAATACCTTCAACGGTCTTAAAGCCCTCAGCAGCAGCTGAAGCAGCATATACCAGCTCAATCAAACCAGACTTATGAACGCCTGCATACTCAATGCCCAACTCAGTTGCTTTAGCGCGAAGCTCAGAAAGCTTCATCTCTTGCAGCATCTCTTTGGAAAGCGAGGGTTCACTTGCCTGCCCCTGCTTGCGATTCTTGTTGCGCTGGTTGTTTTGTCTACGATCGCGAGAAGAACGCTCCTGGTTGTTGGTATGTGCGTTTTCCTGTGTCTTCTCGCCCTCCTGAGCCGCTTCTTTTAGCTCAGCATTACGATGTCGACGACGTGGTGAGCCCGTACGTGTGCGTGCTGGACGCTCTGCTGAAGTTGCGTCGGCTTCTGCCTCCGCGTCAAAAACCTGTACTTGAGCTGTACCGTCCTGCTGCTCAACAACACTCTTCTGAGATTGCTTGCCATTCTGTTCGACAGTACCTTCTGCTGCCGCTTTAGTCAAAGCGGGAACAGGAGTTACCTCTGCAGAAGGCTGAGTTGCATCTTGAACAATTTTAGTAAGGCGATCTGTGTCTACAATGTCAGAAGAAACCTTACCGCCTGCCTGAACCTGAGCTAAAACCTCTGCTTGAAGAGCCTCAAGAGTCTGCTCCTGTAAAGCTCGTTCTTCTACCTCTTCTTTGCTTGGACGACCACGGCGACGCTTAGGAGGCTCTGCGATACCAGCTGCATTTAACGCCTCAGCCATAACTGCCTCAACTGCACGACGAGCCTCAGTCTCCTTTTTAGTAGGACGTCCTCGGCGGCGTTTACTTGCAGATGTATTAGAAGTAGTTTCTTCATTTGTCTCAAAATTACTATTTTCAGAAAAAACATTTTCTGAATTACTATTTTCACTCTTACGAGGTCTACCACGTCTACGCGGTGCTGGGGCAATTTTTACATCATTTAAAGAATCATTTTGGACCGAAGACATTTCGTCCGACATGTACAAACCTCTCTGTTTATTCATCAAAACAATCTGTAAAAATACGTGAGAAATATGATGAAAAGATAACAAAAACAAAATCAATTAGATGCAAATTCAAAAGGAATATACCACGAAAAAGCCTTCCTTTTGTTGAAAAAATAATAAAATTCATTATAAAAGAGGCAAATACGTATTTATATACGACAAAGCGTGTACTGCAGAAAACATTATTTGTGCAGCTATTCACTCTTTGCGAATCAATTTAAACTGACGTACGACTTTTTCTTTTAACAACGATATTTTCAATTTGCTGAACAATTTTTTTACTATACAGTTCTCCTGCAGGTGTAAGTTCAACCATGGTTACTCTTTTTGAAAGAGCTTCATCATGCTTTCTCTGTACTAAACCATTTTCCGCCAAAGCAGAAAGAGACATTGAAACGGTTGGTTGCAAAAGACCAAGAGCCTCAACAATCTCTGTAATTGAAAGGGCTTCTTTAGATGAATCTAAAATTGCAAGAAGCACCATATCTGCAGCCCTACAATACAGCGATCCCATGGCGTCAACATACATGACAATACGCTCAAACGAAGTACGAGAAAGCGCCTGTCCAGGAGCAATACGCGCACAGGTAAGTTTAGACAGCTCTTCTACCGCCTCTTCACCCTTCTCTGTAATAAAACACACTATGTTGCGTCGATCTTTGGCGCCTTCATCTTGTTTGATAAAACCAAGTTTTGCCAAGTGCGAGGTACGATGAGTAATCGTTGGGCGAAGAGCACCTTGATACTCAGCGATTTCTGAAGTTTTAAAAGAAGTGCCCTTCACATTGAGTCGACACAGAATAGCAAATTCTTCAAACGTGAGTCGTCTGTTAGCAGGTACCACTTTTCTAACTAAGTTATAAGACCTGCGAATGGACATGTACTCGCGAAGTTCCATAGAGACCTCCACTCTTATGCCCGAACCATTTACTATATGTTCATTTTATAAGTATACTCCTTAAAATACCTATTAACATGTGGATAAACAATAGTTAATCAAAAGTGTGTAAAAGACTAATGAATATTTTAGTGCCATATATTCATTTATATGATGCAATATAAAATTTAAATAATATAAACTAATTTTTTAACATTTTTATGCATTGAAAAAATAGTACGAAGCACAGAGATATGTACATAATCTGAAGCATTAACATCAAATAATTCCGTACAAGTATTAATTTCTTGTACGGAATTATGACAAAACAACGTATTAATAAACGTCTACATAGCCTCAGGGGCAGAAACGCCAATCAAGTTAAGAGCAATTGCAAGCACCCGACGGGTTGCATCACATGCTGCAAGACGCGCCTTAGAAAGCTCTGCATCCAGTGGACGTCCGTCAGAAGGAAGCACCTGGCAAACGGTGTAGAATGCGTGGAACTGACCAGCAAGCTCTTCAATATAGTGTGTAATTCGGAATGGTGCCCTATCGCGAGCACAACCCTCAATAAGACCTGGGAACTCAAAGAGCTTACGAGCGAGTGCTTGCTCAGCGGTATCAGAGAGCAGTCCAAGATCAACCTCAGAACCAATAGCTTTACTTGCAACGGCGTCCATGCCAAGCGCCTTTGCTTCTTCAAAATCAACACCAGCAGCGCGACGAAGAATAGAACAAATACGAGCATGAGCATACTGAACGTAATACACGGGATTAGAGCTATCCTGGCGTTTCACCTGTTCAATATCAAAGTCAATCATCTGATTTGAAGACTTTGAAACAAGGGTATAGCGCGTTGCATCAACACCTACCTCAGCGAGAAGCTCGTCAAAGTGAATACCAGTTCCCTTGCGCTTAGACATTTTAACAGCAACACCGTTTCTAAGCAGATTAACCAGCTGGCCAAGCAAAACCTCAAACTGAGTTGGGTAACCAAGAGCCGTTGCAGCAGAGCGGACTCGTTGAATATAGCCGTGGTGATCTGCTCCCCAAATATCAATAACGTGGTCGACACGCTGGAACTTATTCCAATGGTAGGCAACGTCAGAAGCAAAATAGGTGTACTCACCGTTTGTCTTAATGAGTACGCGGTCCTTATCGTCACCAAAATCAGTAGAGCGGAAGAATAGCGCACCTTCATCAGAATGGTACAGGTAGCCAAGCTTATCAAGAGCGTCAAGTGCGCGGTCAACAGCGTCTTTGCCCTGATCATCTTTGATGTAGAGAGAACGCTCAGAGAACCACACATCAAAGTCAGCGCGAGCGTTGTGGCAAGTGTTTTTGATGGACTCAAGCATCATCTTATAGCCGCGCTCGCGGAACTCAATCATGCGCTCGTCTTCAGACTTGTCTACCCAGACTTCCCCATCATTTTTTAGGAAGAAAAGTCCCAGGTCAACAATGTAGTCGCCGGCGTATGCGTTTCCGCCAAGAGAGTTGATGAACTCATCAGTAAACGGATGCTGCTCTGGATGAGCATCGTCTTCATCTGCAACGTACGCGTTGCGATCTTCTGCGAGCACCTGCGCAGCCGCGTCAGCATCAATGCCACGGTCCTGCATAATATCAATGAGCTGCAGATAGCGCTTAGAAATGGAGTGACCAAACACGTCCATCTGAGAACCGTGGTCGTTTACGTAATACTCACGCTCAACCTCATAGCCTGCGAATGCTAGAATGCGGCTTAGAGAATCACCGAGTGCTGCCCAACGGCCATGACCAATATGCAGAGGACCAACAGGGTTTGCAGAAACGTACTCTACCTGGACCTTTTGTCCAGCACCAAAAGAAGAACGACCAAAATCTGCGCCCTGCTTACGAACAGTATTAAAAATCTCATTGCCCGCAGCAGTAGACAGATAGAAGTTCACAAAACCAGGACCTGCAACCTCAACACGCTCAATCTGTGCATCTTCAGCAATATGAGCCACAAGAGCTAAAGCAATATCACGTGGAGCCTTATGCGCTAGCTTTGCAGAGCGCATAGCAACTGTAGAAGACCAGTCTCCATTTGATGAATCCTGTGGGCGCTCAAGCCCCACGTCATCAATCTGGAATTCAGGCAACTCACCCGCAGCCTGAGCATCTGCCAAGGCTTGACGTACAAGTTCCTCGATCTTCTCGCGCATGGTTCTCCTTTAAATGTGAGCAATGATTGAGCTAGTAGATGGTGTAGTTCCTAAAGGTACTACTCGGTTTCTTCGGAAGATTTTACCTGATGCTGAGCGGCAAGTTCATGACGTAGCTTAGCCAGACCACGCTCGAGACCCACAGGATAAATCTGAGGGTTCAAGAAACGCGTATACGCTGCGTCCAGGCGCATGAGTGCTGCATGGCAACGATCGCGAGCAATCTCAATAGACTCGCTCTCCCCTACACGCTTGCCGCCTTCTACCAGACGAACCATCAGTTCGCGAGAAGTTCCTTCAAGCGTATGGGTGGAATATGGGTCAAGAATGTCTACAACGGTTGCCTTAGACTCTGGATTTTTAGTAACTAGATAATATGGATCAAAAATCATATCTCCTGCTGGAGAGCCATTAGCATTATAGAAACGACGAATGTGCTGAATACCAGGGACAGTGCGCTTGTAAGCCATCTCGGATAGCTTAATTACAGGAGTCCAAGGCTCGTTTGTAGAGTGACGACGAGCAGTTAGCTTATAGACGCCACCAAGGGAAGGCTGAGGATCACAGGTAGCCAGCTTTGTGCCTACACCAAAAGCATCAATAGGTGCGCCCTGAGCAAAGAGAGACTGAATAGTGTACTCGTCAAGATCATTTGAAACAGAAATCTTAATGTAAGGAAGTCCAGCCTCGTCGAATGCCTTACGCGCTTCCTTAGAAAGGCGTGCCAAATCTCCAGAGTCAATGCGAATAGCGCCAAGGCGCTCGCCACGCTCTTCCATCTCTTTTGCCACAATGATGGCGTTTTTAATACCCTCATGAACGTCATAGGTATCAAGCAGAAGTGCACAGTTGGTTGGGCTAGACTTTGCAAATGCCCTAAATGCCTCAAGTTCTGTATCAAACGACATAACCCAAGAGTGCGCATGAGTTCCAAAAACAGGAATACCATAGATTTTGCCAGCAAGGACATTTGAGGTGCTTGAAGCCCCTGCAATATAAGAGGCACGAGCAACCGCCAAGCCACCATCTGGACCCTGAGCACGACGCAAACCAAAATCAGAAACTGGATTGCCCTGAGCAGCTTTGATTACGCGAGCACACTTAGTTGCAGCCAAAGTCTGGAAGTTGACCAGGTTAAGCAGGGCGGTCTCAATAAGCTGACAATCAACAATGGAGCCCTCAACACGAACCATAGGCTCACGTGGGAAAACAAGCTCTCCCTCAGGGATTGCATCTATGGTTACATTGAGCTTATGGTTACGCAAAAACTCCAAAAATGCAGGCTTAAAGAGACGCTCGCCGCCAGGAGAATTAATGCTTGCTAAGTAATCAATATCATCGTCTTCAAAAATAAAGTTCTCAACAAGGTCGGCAATTTGACCAGTACCACAAGAAATTGCATATCCACCATTAAAAGGGTTCTCGCGGAAAAATGCGGTAAAGCACGCTTCTGTATCAACAAGTCCAGCTTCCCAATAACCTTGAGCCATAGTGAGCTCATACAAGTCTGTATTAAGGCTTACATCCGAAGGCTTGGTACGATCAGTGAGTGACATGTTTGCTCTTTTCGATTGGTCAAAAACTGACAGTGAAACGATATATCTAGGGTAACAGTCCTACAAAATAAATTGGCTTACAACAAAGATAACAGCAAGAATTACCACAGTTGCAATAACAATTTTTTGCCCCAGAGGCATTTTAATGTCTTCGTCATCCTCATCGGGCTCCATGAGAGCGCGGCCTTTTGCACGTTGCTCTTGAATACGGCGAATCTGCTCGGCTTCCTGCTGAGCCGCTTGACGTGCAGCACGTTGTTGAGCTGCCACAAGCTGAACGTCCTCATCGGCAGCAGCTGACTCTGCCTGATTCTGCGCTTCTGCTTGAACTGCACGGGCCTTCTCGGCACGCAGCTCCTCAAGTTCTCTGCGCTCCTTCTCTGCACGAAGAGCCTCCAGCTCAGCGCGCTCTGCGTCCGTAAGTGCAGCCGCCTGTGGTGCAGGGGTGGTTTGGGGTTCAGAGGGTTTCTCGACAGACATGGTTACTCCTCGGTTGGTGTATTGGAGGTACTTGTAGTGGCGAGCTTGTCGGCTGTGCTGCTGCGAGCCGAGCGAAGTTTGAGCGCAGGGCCATCAACGCCCGTTGCATCAAAGGCTGGAACAAAGCTTTCAGAAACGGTTCCGCCCTCCTGCCACCACAGGTTTTCAAAGCCCAGATCATCCGCATGACAGAGCACCAACTCGTACTCCTCGTCAGAAAGCGTTCCAGCAAGCGGTCCGCCAGCTGCACGCATGCGCTTATTGGGCGTGTACTGATTCATGATTGATACGTCTACATCATTATGACAAAGATTCCAGACGCGGTTGAGCACCTCGCAGGAATCGTCCGCGTGCGTGGGCATAACCAGATGGCGCACAATAATGCCCTGCAACATACGTCCATCATCATCCAGCTTGCGACCGCCTCGGCTCATTACCGAAGCATGCATAACCTTAAGCGCCGCCATAGACATCTCTGGATAATCCGCTGCGTACGAAAGCTCTTTTGACAGCTTGGAATCTGCGTACTTCACATCTGTCAGCCAAATGTCAATGACACTTGAAACTTTTTGCACCACCTCTGGCAACTCATATCCCGAGGTATTGCACACAATTGGAAGGGTGAGTCCTGCCTCTTTTGCCAGCGTCACTGCTTCAATAATATGTGGCGAGAAGTGCAAAGGAGTCACAAGGTTGATGTTAAGTGCGCCCTGAGCTTGGAGTTCAAGCATCATCTGGGCAAGTCTCTCGGTTGTGACTGGCTTGCCAAAACCCTCTTGTGAAATCTGATGGTTCTGACAGAACACACATCTGAGGGGGCAACCTGTGAAAAAGATTGCACCTGATCCAGCCTCGCCAGAGATAGGAGGCTCCTCCCAGAAATGAAGTGCAGAACGAGCCACGCGAATAGTGCTTGAGGCTCCACAAAGGCCCGCTTTACCAGAGTTTCTTTGAGCATGACAACGCCTTGGACAGAGTTCACAAACGTCGTAGGCAGAAAACGTAAGGGTATCAGGTAATGGTGCACTACCCAAGGGTTTCTCGCCTCCCGTCGTATCTGTCCAGACAGATGTACGTATAAAAAACGCGCAGAGTCTCTGCGCGCATCAAAGTCATGGTGGAGATAAAGGGATTCGAACCCTCGGCCTCTGCCTTGCGAAGGCAGCGCTCTCCCAACTGAGCTATATCCCCGTTGCGGTACTTATTGTGGCAATCAGGAGCAGGTATGTCAATGATTGAGCAAGTAAAGAGAGGTGGCCTATGTCTTTTTACAGATTTTTTGCAGCTATTTTGAAGCTTGTTTTGAGACGCTTTTGAAGCTCTTTTGTAGCTCTTATGCAATTATTTTGAAATAAAATATCCTTCCCCGCAGTCATCTATGAACCCACCTTCATAAGGTGGGTGCCGCGCTTGAGCGTTCCAGCTTCCTTTACAACGAAGGATGCCTGTACTGAACACAAGGTTAGGCTCCCTAAAATAACTTGTCGGTTCACCCAGTTTAGACCGCGGGAAAAGGACAACTCTTATCATAAAGAGATTATAAGAAGATTAAAGTCTTGACTTGTTTTTTAATGAGCAGCACAATTAAATGGTGTTGATTTTAGCAGTTAAATACTGTTTTTTATTGAAGGGTTTACAGCTTGAACCTCTGGGTAACCATGTTTTGCGTTTTTCTCTCAGCTGGTCTTGGTTCAGCTCTGATTACCCCTGTCGTTCGTCAACTAGCCTGGAAACTTGGAGTTGTCGATAAACCCTCTGCTCGTCGAGTCAATAAAAAGCCTATTCCTCGCATGGGTGGCATGGCAATTTTCTTTGGACTAGCAATTGCTATGCTGGTGCGATATGGCGTTGAAGCAATTCTTGGACATGCAGAGATTACCCTTTATTCTCGCTTTTATCTTAACGTCAACTTCTGGATTGTTGGCGCTGCATTTGTAGTTATTTTTTTGACTGGCTTACTTGACGACATTTTTTCTCTTAAGCCAATCCAAAAACTTGCTGGTCAATTTATTGCAGCAAGCATTGCGGCAGCTGGCGGACTAATTATTGGTAACGTTGTTGATCCGTTTTCTGTGTACGGCTTTGTAGATCTTGGATGGCTTGCTTATCCAGCAACCGTCATCTACCTAGTTGCTTACGCTAATATCATTAACCTAATCGACGGTCTTGACGGACTTTCTTCAGGTATTTCCTGCATTGCTTCTACCACTATGTTTGTACTTTCCATTTGGGCTGGTCGATTTGACGCTGCTCTTTTAAGTGTAGCAATTGCAGGCACCACGCTCGGTTTTCTAGTTCATAACTCATACCCTGCAACTATCTTTATGGGCGATTCTGGATCATTGACTCTTGGATTTGCATTAGGAACAATTTCACTTTTGTCCGTCACCCGATGGGCGGGACTCACAACCATCATTGTTCCTCTCGTTGTTGCAGGTATTCCAATTATTGATACCTTCTCAGCAATTGTCCGACGCACACGCGCGCACGTTAGCTTTGCAACCGCAGACCGCGGACACATTCACCACCGCCTCATGGCTCACGGCTATAACCAGCGCCAAGCAGTTCTTTTGATGTATGGGTGGACTTCCCTCTTATGCGGTGGTTCGCTTATTATGACGCAGGTCAACACAATACCTCGCATAGCAATTTTTGTTTTATTGCTTACGATGTCCGCGCTCTTTGCAAAGTATCTGCACCTCTTTGAGCCTGTTTTGCTGCATCATACAGATCCAAAGACCGGTGAAGACGAACTTATTGGTCCAAAAGACCCAGACTTTGATGAAGAGATCAAGCAGCTCCACGAAGAAGAACATGAACATTTCGAAGAGCTCATCCACAGAGATCGTAAGAGCGAATAGCTAGGAAACAGCAGATTACGCATCGATGTTCCGTGCGTCTGCGGCTACGGCTACGACTACACGGGTTTCTCATCCTCTGAGCTGTGCGTTCTTCTCGCCAAGCGTGCAAATGACACGCTCTTCTCACTAAGGATGACTTTCCAATATCGCGCGCCTAAAATATGCAAAGAATCTGTATTTGAGACACAGATTCTTTGAGAAAATCAGGCGCATGAAAGATAGGCGCTTCGGCCCTGAATTTTTGAGCCTGAAAGCTGCATCATGTCTGAATGAATTTACACAGAGATGGCGAAAAAACCGGCAAAACCACTCAGACTGGGCATGTTTTTCCGGCAAATAGTTCAGACATGACGAGAAAATCAGGCTTACTGGGACTTCAACCACGTCGTGACTCGGCCTGACACCGGAACCTGGCATCATGCCGACAATCCCACCGCACACTAAGACCCCACCAGGTTTCTCGACAAAAGAAACCCCGCACATCCGAGATGTACGGGGTTTAGTTATCTAACTGCGAAGAAATTGCTCAGCCGAAGCTGCTTAGCCGAAGTTACTCAGCGAGAGCCTTCTTAGCGATCTCTGCAAGATCTGCGAAGCCCTGCTCGTCAGAGTAAGCAATCTCTGCGAGAACCTTGCGGTCAAGCTCAACACCAGCAAGCTTGAGGCCGTGCATGAACTTGCTGTAAGAAAGGTCGTTGATGCGTGCTGCAGCGTTGATACGCTGAATCCACAGTGCGCGGAAATCACGCTTCTTGTTACGACGGTCACGGTAAGCATACTGACCAGAATGCTGTGCCTGCTCCTTCATACCACGGAAGGTACGAGAGGAAGTTCCGTAATAACCCTTTGTGCGCTCGACGAGCGTCTGACGCTTCTTGCGGC
>CABKMA010000008.1 GCA_902373375.1 uncultured Atopobium sp.
TAAAGTCTCCTGAACACTTTTGTAATCGCCATTTGAGGAGTAGGTATGGAATTAGTAGCAGTAGGCATCGTTTGCCTTCTTGTGGGAGTAGGCCTTGCATATGGTGTGCTCTCTAACATTAGCAATTCAAAGATTAAAACTGCAGAACAGCAGTTAAAAGACGCTCAGTCTAATGCAGATCGTATTGCTTCTGAAGCAGCTCACCAGGCAGAAACAGTTAAAAAAGAAGCTGTGCTTGAGGCTAAAGAAGAAGTTCTTCAACTTAAGCAAGCGGCAGAGGCAGATGAGAAAAAGCGCAAAAGTGAGCTTCGTAGCATGGAGAATCGTATTCTTCAGCGTGAAGAGTCTCTTGATCACCGTACTGATGCGCTAGAGAAGCGTGAACACCAGCTCTCTAGCCTTCAGGGTCAGCTTGATCGTCGTAAGAATGATTTGGATTCTCTTGTTTCTCAGCAGTCTCAAGAGCTTGAGCGCATTGCAGCTCTCACAAAAGAGGAGGCTCATGATGAGCTTTTAGCTCGAGTTCGTTCTGAAAGTGTTCGCGATGAGGCAATGATTCTTCGTGAGTCAGAGCAGCGTGTTCGCGCACAGGCAGATAAAACTGCACGTGAGATTATTTCTACCGCTATTCAGCGTGTTGCCGCAGATCAGGCTTCTGAGATTACGGTAACTTCCGTGCACATCCCATCAGATGACCTAAAGGGTAGGATTATCGGACGTGAGGGTAGAAATATTCGTACTTTCGAGCAGGTATCTGGTGTGTCTCTTGTTATTGATGACACTCCAGAAACTGTAGTACTTTCAAGTTTTGATCCAGTTCGTCGTGAGACTGCTCGTGTTGCTCTTGAGAACCTTATTGCAGACGGTCGTATTCATCCAGCACGTATCGAGGAGCTCTACAAGAAGGCTGAAGCCCTTGTTAACGAGCGTGTTCTTGAGGCTGGTGAACAGGCTGCATTTGATTGTGGTATTCACGATCTTCATCCAGAAATCGTAAAGACTCTTGGTAAGCTTCGCTACCGTACTTCTTACGGTCAGAACGTTCTTGCTCACTCTGTCCAGGTTGCGGTACTTTGCGGCATTATGGCTGAAGAGCTTGGTCTTGAGCCTGCTCCAGCAAAGCGTGCTGGTCTGCTTCATGACCTTGGTAAGGCAATTGACCACGAGGTTGAGGGACCACACGCGGTAATTGGTGCAGATCTTGCTCGTCGCTATGGTGAGCGTCCAGAGATTGTTCACGCTATTGAGGCTCACCACGCAGATATTGAGCCAAACACCGTGCTTGACATGCTTGTTATGGCTGCAGATGCTATTTCTGCAGCACGCCCTGGCGCTCGTCGTGAGTCCGCTGAGAACTACATCAAGCGCCTTGAGAAGCTTGAGGCTATTTCTAATGCACACGAGGGCGTTGAGCGCACCTACGCAATGCAGGCTGGCCGTGAGCTTCATGTAATGGTTGAACCTCAGATGATTAGTGATTCAGAGGCAACTGTTCTTGCTCACGATATTGCTAAGCAAATTGAGGATGAGATGGAATATCCAGGACAGGTTCGCGTTGTTGTTATTCGCGAGTCTCGTGCTGTGGATGTTGCTAAGTAATTTATGGCAGCCACTTCTACTGACTTAACAGGTTTTGTTGCCTCCATGGGAGGTGAACGCGCACTCCGTGTTGAGGAATCCCTCGGCGCGGGGTACGTTCGTTTACGCGTAGCAGAAGCAGAGCGCAGACAGGCAAAGCATGATATTCGTTCTGTAGAAGATATAGTCATCGAGCTTTTACGAAATTCTCGCGATGCAGGTGCTCACCACATTTATGTAGCAACTTCAAAAGAAGGAGCGCTAAGAACCATTACCATACTTGATGATGGTCAGGGTATCCCAAAAGATATGCAGGAGAAAATCTTCGAGGCTCGAGTTACCTCAAAGCTTGAGAGTATGCACATGGATCGTTGGGGAATACATGGCCGAGGTATGGCTCTCTATTCCATCAAGGAAAACTGTGAATCAGCCCAGGTTGTAGCTTCAGCTCCAGGACTGGGTTCTGTTATTCAGATAGTGGTAGACACTACAAAAATTTCTGAGCGAGTAGATCAGTCTACTTGGCCAGCCTGTGGCTTAAATGAGGATGGACTCAAAGCAACCGTTAAAGGTCCTCATAACATTATTCGTACGTGCTGTGATTTTGCCCTTGAGGTCAAAGGCTCGTGCGAGGTAATGTTGGGCTCTGCTGCAGAGATTGCAGCTACTGCTCGTCGTAGAATTGTTCAGACGCTTGATATTGCTGACCTGCTGTTTGTTGAAGGATTTGAAAATGTTCCTGTTCTTGAGCGTTTTAGGGCCGCAGCAGATGCAACAGAGCTTTCTGAGGTCTGTAAGTCTCTTGGTCTTTTAATGTCAGATAGAACTGCTCACAGAATCATTGCAGAGCAAATAAAACCTTTACGCAGCGTGTATGCTCAGGTCAGCCATTCGGCTGAATCTGAAGGGGTTTCTCGCGAAGTTGATTTGATGAAAGATCATAGAGGTCTCAAGATGAGTAAGGCTGATATCAGCAGCTTTTCTCGAAAGATGGAGCATAGTTTTTCCGAGTTGTCCGAGAAATACTATGTTTCATTGACGGCTGAGCCTCGTGTTCGTGTAAGTAAAAACAAAATTGTTGTGACTTTTGATATTGAGTCGCAAGAGTAGAACAAACGCACAATAATTGGAGCATTTATGGGTTTGCTTAAAGTTTCAAGTAAGTCTTCACCAGCTTCTGTAGCAGGAGCTATTGCGGGACTGGTAAAAGATAATGAGCCTGTAATGCTTCAGTGCATTGGAGCGGGTGCAGTTAACCAGGGTATCAAAGCTATTGCTATTGCTCGTGGATTCTTGATTCCATGTGGCTTGGATATCACCTGTGCTCCCACGTTTTCTGATATAGAAATTGCAGGAGAGAGTAGAACTGCAATTAAAATCGCCATTTATGTCCACACATTGTCTGCTCTTGATGCGCAGACTTCAGATGTTAGTTCCACTGAAATTGACGAGGTACGTTAAGCATGATTGAAAATTCCGAGCTTGTAGGAAAAACATATCACATCAAAACTTTTGGCTGCCAGATGAATTTGCATGACACAGAGCGTGTTTCTGGTCTGCTTGAAGCTTGCGGCTGTAATGAAGTTTCAGATACTGATGATGCAGATATTGTCATCTTCATGACCTGTAGCGTTCGTGAGAACGCAGATCAGCGTCTTTACGGTCAGGCTTCTTCCATGGTCAGCGCCCCAACACCTCCATCAGGCAAGCGTATTGTTGCTATTGGTGGTTGCATTGCACAGCGTGATGGCGAGAAGCTTAAAGAAAAGGTTCCGGCCGTTGATGTCGTGTTTGGTACCAGCGCACTTGCAAGCTTACCAGCTCTTCTCACCAGTGCATTTAGGGGCGAGAATGACCGTGTAGCTGTAGACACCTCTGAGGAGGGCAAGGGCTTCTCCACAGACTTGCCAAGTAACCGCGCTCAGCAGTATCACGCGTGGGTGCCTATTATGACGGGCTGCAATAATTTTTGCACGTATTGCATTGTTCCTTACGTTCGTGGCCGTGAGCGGAGCCGCACCTTTGAGGCTGTTGTCGGCGAGTGTGAGCGCCTTGTTGCAGACGGCGTCCGTGAGATCACCCTTCTTGGCCAAAACGTTAACTCGTATGGTCGTGATCTTTACGGTAAGCCACGCTTTGCAGAACTTTTACGAGCTGTTGGCCAGACGGGCGTTGAGCGAATTCGCTTTACCTCGTCAAATCCAAAAGATCTTACTGATGAGACTATTGCTGCTATGAAAGAAACTCCAGCTGTAATGCCTCATCTTCATCTTGCGGTTCAAAGCGGATCTACGCGCGTTCTCAAGAAGATGAACCGCAGCTATACACGAGAAGAGTACTTGGACGTGGTTTCTCGCCTTCGTGCGGCTATTCCTGGACTTGCGCTTTCAACTGATATTATTGTTGGCTTCCCAGGAGAGACTGAGGAAGACTTTGAGGAAACGCTTTCTTTAGTTAAAGAAGCTGGTTATTCTTCTGCGTATACCTTCATTTACTCTAAGCGCCCCGGCACTCCTGCGGCAAAATACGTTGACAATACTCCTCACGAGGTTATTCAGGAGCGCTTTGATAGACTTGCAGAGCTTGTGGCTCAGCAGGCACATGACGCTAACCAGGTAGATCTTAATACTACGCAGGCGGTTCTTGTTGAGGGAACTTCCAAGCGTGATGATACCGTCATGGTGGGACACAGCGAGAAGAACCAAACAGTTCACTTCAATCTACCAGAAGGTTATACACCAAAAGACCTTATCGGCAAAATTGTTGATGTCCATATTGATGAGGCTCGTACCTGGTATTTACGTGGAACCATGGAGTCTGATCCACGATGAGCTCCCATGGCTCGGTTATCTGCATTGTAGGTCCCACAGCTTCAGGCAAAAGCTCCTTGTCTGAGCTGGTAGCCAAGAAGCTTGAGACCTCTGTTATTTCTGTTGATGCAATGCAGGTATATCGTGGCATGGATATAGGGACGGCTAAAACTCCTGTTAAAGAGCGAGAAGTTCCTCTTCTTATGGTAGATTGTGCTGACATCTCAGAAGAATATTCTGTACAGATGTTTCAGGTGGCAGCTCGTGCAGAAGCTCATAAGCTTATTGGTGCTGGTAAAACACCCATATTCTGCGGTGGTACGGGTCTCTATCTTGATTCGATTATTGATCAGATGGAGTTTCCTTCTGGTTCAATTGAGTCTCCTGTACGAACCCGTTATGAAAAGCTTGCTCAAGAGCTTGGTGCTGAGGGCTTACATGAGTTTCTCGCCACAAAAGATGCAGCAAGTGCAGAGCTTATTCACCCAAATAATGTACGACGTGTTGTAAGGGCTCTAGAACTCTTGGAAGAGGGAAAGTTGTATGCTACACATCATGAGGGTCTAAAGGCTCATACACCGTACTTCGATGCCCATATCTGGGGGCTTACGATGAATCGAGAGCGCCTTTATGAGCGAATAAACCTTCGAGTTGATCTTATGTTTGAGCAAGGTCTTGTTGAAGAGGTTCAGGCGCTTATTGAGACTGGTCTTTCTGAAAATTGTACAGCTGGTCAGGCAATTGGCTACAAAGAGTTCTTTGCGTACTTTGCTGGAGAGAAATCACTTGATCAGACACGTGAGCTTATTAAGCAGCACACTAGACAGTATGCTAAACGCCAGATTTCTTGGCTTAAACGTGACGGCCGTGTCAAGTGGCTTGATATGGATCAGCTTACGTCTGAAGATGCACTCGAGCTGATTCTTTCACATCATTCTGACGTACAATGCCAGTAGGGCGCATCAAAAACTAACGTATTTACCTTGTCTTAGATGGGGAGTTTATGGCTCGTTTTGTTCCTTTTTCTACAGCTCCTAAAGTTGAACGAGCAATTCTTGTAGGCGTTGATTGCGGTAAAAGCGATTGGTCGCTAGAAGAATCAATGGACGAGCTTGAGCGTCTAACACAAACTGATGGCGCTGAAGTCTTTATGCGTCTTACACAAAAACTCGATGCACCTATCCCTAAAACATTTATTGGCAAAGGTAAAACTGAAGAACTCATTTCACTTGTGAGAAACACCAATGCTGACGTTGTCATCTTTGATGACGAACTTACGCCATCACAGCAATCTAATCTAGAAAAATTACTCGGCGAGCCTGTGAAAGTTATTGACCGAACAGCACTCATTCTAGATATTTTTGGTATTCATGCACGTACCAAAGAAGGACGACTTCAGGTACAGCTTGCACAGCTCCAGTACGTACTTCCAAGGCTTCGTGGCATGTGGAGTCATCTGGTAGGCGAGCAAACTCGCGGTGGTATTGGTAGCCGATTTGGCCAAGGTGAAAGCCAGCTTGAAGTTGACCGTCGCCTTATTAGAAAGCGCATTTCAACCCTTAAAAATGAGCTCAAGCAGCTCAGCCAAAGGCGAGAAGTTCAGTCTAAGTCCAGGTGGAATTCTGGAACGTTTAGCGTATCTCTTGTTGGTTATACCAATGCTGGTAAATCAACACTTCTGAACCAGTTAACTGGGGCAGATGTATACGCAAAAGACGAACTTTTTGCAACGCTTGATCCAACTACCAGAGCACTTTCTCTTGATGAGGGTAGAAAAATTGTGCTTACCGATACGGTTGGATTTATTCAAAAGCTCCCAACTAATTTGATTGAGTCCTTTAAATCTACCTTGGTAGAAGCACAGGAGGCGGATCTACTTCTATTGATCGCCGATGCAACTGATAAAAACCTTTCAAAAGAAATAGCTGTTGTGCGTAGTATTTTGAAAGATATTAAAGCCGATAAAAGCGATCAGATTCTTGTATTAAATAAGGTAGACCTACTTGATGAG
Source organism: uncultured Atopobium sp. (assembly GCA_902373375.1). Lineage (GTDB taxonomy): Bacteria > Actinomycetota > Coriobacteriia > Coriobacteriales > Atopobiaceae > Lancefieldella. The sequence continues at coordinate 6,400 of CABKMA010000008.1, forward strand.
CAAGAGCTTCAAATGATTAAAGTGCTCTATCCAGAAGCTGTGTTTATTTCTGCTCAGAAAGGGACGGGTATTAACGGCCTTCTCCACAAGATTCAAGAAATAGCTAGCGCTGGCGACAAGGTGATTAGTGCTCTTATTCCATTCAACAAAGGCGCTCTTGTTAAGTCCGTTCACGAGAGATGCCAGCTTTTGCACGAGCAATACGTTGCTGAAGGTCTTTTACTGTCAGTTAAAGCCGACACCTATATGCAAGCTCTTTTAGAGCCGTATGTTGTCTCAGAGGATTATATTCTGACTGACGAATAAGGCAATGAGCAGCAAAATTGGTTGGTGCAAAATATAAATGAGAAGTGAATGTTGTCCCATCTCTGTTATTAAGGGAAGGGAGAACTTTTTCATCCATTCAGGATATCCGTCCTCTTTAAATTGCCTGTTAAAACATGCCCCGCTTAAATACAAGAACAAATAGGGGAGCAACGGGTAGTAGTCTCCGGATGAAAAAGATGGAGAAGGAAATCCAGCCCAGGCTAAATATGGTGTTTGGTATAACTCTTTAGGTAACGAGAAAACCATGCTGCCTATACCAATATGTCCTGTAGAAATTGGAATGCAAACAACAAAAATTAAAAGCAAAAGAACTGCTGCCGCATATCCTTTTGGTGGAACAGCAAAACGTGAAATAAGAGCTTCTACCAAGGTGCATGAGGCCATACAAAAGAAGATACCGAATGTGATGGGAGTATCAACTTTTGCAAAGGTAGTTGCTGCAAATATTGCTAAGGCTACAAGGCCATAAATTCCTGCTCGCTTAAAAGAATCTTTAGAAAAGGCGCACATACAACCAGCAATAAAAATAAAAGGATATGAAATTGATGGTATCCAGATTTGCATAAGCTGAGGAGTAAACCAAGTAAGCTTTACATGCGAGATAAAGAACAAGTCATAGGTAAAGTGAAACATTATCATTGAAACTACCGAGAGACCTCGAATAGTGTCAAAAAAAGTAACTCTGCCTTTGAATTGTTGTGACTTAGCAACCATACTACGACTAAGAGATAGATCTAATAAGTGCAGTAACCCTACCTAAAATAACAGGATTCTGAACGTAGATTGGCTCCATAAAATCATTTTCTGGTTGAAGACGAATGCGATCATTTTCTCTGTAGAACGTTTTAACTGTTGCAGAATCATCAATGAGAGCAACAACAATTTCTCCATCATGGGCATCTTGCTGTTCTTTTACAACAATATAATCGCCATCAAAAATACCAGCATTAATCATTGATTCTCCGCGTACACGAAGAATGAAAGAACTTGAATCTCCAACAATACTAGTTGGAAGAGATAGAGACTCCTCTACGTTTTGTTCAGCAAGAATAGGAGTTCCGGCAGCAACACGTCCTACCAGAGGAAGGTTAATAACATTGTTAGCTACATCTTGAGTCACAGAAGCGAGCTTTGCTGTATCAGAGGTATTTGTAGACTGGGAAACAATCTTCATAGTACGAGGCTTCTTTGGGTCTCTATCAATAAGTCCAAACTGCTCAAGAACTTTTAAGTGCATGTGGACAGTTGAAGGAGATGCAAGATTAACGGCAGCGCCTATCTCTCTTACTGAAGGGGGGTAGCCATGTTTATCTGTGTAGGAGCAGATGTATTCATAAATTGCTGCTTGACGCTTGCTGAGTTTGCCCTTTGGCATATGAGCCTCCTTTTTCTTTTTAATAATAATACACGTGTTCTATAAAATAATCAAACGAATGTTCTATTTTTTTCTTGACACGAACAAATGTACTAAATATTATTAGTACAAACGTTCGTACATGACTTTTTGTCCGGTGTATTAGATATAACTAGTTCCGTAAAAACTATTACGGAAGGAAATGATATGAGGCGTATGTATCAGTCAAAGATGTATCAGGTTAGTGGAACTTCAGCACTTGCTTCGTATAAGCCCGCTTTTAAGGTAATAGAAGGTGGGGCAAAGAAAAGGTTTATTGCGCCTCAGCGTGATGATGTTTCTTACGTAAAGTCTCTTACAAATAAAGATGTTTTTATTGCCGGTCTCATTGTTACTGCATCATTCGTTCTGATGTTTGCAATTTCTTTTCTCCGTACAACTGCTCTTAATTCATTTGCTACATCTGAAATGGATAGTGCTTCACAAACAATTACTGTTCATAGCAACGACACACTGTGGTCAATCGCAGAAAGCAATCCTATTGAGGGTGTCTCTACAGAGCAACAAGTTAACTGGATTAAAGAAAAAAATAACCTTGATTCTTCTCTTTTAAGAACAGGACAAACTCTAGAGATTCCTTCTGTATCTAAATAGTAAATATTTATGTTAATTTCTCCCTCAATTCTGTGTTGATAGCACCTAATACCTGCATAAAATGGTATCTTCCTTTTATACGAAAAAAGGGGATTCCATGCGTTGTCCAAAATGCGGTTATGAAGAGTCAAAGGTTATTGATTCTCGCTCATCTGAGAATAACGATGCTATTAGAAGGCGTCGTGAGTGCATGTCCTGTAAGTTTCGTTTTACAACTTATGAGCGCTTAGAAGAGATTCCTATCACCGTAGTGAAGAAGGACGGTCATAAGGAGCCTTTTGACAGGCAAAAGCTTATGAGAGGTCTTGTTGCTGCAACAGTAAAGAGGGACATTTCTGTCGCCTCTCTTGATCACTTCATTGATGGGATTGAGTCTCAAATTAGAGATAAAGGTCAATACGAGATTAAATCTGAAGACCTTGGAAGTATTGTTCTTAAAAACCTGGTTATGCTCGATAAGGTTGCATACATTAGGTTTGCTTCTGTCTATAGAGATTTTAAAGATGTTGATGAATTTAGTGCAGAATTAAGGAGCTTAAATTAATGAGCAATTTTGACATCCAGCTACCAATTAAACGTCTTGATCCTACTGTTGAACTTCCTTCATACGCATATACAGGAGATGCTGGATTAGATCTTAGAAGTGCAGAAGACGTTGATCTTGCTCCTTTTGAGCGCAAACTTATCTCCACTGGTTTAGCAATTGCAATACCTGATGGATATGCAGGATTTGTTCAGCCTAGAAGTGGTCTTGCCCTTAAGAAGGGTCTTTCTATGGCAAATACTCCAGGTCTTATTGACGCTCATTATCGTGGAGAGCTTAAAGTTTGCGCCATTAACCTTGATAGTAAAGAAACTATTCATATTGAGCGCGGTGAGCGTATTGCACAGCTTGTAATTCAACAAGTTCCTGTTGTACAGCTAGTTGAGGTTGATGAGCTTGATCAGACCGATCGTGGTACTGGTGGATTTGGTTCAAGTGGAATTCAATAATTTCTTATTTTGGTGATAAGCGCTGTGGCGTTTACATAAAGGAAAAGTCTCTTTAGGAAGGAAGAGCTTAATGGAGAAGTTCTTTAAGGTAGCTGAGCGAGGCAGTAATCCCGCTCAAGAATTTAGGGCTGGAATTACTACATTCCTCGCAATGGCATACATTATTGCAGTAAACCCAGCTCTTCTTGCTGCTGCAGGTGTTCCAGTTTCGGCAGCTATTACTGCTACCTGTCTTGGTGGCGGCATTATGACCATTTTGATGGGTCTTTTCTCTAACCGTCCACTTGCCTGTGCATCAGGCATGGGTGTTAATGCTGTTGTTGCATTTTCTTTAACTCCAATTACAGGTGGAGATTGGCACGCATCAATGGCAGTAATCTTTATTGAAGGCGTAGCTATTCTCCTTTTGGTTCTCTGCGGTCTTCGTGAAGCAATCATGGATGCAATTCCTGTAAACCTTCGCCACGCAATCTCTGTTGGCTTAGGTCTTTTTATTGCTTTGATTGGTTTAAAAAACAGCGGAATTATCATTGCCAATGAGGCCACACTTGTTGCTCTTGGTAACATTTTCTCTCCAACTTTTATTGTTGGTGTAATTTCTATTGTAGCCACTGTCATTCTTTACTCTGCCCGTGTTAAAGGTTCTCTGCTTATTGGCATTATTCTTGCTGTAATTGTTGGTATTCCTCTTGGAGTTACTGCAAGCCCTACAGGCATTGTATCCGGTCTTGATTTCTCTACCTTTGGTGCACCGTTTTTGACCGACAAAGCTGGCGTCATGGGTATTGTTAAGGCTTTAACAACTCCAGTTCTTCTTGTATTTGCATTCTCTTTGATGATGTCTGACTTCTTTGACACTATGGGCTCTGCTATGGCTATTGCTAAGCAGGGAGACTTCCTTACAGAGGATGGTAATGTAAAAGATATTAAGCAGATTCTTGTAGTTGACTCTGCTGCAGCGGCAGCAGGTGGCCTCTTTGGCGCTTCTTCCATTACAACCTTTATTGAGTCTGCATCTGGTGCTGCTGACGGTGGTCGTACTGGTCTTTCATCTATTTTTACCGGTCTGCTATTCATTGCAGCAGCATTTATTGCACCACTTATTTCTATTGTTAGCTCGGCAGCTACTTGCGGTGCTCTGGTTCTTGTTGGCTTCTTGATGATGTCTGAGGTTACCGAGATTGATTGGAATGATCTTCTCGAGGGCTTCCCAGCATTCATGGTCATTGCTGGCATTCCAATGACATATTCAATTTCTGACGGCATCGGTTTTGGTTTTATTTTCTACGTTGTCGTTGCTCTTGTTACTGGTAATGTTAAGAAGGTTAAGCCTTTGATGTGGGTAGCAACGCTTGCATTTGTTGCTTATTTCATTATTGCCAACTAGTTGTAGTCTTGGCGAGGCGCGACTAAGATTGTCTCTTAGTCGCGCCTTTTTCTAATTGTGTATAGATTGTGTACAATTTATTTATGAGAAATAACTGATAATGATTGTCATCAATAGGGTATAACGAAGCCAGTTACGATTTTTACGATTGGAGCCAATCATGGCAGACGTTATTACTAAAGATCTTGTAATTGTTGGTGGCGGTCCAGCAGGACTTTCAGCAGCAATTTATGCAAAGCGCGCTCTTCTTGATACCGTCGTTTTAGAGAAGCAAGCCGTAGGTGGCCAGGTCATCACTACAACTGAGGTTGAGAATTACCCTGGTATGCCAAACACTGATGGTTTCACTATTACAGATACTCTTCAGAAGCAGGCTACAGACCTTGGTGCAGAGATTGTCATGGCCAATGTCCTTTCAATCGTCAAAAATCCTGAAACTAACCTTTTTGTTCTAGAGACTTCTGAGGGAACCTATCACGCAAAGGCTGTTATTGTTTCCGGTGGTGCTAACCCTCGTCATGCTGGCTTTACCAATGAAGAGAAGTTTACCGGCAAGGGTGTCTCTTACTGCGCAACCTGTGACGGAATGTTCTATCGTGGCAAGCAGGTGTTTGTCATCGGCGGCGGAAACTCCGCAGTGGAGGAGTCTCAGTTCCTCGCTCGCTTTGCTGATAAAGTAACCCTTATTGTCCGCAAGGATCACCTAAGAGCTAACGCTACTGCAATTAAGCAGTTTGAGGAGAATCCTAAGACTGAGATTCGTTATCTGACCAGCATCACTGCAGTTGATGGCAATGATTTGCTCACTTCCATCACTTTCCGCAATAACCAGACGGGAGAAGAGCATACAGAGACCTTTGATGAGGGCAGCTTTGGTGTCTTTGTTTTGGTAGGTCGTGTACCTTCAACTGAGCTTCTAACAGACCTTGCAGACCTTGACCAGCAGGGATATGTCCTTGCTGACGAGCGTATGGCCACCAGAACACCTGGTCTCTTTACCGCAGGAGACCTCAATAAGAAGCCACTGCGTCAGATTATTACCGCAGCCGCAGATGGCGCTATTGCCGCAACTTCTGTAGCATCCTATCTTGGACAGCCTGTCGAGGGCTAAGAGTTTTTCGATAAAGAGCTTTAACTTGTGATACTAAAAGGGGACCGCAAACAATTACGGTCCCCTTATTTTTTTCTTTGGCGAGAAGAACTACTACAGATCAATCCAATATCTTTGTTTGAGGACATTATCCTCATCATAAACTTCGTTTTCGAGTATTCCACCGTTATTGATAATAGACTTTGCTGAGCCGATATTATCTTTACGACAGCACATAAGAACACGTTCAATGCCAAGCTTCTTACATTCTTCAAGTGCAAGCGCAATCATTGCTGTTGCATAGCCTTTTCTTCTCTCACTTGGTCGAATTCCATCGCCAATGTGTCCACCACTTTGTAGAAGTCCCTCATTAAGATAATGGCGAATATTTACCGCTCCAACAAAGATATTTTTATCATAGTCATAGCAAAACAGGGTTGTTGTAGGAACCCGGCCAGCTGGAACTGGCTCTTTTACGTCTAGTTGTTCTAAATAGTTTGCAAAGTCATGGTGATCATACCTAAAAATGCTTCTTGGAGATGGATTTGTGTGATTTGTCTCTATTTCATGTTTCCATTCATCAAGCATCTCAATGAGCTGTTCTTTGTTATCTTCACATGGTTTTATAAGTGAAATATTCATGTAATTCCTTAACCTTTGAGTTTCAAGAATATTAGTCTAGTTGAAATTCACTGCAGCATTTGTAGTAATGATTTAAATATTTTGAAACAATTACGCCCTGCTTACCTGCAGTTTTATGTATTTATGCAGGTAGATTGATTGTTTTAATCAAAAAAGGGGAGTAGAGGATTAAAAATGAATTAGCTGGACTAGTTACGAGAAATACTAATTAGATTCAACCTTACAGGAAAGCAAAAATCAAGCCATCTAGGAGTCTAGATTACAAATAAATTTGGATGAATAAAAAGACGTACGGAGTTTTTAAGTTCAGGCTGATCTTGTTAGAGAAATAAAAACTAGATATTCAAATTACTACGTATAAAGAAGTTATAGAGTGTGACAAATGCATGGCATTGATGACTTGTTAGTAAGTAGTTAGTTACAGAAATCCGAACAAATAACCATGTAATCTAATCGCATTAATAAGACTCAAATTATTAGAGGTGTAATTACTCATGACAAAATAAGAACGCGGCTTAAAACGGCTCTCAGAGGCTCAAATTTTGGAGTAATTTGATGCAGGTTATGAAAGTCAATGCAGGGATAAGGCATTCTAGGTATTTTGGTAAACAAAAGCCCTTGCTCACCTTTCTTATATATAAAAGTCTGATAATCGATATTATGTAAACTAACGAAATAGAAAAATAGGAGAAGTATTTTGAGTCCCTCTTCTTTGCGGAAACATTGCGCAACAGCGATGAGTACTATACCGATGAGTCAGTCATGACATTCAATTTTAAAATGACATCACTTTCATATATTTCGTCAAAAATAATGAGAATCTTGTCAAGCGCCATCAGCTCCGTTTGACCGTTTGGAATAATCTCTAAACCAGCTCGATCAATAGTAACTACTCTTACTTTATCTGGCCATGGAACATCTCTCAACAATTTGCCTTCAACGGGACTTCCTTGTCCAATGGTGAACTCATGAAGGATTTTCTCGCCAGTGTTTAATGTTTGCTTAGGCTCCCCTTGCTGAGAAGCTAAGAAATCTGCAAGTAAGTGCTCGTAGAATGGGTCAACACGAAGGATATTTGCAGTTACATAAGACACAATTGCAACAGCAGACATAGCTATAAGAGCCTCAAGAGAGCCAGTCAGCTCAAATATAAGCACTACTCCGGTAACAGGAGCCCTAACTGCTCCTGCAAAAATACCTGCAACTCCCATGGCAATAAAGTTTGGTGCATATGCCATTGGAATTCCAAAAAGATGGGTAGCTACCAGGGCAAACAGTGTTCCAACCAGAGTGCCCATAACAACCATTGGAAAAAGTGTTCCACCAGGCGTTCCTGCAGCAAAACACGTTGTGGTAAAGATATATTTTCCCAGCAAAAGTGCTATTACCATAAGCTCAGTAAGGGTTGCTGGCTCTTTGATTTTCTCGATAATGACATCGCCACCGCAAAGAAGGTCTGGCCAGGTAAAAGCCATAATTCCGGCAAGCATAAATGGAATGATGAGTCTTGAAAATGGAGCAAATTTAGTAATTTTTTTGTAGAGTCCCTGCGCAAAAAACATTCCTTTATTGTGGAGGGCGCCTAATAAACCGCAGATAATACCTACAAAAAGAACAAAGGCGTAGTCGACATGAGGAAGCGGAGCCACATAAGGAAGCTGAAGAACGGGCTTCATTCCAAGAACATTGGAAACAAGAAAGTCAGCGCCTACTGATGCGGTCATTGCTGAGATAATCAGTGGAGCATGGAACTCTTTCTGAATCTCTTCAATAGCAAAAAGTGTGCCGGTAAGAGGCGCGTGAAAAGCAGCCGACATACCTGCTGCTGCGCCACAAGTAACCAGAAGACGTTCTTCTCCCCTTTTGCGTTTAAGGAACTTAGAAACCGCCTTACCAGAAACAGCACCTAGCTGAACTGCAGGTCCCTCTCGACCCATCGAGAGGCCACCAAAAGCAACAAGAACGCCCTGAATAAACTTGACAGGAAGAACTCGGTACCAAGGCATGTCAGCAGACCCCATAACCTCAGCGTTGGTTTGAGGGATTCCGGAGCCGGATGTATAGGGTTCAAACTTCATGAGCAGGCAAACGGCCACCATAAGTATGATCAGGATGCCAAACCAAAGAAGTATATATGGCCAATTACCTGCGATTGATTGAGTAATAGAGCGCATTTGTGCTTCAGCATAAGAGAGGCAAAGTCGATACAGTGTGACTACGCCACCACCCATAAGGCCAACAAGCAGGCCTTCTCCAATAAGAGCTACCTGAAACCTACGAGAAAAGTGACGCTCGATAACGTTAGTCTTATGTTTAAGATGAAACGCCACAATCTCCCCTTGCGTTTAATACTTAATGAAAAGCACGTAAAGCGTACTTTGATATTGTACGACTTTACGTGCGTAGAGTTAAAAATTTGTACAGAAAATTGTACAGAGCTGAGGACATGAGTCCGGATGCCGGTTAGCCAGAGAATGGTCCTCCACCATAACAAGCGTAAACAGGACCTTCGATAACGCCAACTGACTCATTAGCGGCATGGATCATGCGGCCACCACCGATGTAGATTCCAACATGCTCATAGCCTGCACGAGTAAAGATGATGTCGCCGTAATTGAGCTCATCCATGGAATCGTGCCAGTTACCAGCAGCACGAATAGCGCGACCGATAGTTCCTGCAGTACCTGCACGGTAACCAAGGAAGCAGTAATAAACTAATCCACCGCAGTCAAAGCCAGTAGATGGAGAAGCTCCACCCCAAACGTATGGATAGCCTATGCAAGCGTAAGCGGTAGCAACGCCACCACCTGCGGCTGGATATCCACCGCCGCCACCGGAGTATGATCCACCGCCTGAGTTAGAACTGCTGCTAGAACTGCTAGAACTAGAGCTTGAAGAGCTAGAACTTGAAGAACTAGAGCTTGAAGCGCTGGAGGGACTGTCGTTTGACTCAGAGCTATTAGATGGAGTCTCACGAGTAACGGTCTCAATAGCATATGCTACGTTGTTGTTAGCTGAAGCAGCTTCTTGAGCAGCAAGCTGTGCTTTAACCTCTGCATCAAGGGAGTCATAGTAAGCCTTAGCCTCTGCAACCTGGCTCTGAAGGCCATCTGCAGTTGTCTTCATCTCAGCTACCTGAGCCTGAAGGCTCTCTTGCTCAGCCTGAAGCTCAAGCTGTTGAGCCTGAAGTTGGTCACCAAGTGTTTTAACCGTATTAATAGAGTCTGCCTCTTGCTTGCTAGTACGGTCCATATAGTAGACGCGACTAACAAAGTCCTCTGGGCTTGATGCTCCAAGGAGGAAGTCCAGAGTTTCCTGTGGACCTGCCTTATAAGCACTCTTCATTGCTGCAGAAAGAACAAGACGCTGCTTATTGAGCTGATCTGTAGTTTCAGCAATCTGCTCCTGAACTTCACCAATCTTGTTATTGGTGGCGTCAAGAGCATAGGTTTTCTCATTAAGGTTATCCATGGCCTCTGCAAGAGCTGCGCCAAGAGAGTCTAGCTGGGCAGATGCGGCCTCAAGATCACTTTGGGGGTCTGCGAAGAGCTTGGCTGGGGTAAGCAGCGTAGCAGCTACGCCAAGACCTGCAAATAACAGAGCGTCTCGTCTTGTAAAAGATTGGCGCTGTGACATATAAACTCCTTCCGCAAAGCACAATAACAATTGGGCAACGTGTTGCTTTGCTTTGCCTTCTAGGATAGCTCATTTGATTGAAAATCAAAGTCTACTCGTCAATTTCTTGGCGAGAAACCCGTGTTAGCGGAAAGCTAGCCTATTAATTGTTTGTATAGTTTACCCTGAAATAGGTATCTCATACAAACTTCAGGCTGTATATAAGCAGTTATTTGTTAAAATACAGCCTTAAATTATTGCAATAATTTATATTTGACCTGCAATTATGGAGAAATTCTATTAATTTATAAAAGTTTACAGAGATTAACAAAATATCCCATTCAAATAAAAGACTGGCAAGCTTAAAAACTTGCCAGTCAAAAAAATAAGATGTAAGTAGTCGCACTTAGTGCACCTTAACTAAAGTGTAGATCTCCTGATCAAAACATTTTCCAATAATCTCTCTTGGATGAAGATAACAAAGCTCAAGAGCAAACGCAAAACCAGCTACTTTTGCACCGGCCTTCTCGGCAAGTTGAGCACAAGCAACGCAAGTGCCACCAGTAGCCACTAAGTCATCAGCGATAAGAACTACATCATCAGAGGTAAGAGCATCAGTGTGAATTTGAAGCTCGCTGGTACCGTACTCAAGATCATAAGCCTGTGCGTAAACATCGCGAGGAAGCTTGCCTGGTTTGCGAGCAGGAACAAAGCCAGCTCCTAGCTTATAGGCAACTGGAGTTCCAACAAGAAAACCACGAGCTTCTGCACCAATAACCTTGGTAATTCCAGCATCTGCAAAGTGCTCTGCAATGTCGTCAACAACTGCATGAAAACAATCTGGATCTCTAAAAAGTGGAGTTACATCTTTAAAAATAACGCCTGGCTCTGGATAGTCAGGAATACTGATGATATGGCTTTCATAATCATACGTAGACACAATGTCCTCACATTCAAAATTTGCTGAGTTGAGTAGTAATATAAGCCTAGATTACTCGTCTAGGTGCATATCCTTAAAAGATTCACGAACTAATTTTGTGATAAGTTCATTTCTAACTGCATTAGTAAGACCCAACATACGGGTTAGAGCGGCTGTAAACTTTTGACGAGTCTCGTCAGTATGGTCTACCTCAACTCCCCCGCCTTTTTTAGCGTATACAACAAGAGACTTGGCAAACATGCTAGATTCTCGGTTTGCAGCCATAACGTATTGACGTAGGTTCTTGGGTTCAAAGCCAAAGTGACGAAGCTCGCTACAAAGACGAATCAAGGTAAGATCTTTGCCGTCAACAAGGTCTCTGCCATGCGGAGAACGCTTTAAGCTAATGACACCCGCCTCGGAGAGCTGCCTAACAAAGCTTACAGAGCACCCCACAATTTCTGGGATACGATCAATAGCATGATATTTCTGTACAACCTCAGGGTCATCTACAGGCACCACAATGGCGTCAGCATGTGTTGCGCCAAGAATTGCCTGAGATACTTGTTTTCCATCAAGCTGAGGTTGATCCTGACGAGAAGAACTTTGAGCTTCAGGCTCTGATTGAGCCTCATCTCTAGTAACTTCATTAGTCTGGTCTTTAACCAGCTGTTGATCTTCAGAGTTTTTATCTTGCCTATCAAGCTCATCTTTAATAACAGAAAGCGGCATAAAGCGGCTTTTCTGTAGGTAAAGAATGGTTTCTAGGCGCTTAACGTCTTTTTGGGAATACAGACGATAGCCACCAGCTGTTCTAGTAGGTGTAAGTAACCCCTCATCCTGAAGATACCTAACTTTAGAAACGCTCAAGTCTGGATAAAGGGTCTGTAATTTCTTAACTACTTTACCAATAGTCAGAAAACTTGAATCAGCCATAAAGCTATCCTTTAACCTTAAGCTGAAACTCTACTGGTGTGGAAGACCATACGGAAGGTTCCAATCTGAATAGTAGAACCATCACGTAGTGTTGCTTTGTTAATAATGGCGCCATCAACCCAGGTACCATTCAGAGAATCAAGATCCTCAATGGTTGCATATCCTAGAGCAAGATTAGAAAGATCAATAGAAGCATGATTTCTAGAGACTGTCATGTCGTTCAAGAAAACACTACTCTTTGGATCTCTACCAAGAGAAATTTGCGGAAGACTAAGCTCAAAAGTTTGACCAGTCTGTGGTCCCTTAACAATAGTAAGGACAGGGTGAGCTGGTTTTTGTTGAGCCATAAGGTCTGGAACCGTAGCGTCAGCTGAGGGCATGCGGAAAATCTCTGTTGAGTCTGGTGACTGCTGTTTGATGTCTTCAGTTGACATGGTTTCTCCTTAATTTGGTTACAAGATAATAATAACGCTTAACGACACGCAATGCAGTCCATTTCGATAAGCGCACCAAGTGGCAACGCAGAAACTTCAACAACTGCTCGAGCGGGTGCTGGAAGAACAAAGTACTGCCTATAAATTTCATTTACCTTAGGTAAATCATTGATATCAGCAAGATAAATAGTTGTTTGAGCAACATCAGAAAGTGTGCAACCCGTTTCCGCCAGAATTGACTGAGCAAGATGGATGACGCGAGTAGTTTGCTCTTCAATTCCACCGTCAATCAGTTTCTTTGAGTCTTCTGCGGAAATTGCAATTTGACCAGTTACAAAGACTAATCTACCTGCTGTAGTTCCCTGAGAGTATGGCCCCATAGGAGCTGGAACACCTACCGCATTAATTGCATATTTCATAGCAAATCTCCCCTTGCACCAATGAAATCATCAGTGTTTCTGAGCAAACCCCAACCTTTAAGTTTATCTTTAGGTATTACCACTTTAGTGTTACTTGCAAGTTGTAAAAACCATGGAAGGTATTTTTTGAGAGCTTTGATAAGCTGTTTGTGTCCCAGTGGATGAACACTTTCAAACGAAAGCAAGCTTCTAAAAAGAATCACCGTATGTACTGGGGGAACCATAACTAGATATGCAGGAACTGTCTTAGTTGACACATTAGCCACAAGAGCTGGAATTGTTTGGTCAAGCATAAGATTACAAAGGTTTGAGCTTTCTGGAAGCTTCTGCTCCCCCAGATAATCCATAAGAATCTTTTTAGCTTTTTTACCAGCAAGAAGAAGAGGTGTCAGTAATGGAGTTGCATTATCTAAAGAAACCTCAGCATAAGGAGATATATCGTTTTTCTCAACCGAAGCAATAATCGAAAGCCAGTCGGAAAGGACAAGTGAGCGCTCTGAAGCATCAAGTACTACGTACTCATTTTGACCAGAGCGTGCGAGAAGCCCAATAGAAGATAGAGATCCATCTCCTGTAAGTGCACACTCAAAAGACGCTTCTCCAATCTCAAGTTTTTTACCTGCAAAGACTGTTTCAACAAAATTTTGAGCAGTTGCTCCATTCACAAGCGTATAACTAATGCCACTAAGATCAATAAGAGCACAGTCCTTCAGAGCTTCTTCAACGGGTTTCTCGCCATAAAAAGATTGGGCTAAGGTGAAACCTTCAGTTGAGGTTGAGAATTGAGCTCCAAGATATTCAAGCTCGGTATGAAGGATAGATCGTTTTTGCTCAGCCATTAGTTTCTTCCAAAAAGATATGGAGTAACCGAATAGAGGTCAAAGAGGTTGTAGGCTGGAATAGTCCAAAGGGTAAGATGTGCCTGGGTAATAGTAGTACCTACCTGCACAGAATCCTGTGACCAGTCCGTTGAGGAAATGAGCTGATTATTGGCTACTGGATAGTCTGGAGAAAGCATAGTTGTCTGATACGTAAAGTCTTTAGAACCAGGCCATGCCATATACGTGGTAGAAGTTGATGGTTTAACTACAGCAGAGAGCAAAAAGTTGTCCTCACTAAAGCGAATTTGAATAACTTGGTTAGCTCGCTGCACGCTTATACGGTTGTAATTATGATAAGCCCAGTCCATAAGAATGGCAGTATCGTCAAAACGACCTTGCGTAGTTTGACAACCAAGAACACAGGTATAAAGCGTAACGTTCCCGCGCTTTGAAGCTCCTAAAAAGGCGGTACCAGAGTCCTCTGCACCTGTTTTGATGCCAAGAAGTCCCCGGTAGGTGTCCATAAGATCATCAGTTGAGTGGAACGTATGCTGCTCCCCTCCTACCGTTGTAGTGTATGACCTGGTATGTACCGCACTTGCGATAAGTGGATAGTGCTCACGCGCATAGCGACCCATTAAAGCAAGGTCGCGTGCCGTTGAATAATGACCATCTGCATCTAAACCATGAGGATTTTGAAACTGCGTATGAGTCATACCAATTTCAGCGGCCTTCTTGTTCATTTGCTCAACAAAAGCCTGTTGAGAGCCTGATACGTTAATGGCGATGTTGTATGCCGCATCATTTGCGGAATACACCAGCATCATCATAATGAGCTGCCTGAGTGTTGGGGTGTCGTTAGCAGTTAAACCTGCAACTTGCGAGCCCTCTTCAAAATTTGGAACAGTAATTTCACAAGGTTTATCAAGATCAACGCCTGAATCAAGAGCGACCATTGCAGTCATTACCTTAGTAATAGATGCCATCGGAAGCTCTTGGTCTGGATTTTTACTCCAAAGAACGTTTCCTTGCGCATCGGTAACAATGGCAGTAGTTGCTTCAGTGAGTTTTGGCTCATCTGTTACAGAAGATTTATTAGAAGAAGTATTTTCTGCCAAGGCACTAGTTACAGGAGCAAAAGGAGCAGCTAGAACAAGTACAAGTAGAATGCTTACAAGAAAAGCCAGCACCTTGTGAGAGAGCTGGCGCAAAGATACATGGTTGTGTTGAAGAAAAGTCATAAACAACCTAACTTATGCTTGAGTGTTCTTACTGTCTTTAACTATTTTAGCCGCTTCACCAGTATAAACAACAGCGGTAATTGCCGAGAAAACAATGCCAATATAGACAAAGAAGATACCTAAAGTACTACTTTCAAAATTAAGACCTGGAAGCCAACTGACGTTTATCAATCCAAGGCCGGATACAACCGGAAAGCCTAATAAAAGCAGACTAAAACCAGTCATTAAAAATGCAGTTGCAGCTTTACCAACATAGACAACATCAATAGGACGTCTGCGGAATTTGCGAACTGCAAGTGCGCCAAGAGTAAGGTAAATATCTCGACCAATAACAAATAGCGGAATCCAAAGAGGTAGTTCGCCAATAATCAAAAGACCAAGAACACCTGTAATAAGGAGAACTCGATCCATGATGGGGTCCATGATTTTGCCCAGCCAACTCACAGTTTGTGTTCTACGAGCAACTTGACCATCAAGAAAATCAGTAACAGCTGCGGTTACATAACAACCAAGAGCAATCCATCGATTTCCTCCTGTAGAAAAGATTACAAGAAAGATAATCGTAAGGATTAATCTGCAAAAAGTAATAATGTTTGCAACAGTAAAAATAGCATTTGACGGATTATTAGAACTACCAACTGGATCGGTAATAGTTCCTTCTGCCTGTGCTTTTGCCGCATCGGCATCTGCTGCTTCTTTAATTTGGGATGCTACTTGATTAGCTAGCTGCCTAGTTTGCAACGTACCTCTCCCCTTTTTGTAGAACAAAACCTGTGTTTATTTTACCGTAAGTTTCGTAATAGCAAATTATTGGCACATTTGTTTAACAAAGGACACAAGAACGCGAACACCCTGGGCATAAACGCGTTTCTCGATACGCTCGTCAATGCCATGGACACCATTTGTCTCATCTTCTGGCGTTGGCCTAAAAGGACAAATGCGCAGTATAGAATCACAAATTTTTTCATAGCGAACAGAATCAGTGCCACCACAGACAAAAGACGGTACAAAGGTAACGCCTGGATGGTAATGCTCCATAATGGCCTTAAGTTCTTGATAGCCGATGCCAGTTGGAGAATCTATTCTTCCTGCAGGAGTTGAGTGTAAAGCCTCAACCTCAATGCAAGGGTTAACCTGTGCTACCACCTGTTTAATATGTTCAACGGTTCCTTCAATACTTACACCAGGAAGTAACCTGATATTGATGGTTGCACTGACATTGCCAGGCATAACATTTGCCGCGCTACTGGAACCTTCAAGCATGTTAAACGCATACGTAGTGGTAACAAATGGAAAGAGTGCTTTGACCTGAGCTGCGGCTTGTGCAATCTTATCTTTATTGCCGTCTACGTCATCTACCAGGGATGCAAAGGGCTCTTCCGTAATTTCTGGAGCGAGCACCTTGAAGGTTTCTTTAACAATGTCGTTAAGCGCAGGTTGAGGTTTAGCTTCAGAAAGAGCAGCAAGAGCGCAGCTCAAATGTTCAAGGGAAGTTCCACCAAACGGATTAGAGGAATGTCCACCATGACCTGCTGCAGTGAGTTTTACGTTTAAGAAGCCCTTTTGTGAGATGCAGATGTCGGCCACAGTAGCCTCAGGCGCACCGTACGCGCTGCCGTCAAAAAACGTAGTGGTGCCCTCGTCCAAGAGACAGGCCGCACGCATTTCTCGCGAAGTCATTACCTCTGCAAGTCTGGTAGCACCATGGCTTAGGACTTCTTCATCTTCACCAAAAGCCAGGTAAATAGAGCGCTTTGGCGAGAAACCCTGTGAAAGCAGATACTCCAACGCCTCAAGCTCACCCATGAGCATGTCTTTGATGTCTAGTGCGCCTCGTCCCCAAACGTAGGTGTCATCGATATCCCCCCCAAAAGGGTCGTGTGTCCAGGCGTTTTCTGTGCCGGGTACAACAGGAACAACGTCTTGATGGGCTATTAGCATGAGAGCAGGAAGTTTAGGGTTAGAACCTGGAATCTCAATAAGTAGTGAATGCCCAATCACTTCAACGTTGGAAGCTGCGGTCATAACATAGGGAAAGCTATTTACAATATGCTGTTGAAGTCCATCAAACTGCGACCAATCAGTTGTTTTAGCATCTGTATACACCGTCTTAAACGACAGCGCCTTTGCAAGGCGCTCAGACATTGCCTCTATGTTGAGCTCTGGATATTCGTCCTCGTGAGCAAAGTGGTCGTAAATATTCATAAATCCTCTAATAGTTAGCTTAAGTTTGTTTCTGTATCGTAATGATAGCGGCTAATTTTATAGCATGATAATTAAATGCTGGTAGAATTAACAAAACAGGTATTTAACAGTTGTACATTGGAAGTATCGATGATTAAACTAGTTCTTTCTGATATGGATCAAACCTTAAAGCCGGCAAAAGATCCAACTATTTCTGACAGAACTCATCAGGCTATAAAAAATTTAAAATCAGCAGGTATCGCATTTGGACCAGCAACAGGTCGTTCAGTATATGATGCTCTTCCCTATTTGAAATCTGACATTTCAATGACAGAAACTGGTATTTTTGGAAGCGGAAAGCTTGCCTATGCAAATGGAAAACTTGCACTTAAAAAAGCTATTCCTTATGAAATCATGGAACGAATTTTTGAAGTTATTGCACCTATGGGTGACGTTTTAATCTCTTATTGTGAGGAAGGTCCTCTTCAGCAACCATTGGATGCTTCTTTCAAATCATCTTGGGTTGTTGTAGGTACTACGCAAGAAACCATTGATTACCTCATTTCTGTCTCAGATGCCTTTGTTCCTGTTTTGGGTCCAAAAACAATTCCTTTGAACACTGATTTTCTTGCTGCAGGTCTTTTAGTTCCGCTGGATAAAGCTCGCCAAAAAGAAATCATTTCTACAGTTAAAAAAGCAGTTCCAGAGATTGATTTAATGTGCTCCTATAAAGGCTGGTATGACATCAATCTTCACAATTGGAACAAGGCTCAGGCATATGAAGTTTTAATTGAGTCAATGGGTCTTTCTCCTGAGGAAGTAGTTGTATGCGGTGACTCTGGTAATGATATTGATCTTTTAAAACTTGCGCCTCATTCTTGCTGCATGGAAAATGGAACTCAAGAAGCTAAGGCAGCTTCTACGTATTTGTTGCCAAGTGTGTATGAAGAAGGTGTAGCGCAGCTTCTAGAAGCGCTTACAGAAGCACAAGGAGACTTTGACGCTGCTGTTGTTCAAGCCGTTTTAAAGTAATTATCAAAAGTTTTTTGATATAGGAACTTTTAGCTAAAGATGCTCTACGTGGTATACAAAAGTGGCTGCAGATGACACGTCAAATGCAGCCACTTTTGTATCACTCGTACGTACCTAATCGCTTACGCAACGTTCGCGCTCTACTTAATCAGTCCACTGTTTCTTAAAAGAAGCTCTAAATCAGTGCCCTTGACAGCCTTGAGAGCTACTTTCAAAAGCATCTTCTCTTTGAATGAGAGAGGAGCCTTATCAAGCGTTTTCTTGTCCAGGGCATAATAGGTTGCTTTTAGAAGCTCTCTGATGTCGTACTGAGAACCCCAGACCTCTGGCACACCTCTATCAACGTTCATCAGAGTGTAGACAGACTCCATACCCGTACGGATTGAGTACTCCGTAGTAAAGATGGTGTCTCGAGGAGTTTCAGCAAACTGTCCAATAAAGGCAAAGTTAACCGAACCCTCAGGAACAACTAGGGGTCTGTCTTCTTCTTTTCTTGGCTGGAAGAATGCGTTGATGTAAGGCATAAAACACGTAGTGGTATTGCAGCGGTTCTTAGCCCAATCTTCAATCTTTTTTGTTGGAACTCCAATGTGGTAGAGCCACTCCTGGCACACTTCCTCACCAGTGCAATTACGCATAGCCTTCTTGACAAAATTACCTGGTTTGTTGGTGCTTAGCGCATAAAGCCAGATAAGCACGGTATCCTTGTCCTGCGCTTTAAATTGTGGCTGGCGGTTAATGGTCCACGAGAGGTACCAGTTATCGGTACTATCTTTGACAGTTACGATTCCGCCAGTAGTGACTTTTCCTTCTCTTGGATCTCTTTTACAGACTCCAATAATTTTGTTGATAATCTCTTCATCTTTTGTCTGGATGGTGGCACTCATCCAATTGGTTGCCTCAAAGTCACTGCAGAAATTATCAGGGTTTCCGTACTCACCATGCTTGGCCTGAGCGGCAATTTTCTTCCAAAGATCCCAGGACTCTCCTACTCCATTTCTTACATTACTGATGTCAGGAGCAGTATTTTGGTCTCCGTAGCAAGAAGTGTCAGTGCAGGAACCATTGGTAATAAATACTAGATCGTCCTCTGTAAGATCAATAGTCTGCTCTGAGCCATTTTTCTGATAAACAATCTGAGTTGCTACTTTTTTACCATTGGTGTCGTTAATGATGACGTTCTTGACATCCATACCGTAATCAACACTCACGCCATGGTTTTCAAGATATCTTACCAGCGGCAAAATCATACTTTCATACTGGTTATATCTAGTAAATCTTAATGCAGTAAAGTCAGGAAGACCGTCAATATGATGGCAATATCTGCATAAATAGCGTTTCATCTCAAGTGCTGAGGACCATCTTTGGAATGCAAACATGGTTTGCCAATAGAGCCAGAAGTTAGTATTCCAAAAAGAATCTGGAAGAACTTCACTAATCTTCTTATCTTCAAGGTCTTTCTCAGGCGTCATAAACAGCTTAGCAAGCGCAAGCGAAGACTCCTTATCAAGCTTAAACTTCCTGTCTGTGTGAGCATCTTTACCACACTTTTCAGAAGCTCTGCATAATGAGTAGTTGGGATCGTGCTTGTTGAGCCAATAGTATTCATCGAGTACCGAAACACCAGGTGTTTCAATAGATGGAACATCTCTAAACATATCCCACATGCACTCAAAGTGGTTGTCCATCTCGCGACCACCACGCATATAAAAGCCCTTGCTTATATCTTTGCGACCATCGCAACTTCCACCGGCAAGCTCAAGTTTCTCTAGCAGATGAATTCTTGAACCCAAAACTTGGCCATCTCGAACAAGATAAAAAGCAGCAGCTAGGCCTGCAAGTCCTGTTCCAATGATATAGGCTGATTTTTTATCGGCATCTTTGGGCTTTTCTGGTTTAGCAAACGATTCATACGTTCCAGCAGAGTAGTACATAACTTCCTCCTTAGTTTTCCGCTTAAATACCTGCGAAAATTAGTAAGTTGCCCTACCTTGCGTACACTATAAACTTATAAACTGATAAAGAAAATGCACAAAAAGAGCGATTATCTCTAACCCGCTAAATTGTTTCAAAAATAGCAATTTAAAAAGCTTTTTTCTTAGAAGCTGATGTGCTTAACTTATATTAGTTAGACAAAGCTAACTTAATTTCTTTTATGGTATGAAGGGGGTCTTAGTATGGAAGCTGGTCACGAGTTTTTACTACGTATGGGTAAGACAAGACTGCGTCCTGGAGGTATTGAGGCAACCAATTGGCTGCTTAACTCAGTAGAGATTACGCCAGAGACTCAGATTCTTGAGGTGGCTTGTAATATTGGTACCACTACGGTTGAACTGATAAATCGATTCCACTGTCACGTAACCGCAATCGATCTCAATGCAGATATCCTCCCTAAGACAAAGGAAAATATTGCGAGAAACAACATCGAGCAGTATGTAACGGTGGAACAAGGAGACGCTACAAACCTCTCCTACCCTGATAACAGCTTTGATGTTGTTATTAACGAGGCTATGCTCACCATGCTCTCTGACCAGCAGAAAGCGTCTGCGGTTAAAGAGTATGCACGCGTACTTAAGCCAGGCGGTGTGCAACTTACTCATGACGTCCTCCTGCTCAAAGAAGACGATGAGTTGGTCCACGAGCTCTCAAGAACTATCCACGTCAACGTAAAGCCCTTAACCCTTGCAGGTTGGAAGAATCTCTTTGAGTCAGCAGGTTTCTGTCCAGAAACAAAGAACGGCAAGATGACGCTTATGAATCCGGCAGGACTTATTGCCGATGAGGGTGCTGACGGTGCTTTAAAGGTCATAAGAAACGGTCTTAAGCCAGAGAACACTAAGATGTTCTCCAGTATGTTTACGTTCTTTAACGACCACGCCGACGACCTTAACTACATTGCCGTAGTGAGCAGAAAGCCAAGATAGGTTCCACATCAAGGCAATGCAGGATTAAGACGGAGCAAACACAAAATAGGCATTCATCGAGCCAGACTCGGGCTCGATAACAAAAAGGAAGCTGGCGGAAATACCAGCTTCCTTCTCTTTATTACGATTTATGTGCAGAGCTTACTTGGCCTTTGCGCAGGCAGCCATAGCAACGGAGCCAATGTAGTTGACTGGGTTGGTAAAGTTTGGCTGGAACAAAAGGTCAACTGCTGCAAGGTTATCAATGGTCATACCAGCGGCAATGGCAACAGAAACAACGTTTGCTGCCTGGGCAACATCGTCATGTGTTGAGAAGAACTGTGCACCCTTGATAAGGCGTGTCTTAGGATCCCAGACAAGCGTTGCGGTAACTGGCTCAGTAGTCAGCATAAACTCAGGACGATAGTTCTCGGTGATGGAGACAGAATCGTACTCGTAACCACGAACCTTGCCGCCCTCAACGGTGAGACCTGCTGCAGCCATGGAGTAGTTGTAGAGCTGAACTGCGCTGGAAGCCTGAGTACCTGCATATGCAGCAGTTGGCTCAAGCATGTTAGGGCCAACGTGAAGTCCCTGTCGAACAGCATTAGTTGCCAGAGGAATATAGTCCTCTTTGCCAGTAACGTTAAAGATAATGGAAGCGGAATCACCAGCTGCAAAGACACCAGGCTCACTGGTGCGCATGTACTCATCAACCTTGATAGCACCGTTAGGAAGCATATCAAGCTGGCCATCAAAGAGGTCAGTACGAGGTAAGAATCCAATGCCCAGAATTGCGTATTCTGCAGTGTAGGAGCCCTTATCGGTAACAACAGTGACGGAATCACCATTGTCCTCAAAGCTCATGACCTTCTCGCCAAGAGCAAGCGTGACGCCATGCTCTTTGTAAGCAGTTTCAACCTGATCGGTAATTGCCTTGTCAAAGTTCTTTGCAAGAACACGAGGAAGCATGTCGATGAGTGTGACGTTCTTCTGACGCTCGGAGAGCTGCTCTGCAAGCTCAGC
Source organism: uncultured Atopobium sp. (assembly GCA_902373375.1). Lineage (GTDB taxonomy): Bacteria > Actinomycetota > Coriobacteriia > Coriobacteriales > Atopobiaceae > Lancefieldella. The sequence continues at coordinate 28,377 of CABKMA010000008.1, forward strand.
ACCAATGTAGCCAGCACCAATGACAATGGCGGACTTAGAAGCTGCCATGGTGTCGTGAATGCGACGTCCGTCAGCCCAGTTCTTGCACTGAAGAACGCGAGGTCCGTCAATACCAGGCAGTGGAGGAACAATTGGCTTAGAACCAGTGGTGACTACGAGGTAGTCAAAGTCATTCTCAAAGGTCTCTCCGGTCTTGAGGTCTTCCCATGCTACGTGCTTGGTTTTAACGTCTGCAGAAGTGACGTTTGTGGTCATGTGGACGTGAGCACCAGCCTCTGTAAGGGCTTCTGGAGAGCTGTAGAACATCTTGTTAGGATTGCTTACGTGATCACCTACCCAAAGAGCAATACCGCAAGACAGGAAGGAAACCGTGTCATTGCGCTCAAAGACGTGAACCTCCCAATCTGGGTGTGCACCCAGGATTGAAGAAGTGGCAAAAACGCCCGCGTGAGTACAACCGATTACTGCAACTTTAGTCATAGAAACCCCTCTTTTAAATGCTACTAATGACTAACATTAATTGTTACTTTAACTGTGGCATTATGCCACATTCTGATATCGAGAAGAGCTTCATTCTTGAACGTTCTTTAATAAATCAAACATTTAGAATTCGTGAAGTAATTTGGTTAAAGATCTTTACACACTAGCGAGAAAAACTTACTGTTTGTACAGGCCAATTGTGAGGAGACTCGGATGTTTGATCAGACTATTACAACAGAATGCATGATCTTTAATCCAACTCTCGAAAGAGCATTTAAAATTGCTCCGAAAGAATTTGTCCCCGCGTATAAATGGTTTATCGATCATGAAGGGACCGAGATTGATAAACTTCCCCACCATCTTGAAAAGGGGTTTAATGTTGATGGCATTCCTATTTCTAGAGATTCTGGAATTTATAGTCCATCTAAACGTAAAGTTTCTTATGGATTAAAGCAGTATGCGCTCTCAGTTCACACTTCAAATGGCAATGGTCTATATGAAGATGGAAAGCCAATTTATTATTCTGATGGTACCTGGTTAATTGATTACAGTGAGCATATTAAAACTCAAGGAAATCAAATACAGTCAGCAATGTACAACGCACTTTTAATAAATTACCTAAATGATGGCCTTCCCATTGGTTTATTTATTAAGAATAAAAATAAGAAATATAAAGTAATGGGATTAGCATTTGTTGAGTGTTATAATAGTACGAGCAAAATGTTTACCCTTCACGGACCAGTTAATACTAAAACGGTCAATAATTCATCTTTTATTTCTGCAGGTTTTGATGAACTCAAGCCAGAGATTCAAAATCAGCTTGAGCAGATAGATGATACTGACGAACGCATTAAGGAATTTATAGAGTCTGTACGCAGACAGGGACAAGCTCAGTTTAGAAATGATTTGTTAAAAGCATATGCAAATAGATGCGCTATCTCTGGAAACGATGTCCCTCAGGTTTTACAAGCAGCTCATATTGGTCAATATCGTGGACTTAAAACACAAATAGTTACCAATGGAATCCTCTTAAGATCTGACTTACATCTGCTTTTTGATGCACATTTACTTTCAGTTGAGCCTGACAGTAAGCGTATTAGATTATCGAGGCTTTTGGATAAAACCGAATATATTGATTTTAATAAAAAGCAGTTACACATGCCTGTTTATCGTGAAGCTTATCCAAATGAAAAACAGTTAGAAAGGCATTTTGATCAATTTGTTGCAGAAACAGAAATTTTAAAATAAGTCATTATTACATGATTTCTAGTTCAATCCATGAGCAAAATTCGTGAGCAAAATATTGGTTAGATTTTAATAGCCCAATATAAACCAGAAGATTCTGTAGCGAAGGATCAAAGTCATAGCCGTTTACGTTTAAAAAAGAATATATAGCAATTGCGGCTAATAATTCATTTCGAGCTTTAAGAGGCTTTAAGTTGATGATATAAAAGGCATATGCAAAAGCATTCCAGCTAATAGATGGGCATTCAATTTCAGTTAATGGCACCTTATCGTAGTTATCACAGATCTGATTAAAACACTCACATAAAGCTCTATCAACTTTTATATGCGGTTCAATTAGCAAAGTCAGATTCTTCATGTCATTAGTTGTTAGGGCTCTCATTGCTTATCCTTTCTGTTGAGATGAAGGATATCGATCTATCTTTCGAGTTTATTGATGACCAGAATAGATCCACTAAATCCACGATCAAAAAACGCCTCCCAGCACGTGACTGAGAGGCGTTTAAGGAAAGGACTAGAGGGGTTTCTCGCCAATTAAGCAAGCATCTGAGCAAGATCCTCGGAAGCGTCGCCAATTGGGCCAATACCATAGTTCTCAACAAGAATGTTAAGGACGTTAGGGCTGACAAATGCAGGAAGGGTTGGTCCAAGCTTGATGTTCTTGATGCCAAGGTGCAGCAGGGTCAGAAGAACACAAACAGCTTTCTGCTCGTACCAAGACAGGACAAAGCTCAGTGGCAGGTCGTTAACGCCGCAGCCAAATGCATTTGCAAGAGCGGTTGCAATCTGAACGGCACCGTAAGCGTCGTTGCACTGACCAACGTCAAGAATACGAGGAATGCCACCGATGGTTCCCAGGTCAAGGTCGTTGAAGCGGAACTTACCGCAAGCAACGGTGAGAACAACGGAATCTGCAGGAGTCTGCTCAACAAACTCGGTGTAGTAGTTACGGCCAGGACGAGCGCCGTCGCAGCCACCAACAACAAAGAAGTGCTTAATAGCGCCCTGCTTAACAGCATCGATGATCTTATCGGCAATGCCAAGAACCGCTCCGTGGCTAAAGCCGGTAGTTACCTTGTGGCCACCGTTGATACCGGTGAGCTCTTGAGCCTCAGCGTATCCACCAAGCTCCTGAGCCTGCTTGATAACAGCGCTGAAGTCCTTCTTACCGTTTGCGTCCTCGTCAATGTGAACAAGCTCTGGGAACGCAACAAGCTCGGTAGTGTAAACGCGATCTTTGTAGGTAGGACGAGGTGGCATGAGGCAGTTAGTGGTAAAGACAACTGGAGCTGGAATGTTCTTAAACTCCTTCTGTTGATTCTGCCATGCAGTACCAAAGTTGCCCTTGAGCTGTGGATACTTCTTAAGCTCTGGATAACCGTGAGCTGGGAGCATCTCGCCGTGGGTGTAGACGTTAACGCCGGTACCCTCGGTCTGCTCAAGGAGCATCTTGAGGTCAAGAAGGTCGTGACCGGAAACAACAATGAATGGACCAGGCTCAATAGTCAGAGGAACCTCAGTTGGAACTGGGGTGCCATAAGCGCCGGTATTTGCGCTGTCAAGAAGAGCCATGCACTTGAGATTGACCTCGCCTACCTCAAGGGTAAGAGGCAGCAAAACGTCAACGGAAGACTCGGTAGCAAGAGCAGCAAGTGCCTTAACAAAGAAAGCGTCAACTGCCTCATCAGTCTTACCAAGAACGCGAGCGTGGTAAGCGTAAGCTGCCATACCGCGAATACCAAAGAGAATGAGGGACTTGAGAGATCTAATGTCTTCGTTGTCAGTCCAAACGCCGCCAAGAGGAAGGTCCTCAACAGGCTCTACACCAGCCTCTACGGCTAGACGGTTCTTCTCGTCACGAACCTGAGCGGTAACTGCATCAACAGCGCCCTTGTCAAAGTTGACATTGGTGACGCAGGTAAACAGACCGTCAACAATTAGCTGGTCTGCACGGCTAGAACGCTTACCAGCAGCAAGCTCGGTACGAGAAAGGCCAACCAGAGCGCCGGTGAGCTCGTCCTGAGCAAATGCGACGTCAAAAGGCTTGCCACAAACGCCAGCATTACCGGTACATGCAGTACAAGCAGCAGTCTGCTCGCACTGGAAACAGAACATCTTCTTATCCACTATTTTTCCTCTCCATAAAACAATATTGCGAGAAGAGATTTACTCTTCTAGGTTTCATGATTACAGGAATGTGGAATAGTGTATGTTGTAATTACAACATAAGGATTTCTGTTAGAGGAAATTTTGGAGAGAGTATGAACTTGCACGACATTAAACCTATGTTTTTGCTTAACACTGCGGTGTTCAAAGGCGTAGAACCAGAGCAACTAGACGCTCTTCTAAACCATTTATGTGCTGCAGTACACACCTATAAACCTGGAGAAATTATTCTATGTGCTGGCGATAAGGCACATCAGTTTGGCATTGTAATCTCGGGTGCCATTCATGTGGAAGGATCAGATGCACAGGGCAATATTTCTGTAATGGGAGCTTTTCATACAGGAGAAACCTTTGGAGAAGCGTATGCAGCCCTTGGAAATGTGCCGCTTTTGACCTCGGTTGTTGCAACAGAGAAATCGGATATTCTGCTGCTAGACGTTAGGCAAATCACTGCTAGAACGTGTGATATCTGTGGTGGAGTGGACATTATCACCAGAAATCTTATGGCGTCTATCGCAAGAAAAAACATTATGCTGAGTCGTCGTATTCAAGATGCTGCTCCTAAAAGTATCCGTGGTAAGCTGATGGCGTACTTAAATACGCGCTCACAAGCTGAAGATTCATCAGAGTTTGATATCCCCTATAACAGGCAGCAGCTTGCAGATTATCTTGGTGTAGATAGAAGCGCTCTAAGCGCGGTAATATCTTCTTTAAGTAAAGAGGGTGTTTTTGAAGTAAAGCGAAGTCACTTTAAACTTTTATAACAGTAATTCAGCCTAGGGAGGCTTTTATGGCAGAGATTTATTTAGCAGGTGGATGCTTCTGGGGACTTGAAGAGTACTTCTCCAGAATTAAGGGTGTTACTGCTACTACAGTTGGCTATGCAAACGGAAAGACCTTGGATACCAATTACCAGGAAGTTAAGGCTACAGATCATGCAGAAACAGTGCATGTAACCTACGATGAGACTGTAGTAAGCCTCTATGACATTTTGCGCTACTACTTTAGGGTTATTGATCCCCTTTCAGTAAACAAGCAGGGTAACGACGTTGGTAGACAGTATCGCACGGGTATCTATTACACAAACGAAGCTGACCTGCTTGTCATTGATCGCATTATGTCTGAACAAGAGTCTCTCTTTGGTCAGAAGCTTGCCGTTGAGGTTGAGCCGCTAGATAACTACGTACTTGCTGAAGAGTATCATCAGGACTACTTGAAGAAGAACCCAGGTGGTTATTGCCACATCAATGTTGATGATGCGTATAAGCCACTTGCGTAAGTAACTTAGCTCACGTTTGCAAGAAAGGGCGCCCGCAGATACAGGCGCCTATTTGTTTCATTTTTTTATGCTTCCCAGAGATATCGTTTCATATCAACCCTACCGTTTTCAAGAAACTGCACACCTTCTGCCTCAAGAAGCTCTCTTTGAGCGTCAGGTCCACCAAAAGCAAAACCAGGGGCAAGCGAGCCATCTTTAAAAACCACTCTGTGACAAGGTACACCGCCCGCAACACCAGGACTTTGGTGCATGGCAAATCCCACATAGCGAGCCTTTCTTGGCTCCCCTATCATACGTGCTATCTGTCCATACGTGCTTACCCTGCCCTCGGGAATCTGTTTTACCACTGAAAATGCACGTTTAAAGAAGTTATCCAAATCTGGCTCACTTAACTATTTGGTTACCGGGTACTGCTTGCTCAATTTATGTTGGAATGCTATCGTATCAAAAGCAAACGGGTGGTGGCGCAGCTTGGTAGCGCACTTGACTGGGGGTCAAGGGGTCGCTGGTTCAAATCCAGTCCACCCGACCAGAATTTCTCGAAGCCGTGAAATATCGGCTTTTCTTTATATATAGAAGTAGTTTTCAAAAACCGGTGTGATCTAATTTGTAGCATAGACAAAGTGACAAATTAAAAGTTATCGAGGTTAAATATGCAAGTAAAAAAAGGTTTTGATTTATGGGCAGATGATTATGATAAGAGTGTAGGTTTGTCTGACAAATACGGCTCGTATCCTTTTGCAGGCTACAAATCTATTCTTAATGTAATCTATAATCGTGTAATTTGTTCATCTGCGAAGACTGTCTTAGATATTGGGTTTGGAACAGCAGTACTGACTTCAAGATTATATGAAAACGGCTGTACGATTTACGGACAAGATTTTTCAGATAGAATGATTGAAATTGCAAAAGAGAAAATGTCTAAAGCAAATTTGTATGAAGGCGATTTTTCCAATGGCTTGGTGGAACCTATACAGAAACAAAAGTATGACGCGATCATTGCTACATATTCTCTCCATCATCTTACAGACTTTCAAAAAGTAGATTTTATTACATCATTATTTAAGCTGTTGAACGAGGGAGGATGTATATATATCGGAGATATAGCATTTGAAACTCGGTCATTACTTCAAGAATGTATGCGGATTGCGGCAGATGAATGGGACGGTGATGAAATATATTTTGTATGGGATGAGCTAAAAGGTCAATTTCCAGAAATGCGATTTGAAAAAATGTCTGACTGTGCAGGACTTATCACCTTGCAAAAATAACTTCCAGTTTGTCAATTACAGGTGACATTGAAAGAGCCAGCCCATTCAAGGTGCTGGCTCTTTCAAAAATTCCATCTTAATTTATGCGTCCGTACCTTCAAACTGACTCTCGTACAGCTTGGCGTAGAAGCCGCCTTTAGCTAAGAGCTCATCGTGGGTGCCGCGTTCGAAAATAGCACCGTCTTTGATGACAAGAATGCAATCTGCGCCCTGAATGGTAGAGAGCCTGTGTGCAACAACCAGGGAAGTTCTGCCCTTCATGATGGTATCAAACGCCTTCTGTACCAGTTGCTCTGTACGTGTATCAATACTTGAGGTTGCCTCGTCCAGAAGCAGAATAGGCGGATTTGCAAGCATAACTCGAGCAATGCAGAGAAGCTGCTGCTGGCCCTGGGACAAAGATCCGCCAGACTCCCCTACCATGGTGTTATAACCCTGAGGAAGCTGCTGAATAAACTCATGAGCCTGAGCCTTTGTCGCCGCTGTAACAATTTCTTCATCAGTTGCGTCTGGCTTTGCATAGCGAATGTTCTCTTTGATGGTTCCCTTAAAGAGCCACGTATCCTGCAGCACCATACCAAACTGCTCTCTCAGCGATGCACGGGTGAGCTTTTGCGTGTTATGACCGTCTACATAAATTGCGCCAGAATCAATGCTATAGAACCTGAGTAGCAGGTTAATAAGGGTGGTCTTGCCGCAGCCAGTTGGGCCAACAAGAGCAATCTTCTGACCGGGCTTTGCCCTGAATGAGATGTGGCTGAGCAGCGGGTGCTTGGGATCATAGGAGAACGCCACGTCATCAAACTCAATGGAGCCCTGTGGGTTCTGGATGACTTCAGCGTCTACTGGATTAGGCTTGATTTCCTTTGCGTCGAGAAGATCAAAGACTCGACGAGCGCTTGCATAGGCTGTCTGAACCTGTGTTACAACTGCGGAAATGGCGTTAAAAGGCTTCATGTACTGGTTGGCATACGAGAGGAAGCTCTGCACCTGACCAATGGTAAGCACAGAAGGAATGCCCGTCAAAACGCAAATGCAGCCAAGAGCGGCTACTAACGCGTAAATAAAGTTGTTTACCAAGCGTGTGGAAGGATTAGAAAGCGATGAAGCAAACTGTGCGCGCTCTCCGACTACACGGAGTTTCTCGTTAATAGCTTCAAACTGCTCAATAATGGCATCTTTGTGGGCAAAAGCAGTAATAAGCTCCTGGTTAGAGACCATTTCTTCTGCATATCCGCCAAGCTGCCCCTGAAAGCCCTGCTGCTTGCTAAAAGATGAGCTAGCGTACTTGGTAATGGCGGAAGCAACAATAATAGAGAGCGGTGTCGCCAGAGCAACTACCAGGCCCATAGGAACCGACATATAGAACATGAAGCATAAGGTACCAATAATGGTCACCACGCCCGTAAGGAACTGCGTCAGGCCCTGCTGAAGGCCGTCGCCCAGCTGATCCACATCATTTACAACCCTAGAGAGCAAGTCTCCCTGAGAATGCGTGTCAATGTATGAGAGCGGCAAATTTGCCACCTTAGCATGAGCTGCGTTTCTGAGATCGCGTGTAACCAGGTAGGTAAGCTTATTGGTAGACCAAGAAGCAAGCCACTGTGTTGCACTTGCAAGTAAAACCACCAATGAAAGCTGCGTAAGGACTGGTAGCAGAGCTGCTTCTCCACCCTGGACCAGCCTAATAAGCTGGTCGATGGCGCCACCAACAATAATGGGTACCCAGAGCTGCAGGAGTATGGTTGCAATAGACGATGCTGCTGCCAAAACAAGAAATCCTCCGTGCGGAGAAACCCATGCAGCTAGTCGGCGTGTGACTTCTGCTGCGGACATGGAGATGCCGTCAGCGGAGCCGCCTTTGCCGCGCTCAGGAGCGCTAGGTGCGATAGCGGAGGTGCTTCCGCCAGAGTACATATCGGCCATTACAGCACCTCCTCAGGGCGAAGCTGTGAAAGACAAATCTCTTTATAGAGCGAACACGTAGCGAGAAGTTCTTTGTGTGTCCCCAGTCCTACTTGTTTTCCATGGTCAAGAACTAGAATCTTATCTGCCTGCATTACGGCAGCTACACGCTGCGAAATGATGATGCTTGTAGTGGTGGCACTGAGCTTGCGAAGGGCCGCGCGGAGGTGTGCGTCCGTAGCAAAATCTAGTGCGGAAGCAGCGTCGTCTAAGATGACAATGCGCGGACTTCCTACCAGAGCACGAGCAATAGTCAAACGCTGGCGCTGACCACCCGAGAAGTTCTTGCCACCACGCTCAACAATGCTTTCAAGCTGATCGGGTTTCTCGCGCACAAAGCCTGCTGCCTGAGCAACCTCAAGAGCTGCCCAAAGCTCCTCGTCGGTAGCGTTTGGGTTCTTCCAGTAGAGATTAGAGCGAATGGTGCCGCTGACCAGTGAGGTGTGCTGAGGAACGTAGCCAATAAGGGAGCGTAGCTGCTCAAACGTGTAGGTTTTGACGTTGTGACCAAAGACACTGACAGAACCGGTCTCCGTATCAAAAAGACGCGGGATGAGCGCAGCAAAACTGGACTTACCAGAACCAGTTCCGCCAATAATACCAAGCGTCTGACCTGCCTGAAGCGAGAGGTTAATGTTAGAAAGTGCAGGCTCTCCTCCGCCGTCATAGACAAGGGAGGCATCCTTGAAAGCTACAGCGGTACCAGTAAAGTCAGATTCAGTGAGGTTGATGTACTTGTTACCCTCATCGGTAAGTGTTGGTTTGGTGTTAAGAACCTCCATCACACGTGCAGCTGATGCAGTTCCGCGCGTAATGATGATAACCAAATTAGCAACGTATCCAATTGCCAAAAGCGCACTGGTCATATAACTAACAAGCGCAACTACAGTACCTTGGGACAACGTACCAGCAGTAATTTGGGGTGCCGCAAGCCAAAGCGTAACGGCAATTCCCAAGTACATGACAAGAAAAGTTGCAGGGTTCAGCAACGCCGAATAATTTGCAGCGTCAGTTGCTGTTTGCGTCTGAGCTAATACCGCTTCAGAGAACTGGGCTTTCTCCTCTGCCTCATGCCTAAAGGCTCTAATAACGCGAACGCCAGAAAGCATTTGTCGCATATATAAAGAAACAGTATCAAGACGTCTTTGCAGTTCTGTAAAGAGTGCTGTAGATTTACGTGCAACAAAGAAGAAAATGGCTGCTACAAGTACGGTTGCCAGTAAAAATACCATGCCAAGTTGTGCGTCAAGCATAAGGGTTGCAATAATAGAGCCAGCAGCAAGGATTGGCCATCTTACCAGCTGACGAATACCAAGAGCGATGGCTACCTGAACCTGATTGACGTCATTGATAAGTCTTGTGACCAGAGTGTCTGTTCCAAGAGCGGAAATATCGGCACTTGAGAGCTCTTGAATCTTTTCAAAGAGCTTATTACGCAGATCGGTTCCTGTGCGCTGAGAGACAATAGAAGCAATTTTTTGACAGACAAGCGTAAAACTAAAGCCCACTATTGCAATAACTACCAATAAGATGCCATAGCGAAAAATGTCATATATGTTTGCACCGTGAATGCCTAAGTCAATCATGCGCGCAATAATCAGCGGCGTAAGAAGATCTCCGATAACCTCAACGCCCTTACAAAGTAAAGCAACAAGACTCTTACGCCAATACTTTGGCCAAACAAACCTAGAGAGCAATTCTTTCATTTACGCTTCTCCAAGTTTCTCTGCAAGCATTAACCACTCGTCTTCTAGCTCTGTAAGAGCAGTTTCAGCATCATTAAGCTGCTGCTGCAATTCCATCAAACGCTGCGCATCAGTAGCATCAGCGGTGCTCATCTGCTCCTTAATCTGCTTGGGTAGCTCTTGAGCCTTACCCATGCGGCGCTCAATTGAGTCAAAGCGCTTCTTGAGCTCACGACGCTCAGCGTTGCTCAGCGCCGCACTCTCTTGGCGAGAAGAACCGTCTACTCGCGGCTCACTCACACCTGAACCTCCGCGTTCACCCGACAACTCACCCGATTTTCTCGCCGTCTGCTTTGCAGCATCAACAAGCTTGAGGTACTCGTCAACGCCTCCGGGGACGTGACGAATATGACCGTCTATGAGGGCATATTGGTCATCAGTGACGCGCTCAATCAAGAATCGGTCGTGGCTGACTACCAGAAGCGTTCCAGGCCATGAGTCTAGTAGGTCTTCCAGGACAGCAAGCATATCTGTGTCAAGGTCATTGCCAGGCTCGTCCAGGACCAGCACGTTTGGCTCTTCCAGAAGGACACACAGAAGCGCCAAGCGTCTACGTTGACCACCGGAGAGGTCTTGCAAGCGGTTGGTAAATTCTCGGCGATCAAAGCCCAAGCTTTCAAGCAGCTGTGTGGGGCTTTGCATTTTGCCGTTGACTAGGTAGCTAGTTTTATACTGGCTTAACAGTTCAAGAACGGTCCACGACTCTTTTGTGGAAAACGTATCAATCTGCTGAGAAAGCCAGCCAAATTTGACAGATTTTCCTACCTTTACCACACCAGACGTCGGCTGCAACTGCTGTGTCATGAGCTCAAGAAGTGTGGATTTTCCAGCGCCATTCTCGCCCAAAATGCCATAGCGGTCACCAGGACCAATAAGCCACTCAACGTGCTTGATAACATCTGCATGGGAGTTTGATGCATCTGTCTGCGCATGAGAGTCTGTATCTGCAATTGTTGAAGCATTCTTGTAAGCAAACGAAACGTCATGCATTTCTATGACTTGTTTTCCCAGCCTGGAAACTGCCATGCGTTTAAGCTCAAGCGTGTTTCTCAGTGGTGGATCTTCGGCCAGAAGCTCCATGGCGGCGTCAATTCTAAACTTAGGCTTTGACGTGCGCGCCTTTGCACCATGAGCAAGCCAATTAAGCTCTTTTCTGAGCGTATTCTGACGGCGCTCTTCCATCACCGCTGCCTGTCTATCACGTTCAACTCGGGCTTGAATGTAGGCAGAATAACCGCCGTCAAATGGATCAATCACTCCATCATGAACTTCCCACATGTGGTCACAGACTTCATCCAAAAACCAACGGTCATGTGTGACCAAAATGAGAGCACCGCTTCCTTCTGACCAGCGATTTTTAAGATGGTTAGCAAGCCACTGAATAGCATGTAGGTCAAGGTGGTTGGTGGGCTCGTCAATAAGCATTAAGTCCCAGGTACCCACAAGAAGACGAGCTAAGTCGCAACGCCTACGCTGACCTCCTGAGAGCTCTCCTACCAGGCCGTTCCAGTCCAGGTCACCAATAAGCTCGTCAATAATTTTGCGAATACGAGCATCAGAAGCCCATTCATACTCTGGAGTGTCTCCTACAACAGCGCTGCAAACGGTCTGCGTATCAGAAAGTGAATCAGTTTGGCCCATATAGCCTACTTGAATGCCACTTCTCCAAATTACGTTGCCAGAATCAGGCTCAATTCTATGAGCGATAAGATCTAAGAGGGTTGATTTACCGTCTCCGTTCTTGCCCACAACGCCAATACGGTCACCCTCATTAACGCCAATAGTCTGGTTGATAAGAACCTTCTTACCAGGCCATTCCATAGAGATTTGTTCACAACCTACCAGAAT
>CABKMA010000009.1 GCA_902373375.1 uncultured Atopobium sp.
TTGATTCAAGGAGAAGCTGCATGCTTGATATCAAATTTGTGCGCGAGAATCCTGATCTCGTAGATAAATCTTGCGAGTCCAGGCAAAATGCTCATTGGGATCGCAAGAAATTCTTTGAGCTTGATGAAGAGCGTAGAAACGTAATTGCTGAGGTTGAGTCTCTTCAGGCAGAGCGCAATGCTGTTTCCAAGCAAATTGGTCTTCTTATGCGTGAGGGTAAAAAGGAAGAAGCTGAGGCAGCTAAAGAGCAGGTGGCGGCTAATAAAGACCGAATTGCAGAGCTTGACCAGCGCCGCGGAGAGGTTGAGGAAGAACTTACCGCTCTTGTTGCGGCTATTCCAAACATCCCTGACGCATCTGTCCCTTATGGCAAGGATGACTCTGATAACCCTGAGGTCCGTAAGTGGGGAGAGCCAACTCAGTTTGATTTTGAGCCAAAGGCGCACTGGGATCTTGGACCTGAGCTGGGCATGATTGACTTTGATCGTGGTGTAAAGCTTGCTGGAACTCGTTTTTATCTGCTTGGCGGCATGGGTGCTCGCATGGAGCGCGCGCTTATCAACTTTATGATTGATACGCATAACCAGGCAGGATTTAAAGAGTGGTGGCCTCCAGTTATCACAAATCAAGACTCCCTGTTTGGTACTGGTCAGCTCCCTAAGTTTGAAGAGGATCTCTATCACGTTCAGCCTGACCTCTACCTGATTCCAACTGCTGAAGTTCAGCTCACCAATATTCACCGTGACGAGATTCTGGATGCATCTCAGCTTCCTTTGCTGTATACCGCATTCACCCCATGCTTCCGCGAGGAGGCAGGTTCAGCTGGTCGAGACACCCGCGGCATCATTCGTGTTCACCAGTTTGACAAGGTAGAGATGGTCAAGTTTGCAAAGCCAGAAGATTCCATGAACCAGCTTGAGTCCATGGTTCAGGAAGCCGAGAAAATCCTTCAGCTTTTGGGTCTTCCGTATCATGTGGTTACTCTTTGCACTGGTGATATTGGTTTTTCTGCATGCAAGTGTTACGACATTGAGGTCTGGCTCCCAAGCTACAACGCATATAAGGAGATTTCTTCTTGCTCTAATTGCTGGGATTTCCAGGCACGTCGTGCAAATATCCGCTATAAGGATCCAGCGGAGTTTAAGGGCACCCGTCTGGTTCACACACTTAATGGCTCTGGCCTGGCGGTTGGTCGCACTATGGCTGCAATTATGGAGAATTATCAGAATGCCGATGGTTCTGTCACCGTACCTGAGGCGCTCCGTCCTTACATGGGAGGCATCGAGGTCATTCGACCAGAATAGTTTCTCTTTTTAATCAAAACTGGTTCTATTTTTGAAATGGTCTTCATCAAAATTGTGGAGACCATTTCTTTTACTGATTTATAGAACATATGTTCTATAAATCAGCTATACTGGTGCCAACAAAGGAAGAAAGAGGTGGTTATGAAAGGTTTGATAGAGGCACAAGAAGATATTGTATTACGTCAATTTGTGCAGGGTAAGGAAGCAGAAATCGGATATGGCTACAAAGAGTTTTATTCGCAAGTTCATATTGCATCTAAGCAAATTGAAGCTCTAAAAAAATGGATTTTGCAACAAGGTAGACTGGGCTTAAAAGACTTGGACCCACAAGATTATTTAAATCTCATTATGTTAGAAGATGGATTGGCTTCGGTAATGGATGAGCTTGATGAAGCTGGTATTTCATATAGTTATTTATGTGCTAATTCTTCAGGCGAAGTGGCTTTGCGGCCAAGTAAATAAAAAAGAGCCCCAACAGGAGCTCTTAAATTCAAGTGGTGCGGCGTATAGGATTCGAACCTATGACGCCCTGATTCGTAGTCAGGTCCTCTATCCAGCTGAGGTAACGCCGCGTGCAAGTAGATAGAATGCCATTTTCCAGTTTAAAATGCAAGTGTAATCTTTGAAAAAAGTTCTTTTTGATAAGAAAAAAGCTCGTTGCAAAGATGCAACGAGCAGAAAATTCTGGCGGAGAGCTGGGGATTCGAACCCCAGATGGGCTTGGGGCCCATACTCGCTTAGCAGGCGAGCACCTTCGGCCTCTCGGTCAGCTCTCCAAAATGGGTGCTTGAGAATGATACCCCGAACTGGCGTCACTCACAATAAGACATTTTACAAAACATGTGAAAAATGCTCAACAACCACGTTTTTTCGGTGAGCTTGAAAAGTATCCCATGAGAAGCGACTGGCAACTTGTACTGCAGAAAGAGGCTCTTCTATTTCTGCGAGACCCACACAGTAAGCCAGAAAGCCAAGAATTTCTTCTGGTGTTTTTCCTTGGCTTCTGAGTGTGCCAAGGTCTAAGTCACGGTTGCGTTTAGAAAGTCGCCTACCATCGGGAGCTACAAGTAAGGGAAGGTGAGCATATTGGGGGTGAGAAAGACCAAGCACGTCTTGTAAATAAAGCTGTCTGGGAGTAGAGGAGAGAAGGTCTGATCCTCTAACTACTTCAGTTACACCCATGTCGGCATCGTTAATTACTACAGCAAGCTGGTATGCAAAAACGCCATCTGCACGTTGAACAATAAAGTCTCCACAAGATTCTGCAAGATTTTGAGTTATCGGTCCGTAGACCCTGTCTTTAAAGGTGTAGGTTTTATTAGGAACCCGTAAACGTGTTGCAGGGATTTTGTGTTTTGAGAGTTCTTCTCGTTCATCAGGGCTTAGGTTGCGGCAGGTTCCTGCATAGATATACGTTCCGTCACTGACGTGAGGGGCTTGTGCGGCGTGTAAGTCTGCCCTGGAACAAAAACAAGGATACAAAAGCTCTTGTTGCTGCAATTTTAAAAGAGCCTCCTGGTAGAGCTCTGTGCGCTTGCTCTGGTAGAACGGACCTTTGTCCCAAGTGAGCCCCAGCCACTGCAAATCATCAAGTAGATAGGAGGTGTATTGAGGATTATGAGCACGAACATCCAAGTCTTCAATTCGTAGAATGAAGTTGCCGTTTTGGGAACGAGCGCTGGCCCAGGCCATAAGCGCTGAGAAAACATTACCTAGATGCATTCTTCCGGAAGGAGTTGGTGCAAATCTTCCAACACAAGGACTCATTCTTAGAAATCTCCTGCATAGATATAGGCAAATCCAAAGTCTTTTGTTGATGACTTAATAGCTGCTGTGTCTTTGCAGGTAAGACCTTTGTGCTGGTAAAAACCAAAGTCGCAATCATCATCTGTTGCAAGGAAATAATGTTTTGCTCCCTGCTCCTTCATAAAGCTCAAAATGTAGGAAAAGAGCATACTTCCAATACCTTGGCTTTTTATAGTGGGGCTTACGCAAAATAGGGTAATTTCCCATTTGGCATCGTTGGTGTTTGTGTTCCAATATTTGTGCACGAGACGAGATTCGACATCGCCAAAAATCTCGTAGTCCTCAAAGTCAGCTTTGCTAAATAGTTTTTTGGCTTTTATGGCTGATTCATGTTCTAACTTTTGCCACTTTTCGTAATCGTCTGGAGTTTCTCCGTTTGAGCAGAAAATAAGACCAAGTATTTGACCATCTTGCTTTGCTACAAAGCGATGAGTAGAAACACCAATGTAGTAAGAAATATCAATGGTAGCCAGAGACCTACTGGTTTCTTGAGAGTTGTCGTCATCTAAGTACCAGACACGTTCAACGATTGATATAAGTTCTGGTAAATCGGCGTCTTCAAAGGGAACTATGATGGGAGAGTCAATAGACATATGTATCAGTGCCTTTCAAGCGTTTCATAGCGGAAGATTATAGAATAGTTTCGAGTTTGTTTACATCTAGCACACAGTGTTTCACAGCTGCTAGGCTGTAGGTGTTTCTGATAGAAAGTGTCAAACGCAAAGGAGCGGCAATGGCTGAGGCCCCCATCAAACGTGCCCTAATTTCGGTAACAGACAAAACGGGCATTGTTGAATTTGCACAAGCTCTTACTAAAGAGTTTGGTGTAGAGGTAATCTCAACAGGAGGAACCGCAAAAGCCCTTGAAGAAGCTGGTGTGCCTGTGGTTCCTATTGAGTCTTATACCGGATTTCCAGAGATGATGGACGGCCGCGTTAAGACGCTGCATCCTCGTGTTCATGGTGGTCTTTTATGCCGTAGAGATAATCCTGGCCATGTTGCTGATGCGGAAAATAATGGGATTGGTATGATTGATCTGGTCTGCGTTAACCTTTATGAGTTTGAGAAGACCGTAGCTGATCCATCAGTGACACTAGAAAATGCAATTGAGCACATTGATATTGGCGGCCCTTCAATGCTTCGCTCTGCTGCAAAGAATAATGATTTTGTTACAGTTATTGTTGATCCAGCAGATTATGGTCGCGTTCTTGACGAGATGCGCGCTCATGAAGGTGCAACAACAAGAACTTCTCGACAGCAGCTTGCTCTAAAAGTGTTTAAGACAACAGCTGCATATGATGGCGCTATTGCCACATATCTTTCTAGTGTTGTCGAATCAGAGCAGAGTAAATTCCCAGAGACTTTACTGGTAAAGGCAACAAAGGAACAGGATCTTCGTTACGGAGAAAATCCTCAGCAATCTGCAGCGTTCTATAGGATGCCCGGAGCTCCCGCACACTCCTTGGCAAACGCTCAGCAACTTCAGGGCAAGCCTTTGTCTTACAACAATTTACTGGATACCGATGCAGCTTGGGCAGCTGTTCGTGAATTTGATGAGCCCTCAGTCATCATTCTGAAGCACCAGAATCCCTGCGGTTCTGCTACGGCAGAAAATGTTGTTGAGGCATATGATCGAGCATTTGCTTGTGACCCACTTTCTGCATTTGGTGGAATTATTGCAGTTAACAGAGAGGTTCCGCTGGAGTTTGTTGAGCATTTTGCAGATGTTAATAAGCAGTTTGTAGAGGTTCTTATTGCACCAAGTTTTACAAAAGAGGCTCTTGAACGCCTATCAAAGAGAACCAATCTTCGTGTATTAGCCACTGGCGGAATTGATAGAAGCCGTGAGCTTGAGATGAGGACGGTTGATGGAGGTCTTTTGGTCCAAGACCTTGATCACGCAGACGAAACCGCAGATAGCTTTGAGGTAGTTACTAAGCGTCAACCAACTCCAGAAGAGCTAAACGATTTGATGTTTGCTTGGAAAGTTTGTAAAACCGTTAAGTCCAATGCAATTTTGGTTGCAAAAGACCAGGCTGGAATTGGTATGGGACCAGGTCAGCCTAATCGCGTTGACGCAGCTCTTCTTGCATGTGAGCGCGCTGAGTCGGCTTGTGAGCGGATGGGAATTGATCCGAAGAATCTTGTAGCTGCATCTGATGCATTTTTCCCATTCCGAGATAATGTCGATACCTTAGCAGCCCATGGTGTAACAGCCATTATTCAGCCAGGTGGTTCAGTTAGAGACGATGAATCCATAGCTGCTTGTGATGAATATGGTATTGCGATGGTCTTTACGGGCAAGCGTCACTTTAGGCATTAATCTGATAAATCTGGAACAACAGTTCATAGTACATAGAGGTGAGAGGAGGACGCCGTGGACCAGGAGGAGCTGGAAGCGGTTCAAAAGTTTGAGCTTGATAACCCAGAACTTATTTGTCGCTGGAGGCTTGCTGGAGGCGTTCTTCCCCTTGGTAATAGGCACTTACGAGCGCTTAGTAGACGTTTTGTTGCTCAAAAAGAAGTTTCTCCACACTTGATTGCTTGGGCTAAGCAACATATTGAAGGGACTCTCAAAGAGGGATCGCAAGAGTATCCGGATGGTGTTCTTATGATTTTGCTTGAGAGCAATGGTCAGGCCGCCATGTCTGTCGGACCTTATCAGCCGTTGAAGGATTGTTCAGTTTTATCTCTTGCGGGGCGCGCAAGGATTTCGCAACGAGAAGAGCTCCAGATAGGCTGTGCGCCGGAAGTGCTTTGGCTAGTTAACAATGAAAAACTTATTGCTGGCGTTTCAGAAGAGAGTGTTCTATCTGGAGTTACAAGCTTGGTATCTGATTTGGCGCAGACACTTCATAAGTCAATAGAATTTGATCCAGATGTTGTTGCACAAGTATTTGATGGAACAGCTAAATTTGATGAAGCATTTCTTACCTCAGATGAGCATGGAGTAGTCTGTGCCTCTGATGTAAGAAGTGAAATAAGCGAGCATTTCTTACAAGGCTATAAGAAACTCTGTGAAATTAAGGCTACCAAGTAATCAGACAATGCATAAAAGTAAGTATGCACAATACGGGATAAAGTTAACGTACGTGACAGATGGTTTGTAAAAATCCGTCTAGTTTTAAATGAATGACTGCTTGCATAGTTGAATATTTTGTTGAAGTACAAAAAAGTTATATTTTTGTATGGTACTCGCCCTGAAAGACCGCAGGTAGAAATTCCTACCTAAAAATAGGTATTTATAGGCTTGTATTTCTGATTTGTTTCATTGTTTTTTTGCGTAATAATAAAGGCATTATGCGACCGCTGCTGGCCAAGCTATGGAACTTGCTTTCGTAGTTATCCAGGGTCTACAGCTATATTTTGATCGCACAGACGCATTCTGTGAGAAATCACAGACTAGGCAAGGAGAGGAAATGGCAAGAAAGTTTAAGTCCATGGACGGTAACAACGCCGCGGCTTACGTGTCGTATGCGTTTACTGAGGTGGCGGGTATTTACCCAATTACCCCTTCAAGTCCAATGGCAGACTATGTTGACCAGTGGTCCGCCCAAGGCGTAAAGAACATCTTTGGCACAACCGTTAAGGTTGTTGAGATGCAGTCTGAGGCTGGCGCAGCTGGTGCTGTTCATGGTTCTCTTGGTTCAGGCGCTTTGACCACTACTTACACCGCTTCTCAGGGTCTCTTGCTCATGCTTCCAAACATGTACAAGATTGCCGGCGAGCAGCTTCCAGGTGTTTTCCACGTCAGCGCACGTACCGTTGCAACCCACGCTCTAAACATCTTTGGCGATCACTCTGACGTTATGTCTGCTCGCCAGACTGGCTTTGCACTTCTCGCAGAGGGCAATGTCCAGGAGGTTATGGATTTGGCTCCTGTTGCTCACCTCGCAGCAATCAAGGGCAAGGTTCCATTCGTTAACTTCTTTGATGGCTTCCGCACTTCTCACGAGATTCAGAAGGTTGCTGTTTGGGATTATGCTGACCTGGCTGAGATGTGTGACATGGATGCTGTTCAGTCATTCCGTGATCATGCACTGAATCCAGAGCATCCATCAAGCCGTGGTTCTCATGAGAACGGCGATATCTTCTTCCAGCACCGTGAGGCATGCAATGAGGTTTACAACCAGCTGCCAGCAGTTGTTGAAGACTACATGAACAAGATTAACGCCAAGCTTGGTACTGACTACGGTCTGTTCAATTACTATGGCGCAGAAGATGCTGACCGCGTTGTTATCTGCATGGGTTCTTTCTGCGATACCCTCGAAGAGGTTATCGATTATCTGAACGCTCGTGGCGAGAAGGTCGGTCTGGTTAAGGTCCGTCTGTATCGTCCATTCTCTGTAAAGCACTTTGTTGACGTTCTTCCTGAGTCCGTCAAGAAGATTGCTGTTCTCGACCGTACCAAGGAGCCAGGTTCCGTTGGTGAGCCTCTCTATGAAGACGTTGTTACTTCTCTCTTCGAGGCAGGTCGTACCGGTATTAAGGTTGTTGGCGGTCGTTATGGCCTTGGTTCTAAGGACACCCCACCATCATCTGCATTTGCAATCTTCGAGGAGCTCAAGAAGGATAATCCTCAGCGTGAGTTCACCATTGGTATTGTCGATGACGTTACCAACCTCTCTCTTGCAGAGGATCCTGAGGCTCCTAATACTGCAGCTGAGGGTACCATTGAGTGCAAGTTCTGGGGTATCGGCGGTGACGGTACCGTTGGTGCTAACAAGAACTCCATCAAGATCATTGGTGACCACACTGATAAGTATGTTCAGGCATACTTCCAGTATGACTCCAAGAAGACCGGTGGTATCACCATCAGCCACCTGCGCTTCGGTGATCACAAGATTCGTTCTCCTTACTACGTTACCAAGGCAGACTTTGTTGCATGCCACGTTCCTGCATACATTGTTAAGGGCTACAAGATGGTCCGCGATGTCAAGCCAGGCGGCACCTTCCTCGTTAACTGCCAGTGGGACGCTGAGGAGTTCGCACACCGCCTGCCAGCAGAGGCAAAGCGCTACATTGCTAAGAACAACATCAATGTTTATCTGATTAATGCAATTGACCTTGCCAAGGAAATTGGTATGGGTAAGCGTACCAACACCATTCTTCAGTCTGCATTCTTTGCACTTGCAAAGGTTCTTCCAGAGGCAGATGCTATCCAGTACATGAAGGATGCCGCAACCCATTCTTATCTGAAGAAGGGCCAGAACGTCGTTGACATGAACCACAAGGCAATCGACGCTGGTGCTACTGCATTTACTAAGATTGAGATTCCTGCTGATTGGGCTACTGCAGAGGATGCTTCTAACCCAATTACTCTTGAGGGCCGCGAGGCTTTGCTCAAGCAGGTTCGCGATATCATGACTCCAGTTTCTCGTATGGAGGGTGACGCACTTCCTGTTTCCGCATTTAAGAACCATGCTGATGGCCAGTTTGAGCTTGGTGCTGCTGCTTATGAGAAGCGCGGCATTGCCGTTGTTGTTCCTGAGTGGAACGTCGAGAAGTGCATCCAGTGTAACCAGTGCGCTTATGTCTGCCCACACGCAGTCATTCGTCCATTCGTCCTTACCGATGAAGAGGTTGCTGCTGCACCAGCACAGTCTCAGTTCAAGGATGCCGTTGGTCCTAAGGCTAAGGGCTACAAGTTTGAGATTGCTGTTTCCCAGCTTGACTGCACTGGCTGCTCCAACTGCGTCTACATCTGCCCTGCAGATGCTCTGACCATGAAGCCAATCGAGGAGCAGGAGTCCAAGCAGGAGATCTTTGACTACGCAGTCAACCACGTCTCCGAGAAGACCGAGCTTG
This sequence comes from uncultured Atopobium sp., assembly GCA_902373375.1. Classification (GTDB taxonomy): domain Bacteria; phylum Actinomycetota; class Coriobacteriia; order Coriobacteriales; family Atopobiaceae; genus Lancefieldella. The sequence goes on from CABKMA010000009.1 coordinate 8,919, forward strand.
TTGCTAACAACGTCAAGGCATCCCAGTTCAAGAAGCCTCTTCTTGAGTTCTCCGGTTCCTGCGCAGGCTGCGCTGAGACCAGCTACGGCCGCCTGGTCACTCAGCTCTTTGGCGATCGTATGTTCATCTCCAACGCAACTGGTTGCTCCTCCATTTGGGGTAACCCAGCTTCCTGCTCACCATTTACTACCGATGCAAATGGTCACGGTCCAGCATGGAACAACTCCCTCTTCGAGGACAACGCAGAGCACGGTATGGGTCTGATGCTTGGTCACCAGGCACAGCAGAAGCGTCTTCTGGAGCTTGCTCAGCAGCTCGTCGACGAGGATGGCGCATCTCAGGACCTCAAGGATGCTGCTAAGGCATGGATTGATTCCGTCAAGGATGCAGCTCTCTCCAAGGAAGCTTCCAAGACTTTTGTAGTTGAGCTTGAGAAGTCTGACCTTGCAGCAGCCAAGGAAATCCTTGCTAACAAGAGCTTCCTCACCAAGAAGTCCTTCTGGATCTTCGGTGGCGACGGTTGGGCATACGACATCGGCTTCGGTGGCCTTGACCACGTTCTTGCTTCTGGCGAGGATATCAACGTCTTTGTCTTCGATACTGAGGTTTACTCCAACACCGGTGGTCAGTCTTCAAAGGCTTCCCGTCTTGGCCAGGTTGCACAGTTTGCAGCAGCTGGTAAGAATGTCAAGCAGAAGAACCTTGCTGAGATTGCTATGACCTACGGTTACGTTTATGTTGCTCAGGTCTCTATGGGTGCAAACCTTCAGCAGACCCTCAAGGCAATTTCTGAGGCAGAGGCTTATCCAGGACCATCCCTTATCATCGGTTACTCCCCATGCGAGATGCACTCCATCAAGGGTGGTATGGCTCACGCACAGGAAGAGATGAAGAAGGCAGTCGATACCGGCTACTGGAACCTCTATCGCTTTAACCCTGCTGCACCAGCAGGTAAGAAGTTCACGCTTGACTCCAAGGCACCTAAGGGTGGCTATCAGGAGTTCTTGATGAACGAGGCTCGCTACAGCCGACTTACCCGTGAGTTCCCAGAGAATGCAGAGAAGCTCTTCAAGGAGAACGAGGAAGCCGCAATGGCTCGCTACAATCACCTTGTACACCTTTCTGAGCTCTATGCTGCAGAAAAGGATGATCAGCCTGAGGAGTAAGTCAACTTACTTTCCCGTAGCTTCAGCCGAGCCAGGATTTCCTGGCTCGGCTTTTTTATGCGACATTTTGGGTGAGAAGCCCTGTGTTCTTCAAGCCTTTCTTGCAAGGTGATAAACTAGAGAGACTTTGCTCACGATGGGAGTTACTGTGGCACAAAAAAAGAGCAGACTATTTCCTGTAGCTTTTCTCGCTGCTAAAGCAACACTTGCAGCACTTAAATTGACCAACCATGAGGGCGGAACGCTGCCAGGTTTTATCGCCGAGGGCATTGATCCTGCATTTTTGGGAGACATTGCTAAGCCAGAGCAGATTGTCTTTATCACCGGCACAAACGGCAAGACAACCACCAATAACTTGCTCAACGATCTTCTCGCTGATAACGGCTATCAGACTGTTACCAATCGCGTTGGTGGCAATATTTCTAGTGGCTTTGCAAGCTCGTTTGCAAAGAACGCCACGTGGAAGGGTACGTCAAAGACTAAGCTTGCGGTTATGGAGTTTGACGAGCTCTCTGGACCTCGCATTTTTCCGTACTTGCAGCCAGATATTTTGTCTGTAACCAACCTGTTCCGCGATACGTTCTCTCGCAGTGCAACGCCAGACTATGTTTTTGACGTTATGGATAAGGGCATTCCTGCTTCAACTCATCTGATTTTGAACGCAGATGACATGATTAGCTGCAGACTTGCTCCTCAGTGCACTCATCGTACGTATTACTCCATTGCAAGGCTGGCAGAAGACACCGCAGAACCTGTGGGCATTGTTTCAGATCTTACAGCGTGCCCCAAATGTGGTGGCAAGCTTAAGTGGGATTATGCTCACCTGAGGCACCTTGGTCACGCAACTTGCGAGGAGTGCGGCTATACCAATCCAACCCCTGATTACGAAGTCATCTCAGTGGAGCCAGAGACTGAAAAGTTTGTGGTCAAGGAGCACTGCCACGAGGGAGCTCCAACATACGAGTACAAGCTCAATAGCTACTCTATTGTTAATCTCTACAACCTGTTTGTAGCTATTGTGACCGCGCGTGAGATGGGTCTTGCTCCTACAACTATCGCTGCCTCTTTGCAGCGCGTTAACATTGCTTCTTCCAGGTACAACGAGATTGACTATAACGGCCGTCGTCTTATTAGCATGGCTTCTAAGGGCGAGAATGACACGGCAACCTCCGTCACCATCGATATCTTGCGTAAGCAACCAGGTGATAAGGCAATTATCATCATGATTGCTGATGCTTATATGGCAAAAGCAAAAGATCAAACTGAGTATATTGGCTGGTATTACCAGACAGACTTTGAGTTTTTGCAAGACCCAAGTGTTAAGCAGGTCATTATCTATGGCGATACATCGCTTGACCTGCAACTCAGGCTGAGGCTTGCCGGCATTGATCCAGCTAAGACCTTTGTAGCAAGCTCTCCTGAAGAGACCGCTGATCTGGTTGATCTTGATGCTTGCCAGCACGTTTTCTATGCACACGGTCTCTATAACGGCGGCATCGCTGACATCAGCAGAAACCGTATCATTGAGCGCTTGAAACAGATGGAGGTCTCCCATGAGTAATCCAGCAACTAAGATTGAGATACTTTACCCAGAGTACGGAAATCAGGGCGGAGACAACGGAAACGCTCTCTACTTAGAGGCTTGTCTCCCAAAAGAGAACTTTGTGTATACCTCTCATGCTGCAATGCCTTACTTTGTGGAGCATACGCCGTCGGCAATCATTATGGGCGGCATGACGGAAGCCCAGCAAGAGCTTATTATTTCTCGCCTTATGCCTTACAAGGATAGGCTTGCAGAGTTGGCTGATCAGGGCGTACCTATGTTGTTTGCCGGTAATGCTTCAGAGCTTTTTGGCGAGAAAATCGTTAATCCTGACGGCTCTGAGATTGAGGGCTTGGGTCTCTTCAAGTTTACGACTACCCGTTATATGCCCCAGCGCTTCCACGACGTTCAGGTGGGAGAGTTTAACCCCGGCAATGGCAAAGAGCCTTTTACCGTTGTTGGATTTAAGATGCAGTTCACGCTTACTGAGGGAGATAACTCCAACTGTTATTTCCTTAAGAATAAGGTGGGCTTTGGTATCAATAAAGAAAGCAAACTGGAGGGTTTCCGTCGAAAGAACGCTATTGCTACCTGGCTCATTGGACCACTGCTACCGCTTAATCCTTACCTCACGCGATGGATTTTGGATATGGCAGGTGAGGAAGATACCCCTCTTGCCTTTGAGGAAGAGGCTGTTGCCGCATATCAAAAGCATGCTCGCGAGATGGTTTATCCAGGAATGCACCTGCATTATTAGGGTGAGGTTTATGCAATTAATTGGTGTAGGAAAGCAACTTCGTACATCTTGTATCTGTGTTTTGTGATGATGGTTTATGGTGTGTTTTGTTGCTGATGATCTAAATGAGTTGCTACAAAGAGTGCGATTTTTACATAATTAAGAGCGTTGGCTATGTCGTTTATTTGCTCATATATGCTTTTCGGCGTATTATGAAATTGATTTTTAATGTAAGGTCAGGGGAACGTTTTGTCACAGGTTTCTTCAGGTTACGCAACAAAACAACGCGCTCAGCGTCTTGCACGAATTGGTATAATCGCAGCTCTTTATGCAGCACTTACGCTTGCAACTCTTCTTTTTTTAGGTGGTCTTGCTTGGGGGCCGGTGCAGTTCCGTGTTTCAGAAGCCCTTGTTGTAATTGCACTTTTTACTGCTGATGCAATTCCTGGCCTTACGCTGGGATGTGTTATAGCTAACCTTGCAAACATGGTCATCTCAGGCACAGGTGCTTTAGGCTTGCTTGATGTGGTCTTTGGTTCTTTGGCAACTGCTTTTGGTGCATGGTTTACTTGGAAAAATAGAAATAACATGCTGCTCGCTCTTCTTGGACCAGTTGTTACAAATGCAGTTATTGTTTCTGCATATCTTCCAATTTTGCTTCAGGGACTGGGTTTTTACACAATTCCATTTACTACTATTGAGCTTGATAGTTCTTATCCTCTCATGTTCTTGTTTGGTTTTATTACCACAGGACTTGGAGAGGCTGTTGTTCTCTACATACTTGGCGTGCCATTAGCTCGTGCGCTTAAGCGTTCTTCTTTGCCACAGCAGCTTGCTCCTATTGAGAGCTCTACCACAGAATCTGTGGAAAACTAAACAGCCATGCAGAAATTTGCTCAGTATATACAGAGGTCAACCAGGATCATCTTGGTTCTTCTCTCCTGTATATTGATGGGCTTGCTTTATTGGAGCGTTACCGTAGACAATTTGTTTGCCGCTCTTGTTGCAGGAGGCGGATTGGCTACGGTTATTGTTTTTGTCGGCACTACTCAGCCCGGCAATGACCACACTAGATCTCAAGTAACAGAGCGCACGCTTGAAGTTGCCTCTAAAACACTAAAGACTTTACGTGGTGGACTGTCACAAGAAACAGCGCCAACCATTTGTACCTTATTGCTCTCAGAAACTTCCGCTGCCGCTATTTCTATCACTGATACAGAGTACGTGCTGGGTTTTGAGGGAGATATTGCAACTTCGCATATGCCTGGTTCAAAAGTTGTTGGTCCAGCAACAGAGGTTTTGGAAAGCGGACGTATGGAGACGTTCGTCTCAGTGGATAGCCGACAGCAGGTGCTCAAAAGGCGAGGCGGTTTTGGTGATGGCGGAAGCTCTTTTGGCATTATTGTTCCGCTCATTGTTCAGGACCGACCTGTTGGAACTATCAAACTTTATTATCGTCGTGGTATTGAAATTGATCGGACGCAGTTGGCAATCGCTGAGGGTTTAGGTGAGCTTCTCTCTACACAGCTTTCCTCTTACGAACTTGACCGCCAGGCAGAGCTGACCGCGCGAGCTGAGGTAAAAGCGCTGCAAGCTCAAATTAACCCACACTTTTTATTTAATACGCTGAATACCATTGCATCACTTACGCGAACAGATCCCAATAAGGCTCGTGATTTGCTCCGTGAGTTCTCTGTGTTTTATCGCCGTACTCTTGAAAGCTCTCAAGGCGCACTTATTCCACTTTCTCAGGAATTGACTCAGACACGCAGGTATCTAACAATCGAGAAAGCTCGTTTTGGAGAAGAACGCATTCAAGAGTCTGAGCACATTGATGAAGGATGTGAAGACGTTCAAGTCCCATCTTTTTTGATTCAGCCTATCGTTGAAAATGCAGTTAGGCATGCTATGAAAGACGAAGGCGCTCTTCATATAGATATTCACGTTGCTCGTGACGAAGATGATATTCTTATATCTGTTGCTGATGACGGTCTTGGAATGGATGAAGAGACCGTTTCTCGCTTGCGTAATGGCCGTGGCCCCTCTTCACATGATTCGTCGGGGAGAAGTGGCGGTACCGGCATTGCTATTAAGAACGTAGCTGAGCGCGTTGAGCGTTTTTATGCTGTTGGTTCTGGTATGGAAATTATGTCTAAACCGGGCCAAGGTACGTGCGTGACACTTAAGCTTGCGGGCGCTGCTTTGCAGGTAACAGCGTAGTAGTACAAGATTTGCTTAACACTGCGTTAGGTTGATGGGAGATGAATACCATGCGTGCCATGATTGTTGACGATGAGGCTCCAGCCCGTTCCGAACTTAAGTTTTTACTTGAGGAGACTGGTCGTCTCGAGGAGATCATTGAGGCCACAAGCGCAAGAGATGCTGTCGAGAAACTCATGGAATCTCGCGTTGAGGTCATGTTCCTTGATATCTCTATGCCTAAGACAAATGGAATGCAGCTTGCAGAAGCTCTTCATAAATTGAAGAATCCTCCACAGATTGTGTTTGTTACTGCGTATAGTGAGTATGCGCTTGACGCATTTGGCGTTAATGCTGTTGACTATTTAATGAAACCCGTTGAGACCGAACGCCTCGAGCGAGCTCTTGATAAAGTTGAAGAGCGTTTGCGCCCTCAGTCTCCTTTAGTGGCTATCGAGCGTATCCCTGTCATTAAGAGTGGAAGCAAAGTTCTTGTTCCTATCGATCAAATTCGTTTTATCGAGGCCAAGGACGATTATTCCTGCATTTATACAGAAGATGATCGCTTTCTCTCTACCATCTCTTTGCAGAAGCTTGAGGAGCGCCTTGCTTCACATGGATTCTTCCGTATTCACCGTAGTTTTATCGTGAATCTTGAGTATGTTGATGACGTTGAAGTTATTTCTGCGGGAATTCTTCAGTTGACTATTCAGGGATTTGAGGAGCGCCATATCTCGGTTTCACGCCGTCGTGTGGTTGCACTCAAGCGAGCACTGGGACTGTAGAAGGCCAAAGGGTTTCTCGTCATTGGTTAAAGAACGTACGTAGGAGTTTGGTATGGCATTTGTAAGGTTTGACGTGATTTCAGATACACATGGGTATTTGTCATCTGAGTTACTCGAAGTCCTACAGGGTGCAAATTATATTGTTCATGCAGGGGATATTACTTCAAATGCTGATTATCAGACGCTCCAGAAGATTGCTCCGGTCAAGCTTTGCTTGGGAAATAATGACTTTTGCTATAACTATGGCCCCATGGTAAAGAGCAAGGTTATGTTCTTTGCAGCGGGCTTAAAGTGGCAGATATGTCACTATCGTGAAAAGCTTGACCTGGTTAAATGTGATATTGCTATTTGCGGTCACACACACAGACCTTTTATACAACGTGACGAGTGGACTAATACGCTTGTAATGAATCCAGGAAGTCCTACCTATCCCCGTGGTCATGAAGGGGCAACTATAGGACGCATCATTGTTGATGATGAAACAGCTCAGGTAGTTAGCGCAGAGATTATTAGTCTATCTTCGCTTGAGGTGCTTTCTTCTTGTAAATAAGCGAAGGAATCATCAGCTTGGTAAAGAGAACGAGCCATACAAGAGCTAGTGAGAATCCACCAATAACATCAGTGGCATAGTGTACGCCTAGATAAATTCTACTGACGCCAATCATAATGATGACGCCGGAAAATAGTCCACACCAAATCCAGCGTTGCAACTTGTCTTTTTCGTAATGCCAGACCAGCCAAATAAGCAGTCCATAAAAAGCCATCGAGAACATCGAGTGGCCCGAGGGAAAGCTATAGCCTGTTTCAACAACTAATCTAAAACCATCTGGACGAGGTCGTTGAACAATAGCTTTAAAGATGAGGTCAACGATAACAACGCCGCCTAGGTTAATGGATGCGAGTCTGCCGACGCTTGGTCCCGGCGCAAAAGCGGCAACTACAATGAGCATGACAATAACGGTAACAGGACTAGCTAGACCAGAAAATCCCTCCATTATTTCGGTGAGGAGGGGAGTTCTAAGGTGGACAACAAATAACCTATAGGCAAAGTGGTCAATGCCAATGACGTCTCCTTCAGTGACGTCAATCAACAGAAAAATAAAGATTGCTGAAGAGACAAGTAGAATAAAGGTAGAGAGGTTTGAGCGCAAGCGGTGTAAAAAAAGGCGTCTGCGAACCCCTGTTAAAAGTCCTGTTTCTTGAGCGTCAAGGCTTTTATCTGCCATTAGTTCTCCTTGTAACAAAAAGGCGGCACGCCGATAGACGTACCGCCGCTTAGTTCAATGATAAGCCAGCACAGGCGTGCGGCGTACAAGAACTTAGAGGTTAGCGTTGAGCTCAGAAATAAGATCAGACTTAGGAAGGTTGCCAACCATGGTGTGAACTGGCTCACCGTTCTTGAAGAGAATAAGGGTTGGGATAGAAACAATGCGGAAACGAGTTGCTAAATCAGCTTCATCATCAACGTTAACCTTGTAGACGTCGAGTTTGTCTGCCATTTCATGGCCAACTTCCTCGACAACTGGACCAAGAGCGCGGCAAGGACCGCACCAGGAAGCCCAGAAATCAACAAGAACAGGCTTGTTTGCGCTTGCAAGAACAGAATCGAACTCTGCAGTAGTGAGCTGCTGTGCCATAATAAACCTCCAGTTACATACGGCTTTTAAGCCATTTAATTTCAAGTACTAGCAAACTTATCCCCAAATTAGAAAAGTGTATACATACAACTTTATAGACTTGCTCAAATTGTGAATTACGTGCATAGTTGGCATAAAGAAAAGAGGTGCACATGCCAAGCGAAAGATCTAAACGAAGAGATGTTTATACGGCAAAAATTACACAAGAGTTTAGAGATTTTGCTGCTCAGGAGGTATGTATGGCAGGCAATGCTTTTGCATCGGTTTTATTAGTAAAGGGACAAGAAGACTTTGAAGAAGCAGAACTTTCTGCACTTCGAGCTTCTTTAGAGCATTTGGGTTACGCGCCTGAGGCTTGGGCAACCTTGCTTACTACTACAAAAACAGGAGAGCCCATTAATCCTCAGCTTGTTAGACAGGCAATAAGTGCCTTTAGTCCAGATACGGTATTAATGGTTAATGATGCCGCTGTTGCATCAATGCGTGAAGCATATGCAGATGATCTTGAGCAGCTTAAAACTGATGTCGAGAAGACCTTCTCGCCCCGTGTTCTTGTACATGTGTGTGGAATGCGCATGGTAAACCTTGATAACTTTGCTGCTGCACTTGAAGACCCTCGCCAGAAGCAGATGCGTTGGGCAGCAATTAAGCAAGTGCCACCTCTTGGGGAGCCATATTAGAGTTGATTACTGCATTTTTTACGAGAAACCAACATTGTGAAGTCTTCACCGTGTTGTGCAGATTATCCTTAAGATAGTCAAAAAAAGGAGATTGGCATGGCAACACCTACAGCACCACATATTTTGCCTGTTGATGCAACACAAACTAAAGCCTGGTGTGCACTAACAGATCATTACACCAAGCTAAAAGATACTAAAGCCACGCTGAAGAAGTGGTTTGCAGAAGATCCTCAGCGTGTCAAGAATCTTACGTTTAAACTAGATCAATTCCTCATTGATTTATCCAAAAACCTTGCTACGCAAGAAACCCTGGACCTTTTGTGTAATCTTGCACAAGAGGTCAAGCTTGAAGAGCGTAGAGACGCCATGTATGCCGGTGAGCATATAAATACTACAGAGAATCGCGCGGTTCTTCACACAGCACTTCGCCGTCCTGCCTCTGAGACTAGTATGCTCATTGTTGATGGTCAGGATACCGTTGCTGACGTTCACCATACTCTGAACAAAATGTATGCCTTCTGCGACCGAGTTCGCTCAGGAGAATGGAAGGGCGTTACTGGAAAGCCAATCAAAACCGTTGTAAGTATTGGTATTGGTGGCTCTGACCTGGGTCCCGTTATGGTTTACGAGGCCTTAAAGCCTTTTGCTGACGCTGGTATTACTGCTCGTTTTGTCTCAAACATTGACCCTGTTGACCTTGGCGAGAAAACCAAAGATCTTGATCCAGAAACAACGCTTTTCATTATTGTGTCCAAGACCTTTACTACACTTGAGACACTTACAAACGCTCGCTGTGCTCGTGCGTGGCTTTTAGAAAAACTGGCTGAGCGAGGTGTGATTGATGGCTCTGATTCTCAGAACGCAGAGGCTATTTGTAAGCATTTTGTTGCTGTTTCAACTGCTCTTGATTTGGTAGAAGATTTTGGCATTGACCCAGATAATGCTTTTGGTTTTTGGAACTGGGTGGGCGGCCGTTATTCAGTTGATTCTGCAGTTGGTCTTGTGTTGGCAATTGTTTTTGGACCAGAGCGTTTTGCAGAGTTTCTTAGTGGCTTTAATGTAGTTGATGAGTACTTTAAGACCACTCCATTAAGACAAAATGTTGTTGCCCTCATGGGTCTCTTAAATGTTTGGTATGTTAATTTCTTTGGTGCAGCATCCCATGCCGTGCTTCCGTATAGTCAGTACCTGCATAGATTCCCTGCGTATTTACAGCAGCTCACTATGGAGTCCAACGGTAAGTCCACGCGTTGGGATGGTAGCGCTGTTACTTCTAAGACGGGTGAGATTTTCTGGGGAGAGGCTGGTACCAACGGCCAGCATGCTTTCTACCAGCTTATTCACCAGGGCACTCAGATTATTCCTGCTGATTTTATAGCGTTTGCAAATACTGCTTTTGCAACAAAAGACGCAGACCTTGATGTCCATGAGCTCTTCCTTTCCAATTTCTTTGCCCAAACTAAGGCTCTTGCTTTTGGCAAGACCGCGGATGAGGTACGTGCTGAGGGAACTCCAGAGTGGATGGTTTCTGCACGTGTCTTTGAAGGAAATAGACCAACCACCTCTATTTTTGGTAAAGAACTCAATCCTCGCGCTATGGGAACGCTTATTGCGCTCTATGAGCACATTACCTTTGTTGAAGGTGTAGTGTGGGGCATTGATTCTTACGATCAGTGGGGCGTTGAGCTTGGAAAGCAGCTTGCAAAACAGATTTTCCCTGCAATCCATAACGACGATGAACTGTCAAAACAGGACGCTTCCACTCAGTCTCTTGTTGCGTTCTATCGCAAAAACAGAAAATAGTACCGTAACGCGTTTTTCTCGCTATGTAGTTTTTGCGTTAGTGAGTTCAATAGGGTAGAGTATCTACAGCGCATTGAGCGGGTGCGGATGACGTGACACCTCGAACCTGGTCAGGGTCGGGAGACAGCAGCCATAAGGGGTCACTCGCGGGCATCCGTTCCCACTCAATGCGCTTTTCTTAGGTTTAAGACTGTGCTTGCCGCGACCTGTGTCACGACGATTGGACTTCGATGGGTTTTGTAAACTACATCATTGAACTACTCAGAGATCCTCGTGCATTTATTGCTTCAATGATTGCCACCGGTCCTCTTGCTGCGTATGGTTTTGTTTTTCTTATTGTTTTTATTGAGACAGGCATAGTCTTTTTTCCATTTTTACCAGGTGATTCTCTGCTCTTCGCGGCAGGATTTTTTGCTCACAACGGTGGGTTTAATATCGTTTTATTGCTTGTTATTACGTGGGCTGCCGCAATTCTTGGCGATCAAATGAATTTTATGATTGGCCATTTCTTTGGACAAAAAATTATTTCTTCTGGAAAAGTAAAAGTGCTTACTCCGGAGCACCTTGAAAAAACTCAGAAGTTTCTGGATAAGCATGGCCATCTAGCTATTTTCTTGGGGCGTTTCTTCCCGTTTATTCGTACGTTTGTGCCTTTTATTGCAGGCATGGGCGGTATGCATTGGCGCAACTTTGGTATTTATAACATCCTGGGTGGTCTTACCTGGTCCACGATGTTTGTACTACTTGGTTATTTCTTTGGTGGCATTCCTGTAGTCCAAGAGCATTTTGAGCTGCTAATTGTGGGAATTGTTGCTGTCTCAGTTATTCCAACAATCGTGGGAATTGTCCGTGGTCGCATGAACAAAGGTAAGAAAGATACAAACGAGTTCACAGATTAAAAAGAAAACAAGCTTCAGTAACAAGCTTTTGCATTTCTCGTATTTTGATGATAGAAATCCCGTCAGAAACAATTTGATCTGACGGGATTATTTTTATTCTTTGGAGAGCTGATAGGTATCAGTAAAGGTAACTGTTTGACCGTTTTCTGTGTGAGTGGAGATTAACTGAGCTTCAACATTGCCGCTAGTCGTATCAAAAGTAATCTTCATCTGCGGTTTTTGCAGAGTTGTTTGGTCTGTATTAGAAGCTGCGTTTGTATTTAGGGTTGCATGAGTCAGGTCAACCTCTCCAGAAACCTGAATTTTTTCTCCAATAGTTCCTGAAGTTGTTAAAGAAACGGACGCATTCTTGAACTCAGTGTCTCCTGGGTACCAACGATACGGGGTATTGAGTGCTCCATGGTTATGTACAACGCCCTCTGCGGTAGCCGTGAGCGTCAGTTGATCGCGAGAAAAACTTGCAGACGTAACAGTTAACGTTAAAGGATTGGTTCGGCCGGCATAGCAGGGACTTCCATTGCTTGCTTCACAGGAAACAAAGGTGCCTTTCCAGGTTCCCACAAGTCCACTGTAGTCATATTTTAGTCCCGAGGAAGGGCTCACTGAATCTAGCGCCCAGGTGCCCGTTGAAGAATCAAATGTAAATGAAGCAGTAATTTCACAGGTCAAAGAACCATAGAATGTTGTTGAAACACCTGACATTTTCACCCAGCAAGTTTGCTGGGTACGATCAAAGCCCGCATCAAGAACAGTAAAAGCAGCATGAGAAAATTGCGTACTATAGCTGACAGCTTCATTTGGGTTTTGCTCGTCAAGTTTGGCAAGAACGTCACTTATAGCATCAAGAACTTTGGTAGTAGAAACACCAGAGGTAGCCTGGTAAGTGACAGATTGATCTTCTTCTCCTCCAATTGGGTTCCAGCCTTGAGTATTTGCGTATCCCAATTTAGTCATTTTTGTTGCAGCGATTGCATTACCTGTATAGGTTAGACGCACTATAGAATTTGCATAGCCGGTTGCACCAAATTGAGCAACATCGCTTGAGATAGCTGTAGTGCTTCTGGTGCGAGAAACAACTTCAATGCCGGTAAGTAACAAAGACTCGTCGGCATCATATGTGCCAGGAGTCCACGCTGGAGTCTCAACACGTATGCGTGCATCCGCAATAACGGTATCAGCTGAAGGAACATTACTTACGCGAATAAAAAAGACAATAACTGCAGATATAAGAGCAAGTCCCAGAAGGGCAAGTATGCCAGAAAGCAAGCTATGGTGGCTTACAAATCTCAAAAGTGCACGACGCCTACTGCGCATATAGCTTGAAAAGGTATCAGCAACATCTTTGATAGACGTTGCATCATCAGTTGATGATGTACTGTCAGGGTCAGCAGCGCTGATGGGAGCTTCGGAAGCCTTAGCTTCTGAGTGTTCACAAGCATTCTCTTCAAGTTCTTTGAGGCGAGCTTCTACAGCAGAAAGATCCTGTGTTAGAGCTGCGTCATTTACGATTTTTTCCAGGTCAGTTGTGCTGTCTGCATCGTTTTCAGAAGAGCCTTCATCTGAAGTCGAGTCATCCTTGTCTTCCTGGTTGCCTTTGTCTGAATCAGGAAAAATGGGGCTGACTATCTCCGTAATGTAGTCTTCATTAGCAGCAGCTAAATCAGCGGCAATAGGGTCAGTGACCTCTTCAATCTTGTTGGTTTTCTCGTCATCTGCATCTGTTACCTCAATAGATTGGACATCAAGGGTCTTCTGATCAGAAGATATGTCCTCTGTAGCAGGCGTGTTATCTGGTTGTGAAGTTTTGTTCTTAGAAGTCATAGCGCCTCATTACTATGTGAACCTGCTGTAATTTTCTCACAATTACGTAACTTGTGTACCCTCATCCTGTGCAGATAGGGAGGTATCGGTTTAAAAATCGCCTAGTGGTGGTACACTTCTTTAGTTGAATTCTCACCTCGCAAGCAGCTTATGTGGTAGTTTGGCTACACGCCAATGGACCAAGCGCGCACGAGGCACTTATCTTAGGAGCAAGAATGCGTGACAAGCTAGAAAAAATCGTTGAGGCCTATGCTGAGTTGGAGCAAAAGCTTGCAGACCCAGCTGTTGTCTCAGATCCAAAAGAGTATGCTCGCGTAGCAAAAGAGCACTCTAATCAGGCAGATTTGGTTGCTCACGCCAATAAGTACATCACTGCTCTTGATGATATTGAGGCTGCAAAAGAGCTTCTCAACGCTACTTCTGATCCAGAAGAAAAAGAGATGTTGCAGGAAGATATTGCTGCCAATGAAGAGATGCTTCCTCAGCTCGAGGACGAGATTAAAGTCATGTTAATCCCAGGCGATCCAAATGACGAGAAGGACACTATCGTTGAGATTCGTGCTGGTGTCGGCGGCGATGAGGCAGCTATCTTTGCAGGCGACCTTTTCAAGATGTATGAGCGTTTTGCTGAGGCTCGTGGTTGGAAGACAGAGATTCTGTCCAGCTCTCCTTCTGAGGCAGGCGGCTTCAAGACTATTGAGTTCAAGGTCACAGGCGATAAGGTCTATTCAGTTATGAAGTATGAATCCGGTGTTCACCGTGTTCAGCGTGTTCCTAAAACTGAGTCTCAGGGACGTATCCAGACTTCTACCGCAACCGTTGCAGTTCTTCCAGAGGCTGACGAGATTGATATTCAGATCAACCAGGAAGACCTACGTATTGATACGTATTGCGCATCCGGCCCTGGTGGTCAGTGCGTTAACACCACCTATTCCGCAGTCCGCATTACTCACCTGCCAACAAATACCGTTGTTCAGTCTCAGGATCAGCGTTCTCAGATTCAGAACCGCGAGGTTTGTATGCAGATGCTCCGCGCTCGCCTTTACGAGATGGAGCTTGAGCGCCAGCAGGCAGAGCAGGGTGCAGAGCGCCTTTCTCAGATTGGCCATGGAGCACGTTCCGAGAAGATTCGTACGTACAACCAGCCGCAGGACCGCGTAACTGACCACCGTGTTGGCTTTAACGGTACCTACAACGGTGTTCTTCTTGGCGATACGTTGCCATCTGTTATTGAGGCTCTCGCTGCAGCAGAGCGTGCCGAGAAACTCGCTCAGGCTGTTTAAGGTGCAAACTTCATGACAGATGAAGTTTGGACAATCCAGAAAATTTTGACGTGGACTACTCAACACCTGGAAAAGAAGGGTGATGAGCATCCACGTCTTTCTGCAGAATGGCTTTTGTCTGCAGTAACAGGTCTTTCTCGCGTTCAGCTCTATACCAACTTTGACAAGCCGCTTTCTGCGGATGAGCGTGCCCGTATGCGTGAGGCTATTAAGCGTCGCGCAGACGGTGAGCCGCTTCAGTACGTAACGGGCGAGATGCCCTTTAGGCACCTGGTACTTACGTGTGAGCCAGGCGTACTGATTCCACGACCAGAGACAGAAGTGCTGGTAGACGTTGCGCTAGAAGGTGTTGATGCAGCTTCTCTAAATGCTGATGGAGAAGTACGCGTGCTTGAGGTTGGTGTAGGAACGGGCTGCATAGCGCTCTCTATTGCTACTGAGCGCTCACAGACACGCGTCTACGCTACGGATCTTTCTCCTCAGGCAATTGCCTTGGCAACTCGTAATAGAGACGCTTTGGACCTCCAGGAGCGCGTGGACCTCATTGAGTGTGACCTGGTAGAAGGCGTACCCGCAGAGCTTGCACAGTCCTTCTCGGTATTGGTGTCTAATCCACCTTATATCCCTACAAATGTGCTTGAGCAGGAAGTCCCTGCCGAGGTTAAAGGCTTTGAGCCCCAGCTGGCGCTTGATGGGGGAGAAGATGGCCTGGATGTCTACAGGAGATTGCTTGAGGCTGCTCCACATATGCTTCTACCTGGTGGTATGCTCTGCGTTGAGCTCTACGAGGGGCACCTGGACAAGGCGGCACACCTTGCCGAGGAGCAGGGTGTGTGGGAGTCCGTTGAGGTCAAAGAGGATCTGACGCACAGACCGCGTATTCTTGTAGCGCATCTAGTAAAGTAGCACTTCAGACGCCTGGCGAGAAAATCTGTGTATCGTACAACAATGAGTTGAGGGTTTATGGGAGAGTACATTAAAGTTGATCAGATGAATCCAGAGGCAGCTATCGTTTCTGTAGCTGTTGAGGTGGCGCGCCGTGGCGGCGTACTTATTATGCCAACCGATTCTGTCTATGGAATTGGTGCTGCTGCAACTCCCAAAAACCCAGGTCATAAGAAAATCTTTGAGATTAAACAGCGTCCTTCAACACAAACGCTTCCATGGCTTGTGGGCAGTAAAGCCGATCTGCAGAAATATGCTCACATCACACATGAGTGGGCAAATAAGTTGGTAGATGCTTATTGGCCTGGTGCTCTTACGCTAGTAGTTACCGCATCAGAGAATGTCTCTGATGAGTACATCTTGCCAGATAACAGAACCATTGCACTTCGTATGCCCAACTCACCACTTGTGTGTCAAATTGCACAACAGCTAGGGTGTCCTTTGGCTACTACCAGCGCTAATACACACGGAGCTCCTTCTGCGATTGATGGAAGTGGTCTTGAGGCTGGTCTTGTTGAGCAGGCCGACTTGACGCTTGATGGAGGTCCAGCTCCTCTTGCAATTGCGTCAACTATTGTCGATTGTACAGGAGATGAACCTCGCATTTTGCGTGAGGGTGCTATTTCAACCAAAGATATTCTCGCCACTGCAGGATTTGCAAAATAGATAAAAAATCCTATCCCTTTTATGTGTTTTGGCTGCAGCTTTTGACGGCATGCGCTACTCTCTATAGGAGTGAATTTTCTGAGGAGGATACGTATGCGTATTGCAGTTGGTTCCGATCACGCTGGCTTCATCCAGAAAGACCCCATCATTGAGCACATCAAGTCTCTTGGACACGAGGTTTTGGACTTTGGCCCAGCAAATGATGATCGAGTTGATTACCCCGATTTTGCAGATAAGGTTGCTCGTGCAGTTGCAGCAGGACAGGCAGATCGCGGCGTTTTGATCTGTGGTACTGGCATTGGCGTTGCAATGGCCGCAGATAAAGTTCCTGGCATTCGTGCAGCTTCTGTCCAGACTGTTCAGTTTGCTGAGCTGGCTCGTGAGCACAACAACGCAAACGTCATTGGCCTTTCTGGCCGATTCACTGATCTTGCTGTTAACGAGGCTATTGTGGATACTTTCCTCAGCACCGAGTTTGCAGGGGGTCGTCATACTGGACGTGTCGAGAAAATCATGCGTGAGGATGATCCTAACTTTAAGGGCGTTGACGCTAAGTAGGTGAGCAGCACACAAGCGGTGTTGCATGAGTAATACATACGCAAAACCTGCAGAGAATGTAGTGGCTAGGTTTAAAGCTGCGCACATTCAAATACTGCGCAGGTCAAGCTCTTGGAGGGAGCATTATGGCAGATTACGATGAGTCCAGACTTACAGTTGTTGACCACCCACTGGTTCAGCACAAACTTCACATTCTTCGAGATAAGTCAACTACCACCAAGCAGTTCCGTGAGCTTGTCAATGAGCTTGCAATTCTTGAGAGCTATGAGGCTATGCGCGACTTCCCACTTGAGGACGTTGAGGTCGAGACTCCTCTTGAGACTATGACTGCTAAGCGCATTGCCGGTAAGAAGGTTGCTATTATTCCAATTCTTCGTGCTGGCCTTGGTATGGTCGACGGCATTCTTGAGCTGGTTCCATCTGCTCGTGTTGGTCATGTTGGCATGTATCGTGATCCAGAGACCCATCTTCCACACCAGTATTACTGCAAGTTTCCTGCAGACATTGAGAATCGCACCTGCCTGGTTGTAGACCCAATGCTGGCAACCGGCGGCTCTCTAACTGCTGCTATTCAGTTCCTGCGTGAGGCAGGCGTCAAGGATATTCGTTGTCTGACCATTGTTTCTTGTCCTGAGGGTGTCAAGGCAACTTTGGACTTTGACCCAGAGGTGCGTCTCTATACCTGCACTATTGATCGTCAGCTGAGCCCAAATGCTTACATTCTTCCAGGTCTTGGCGACGCAGGTGACCGTATTTACGGCACCAAGTAAGGAGTTTATTGCTCTTCTCGCCACCTAATAGAGTTGTAGTACGTACGTTAATACATAATCCAGTGCCCACATGGCGTGAGCACTGGATTTTTAATCACTGCACCATAAGATGAAATAGTTGTTCATGCATATCAAAATCTTTGCAAATAACTGTGATTATTGATATGACTATTGTACTTTCACATATCAGCACTCATTAAGAAAAGAGCAACAAAACAGCAGTTTAGTAGTGCTATAGTTACATATAACAATAACGGCGGTTAACACGAAAATGTGTTAGTAATGTGAGAGTTTGGGCATTAGTTAATTATTTGATTTTGTAATCGTGACTATGCATACATTTAGTGCTAGTATCGCCGTTCGTCGCAAATATGCACGCTGAGTGGTAGATAATACATTCAAAGTGGCGTATTCTTGGCATCCTATGTTGCGTTTCAAGTATGCTGAGCAGTGACGGGCAATCTTACATGGTTGCAGATTGTATGGGGAGGTTGAGACAGAGTGGATGTTCTTGCGCAGTTGCCAGCAGAAATGGCTGAGCTGCTCGAAAGTTTTTTGCCACATGCATTGGTTGGTAACACCACCTTTGGTTTCACTAACTACATTTTCTACTTCTTGATTGCTGTTACGATTTTTCTTATTGTCTGCTTTCAATTTAAAAAGAAGCAAGCAGAAAGTCTTGTGCCTAAAGGTCGCTTTGTTAACGGCGTTGAGTATCTTATTGAATACATTAGAGACGATGTTTGTAAGGCCGCTTTGGGAAAGACTTGGCGACAGCATTTTCCATTTTTAATTACAATTTTTATGTTTATTCTGATCAATAACCTTATCGGCTTAATTCCAGGCGCACATCCAGGTACTGGTACCATTGGCGTTACCGCTGCGCTTGGACTTTGTTCCCTTGGATATTTTATGTATGTCGGAGCAAAGAGAATGGGCGTGCTTGGCTATATTTTAAGTTTAGCTCCAAAGGGTGTTAATCCTTTTATTGCGGCTGTTATTTGGGCTATTGAGGTATTCTCTACGTTTCTTCGTCTAGCTACGTTAGCCGTTCGTTTATTTTGTAATATGTATGCAGGCCATATTGTTATGGGCACATTTGCAATTCTTGCGTCAATGTATTTTATGCCAGCGCTTGAAAGTTTTTCTGCCTCAACAGCTGCTCAAGCAGGATTTTCTCTTTTTTGGGTTTTCCTGTTAATTATTATTTATGCCGTAGAGGCTATTGTTGCTTTCATTCAGGCATACGTTTTTACGCTCCTTTCTACCGTCTATATTCAACTGGTGGAGGCGGAGCATTAGGTTGTATTAAGTTTACGGCGGTAGCTGTAAACTTGGTGAATGGTATGAAGATATCTTCTGAGCCCACGCTCAGTTGATGATAGAAACAAATATTGGTCGCCTTGAAAGAGGCGAACGAAAAAGGAGGAATCGTGGGTGTTATTGGATACGCAATTTGCGTTCTTGGAGCAGCTATATGTATTGGTACTGTTGCTATGGCTACTGCAAACAATATGGCTCGTCAGCCAGAGGTTCAGGGCCGTCTTTTCACAGTCTTTATTCTTGGCTGTGCATTTATTGAGGCATTGACTCTGATTGGCTTTGTCGTTACTTTGATGGTTAAATAATTGACATTGAGTAGCAGCAAAATTGCTATGTTGGAGGAATACATGAATTCAATTTGTAGGGGTGCTAAAAAGGTTACCAAAGCAGGTGCATTAGTTCTGTTGCTTATGGTATTTATCCCCTCAGTTGCACTTGCTGATGAAGGTGCAAGTGGTGCGGCTATTCTTCTTCCAAAGCCTGCTGAGTTTATTCCTGCTTTGATTGCGTTTTTAGTTATATTTGCACTTGTGGCAAAGTTTGTTTGGCCTTCTGTTTTGCACATGCTGGATAAGCGTCAAGAGAAAATCCAAAGTGATTTAGACGCCGCAGCAAAGTCGCGCGAGGAGGCTAACAAAGATCGTGAGATTGCGGCAGCTGGAATTGACGCGGCTAAGCAGAAAGCAAATGAGATTGTTTCTGCAGCTAAACGCGAAGGTGAGGAAGAGCGCTCTCGCATTATTGAGCAAGCAAGGGCTGAAGCCGCTGAGATTTTAACTAAAGGCAGAGATGCTGTTGAAGCTGAACGCCGTCATACCATGGCCGAGTTGTCAGATTCGGTTGTTGATCTTTCTGTTGAGATTGCGGGAAAAATTATTGGCAACGAATTGACAGAAGAGCAACAGCGTGCTCTTGCAGAGAAGTACCTTGCGGAAGTAGGCACTCCACATGAGCACTAATAAAGATGATCAGAACAGAAAAGTAGAGGGCTATACCAGAGCACTTTTAGAGGCCGGACGCGCAGAAGGTCGTGCGGTTGCTGACCTTGTTCAGGTGCAGCATGCAAAAAAGTTCTCTCCAGAAGTTCTTGAGACTCTTGGTGCGATTCAGGCAAGCGAAGATGTCAATCTCATTGAAGACATAGCTGCCACTTTTCAGGAGCTTCTTGAAAAAGAAGATAATACGCTTACGGTAACGGTGACCACCACGATTGCTCTGGATGATGAGTTACGCCAAAAAATTATTAAAAAGCTTGAGGATAGTTTTAATACTCAGATATATCTCATTGAGCGTGTTAACCCAAAGATTTTAGGCGGTATTGTGGTGGAAGCTCGAGATCATCGTTATGACGCATCAGTAAAGACACAGCTCACGCATATTAAAAGTAGGCTCTCTTCTAGTCACGTTGAAAGTGAATTGTAATGACTGATAAGACCACCATACAGGAAGGAACGCTAAGCTCAGATGCCGTTATGGCTCGTCTTAGAGAGCGTCTTTCTCAGGTCAACTCAACTGTTAGCCAGCAGGAAGTCTCCATTGTTACTGAGGTGGCAGACGGTATTGCTCGTGTAGCTGGTTTACGTAGTGCTATGGCAGGCGAATTGCTGGAGTTTACCAGTTCAGTTACAGGCCATAGCGTATTTGGCTTAGCTCAAAACCTTGATGAAACTTCAGTCGGCGCTGTTTTGTTTGGCGAGGTTTCAGAAATTAAAGAAGGCGATGAGTGTCGTACCACTGGTCGTGTTATGGACATTCCCGCTGGTTTTGATATGCTCGGCCGAGTTGTCAATCCATTAGGACAGCCTATTGATGGATTGGGCGCGATTCATGCGACTCACCGTCGTCCAATCGAATTCAAGGCTCCTGGCATTATGCATCGACAGCCCGTTTGCGAACCAGTTCAGACGGGTCTTTTGGCAATTGATGCTATGGTTCCTGTTGGCCGTGGTCAGCGAGAGTTAATTATTGGTGACCGTAAGACTGGTAAAACAGCCATCGCAATTGATGCTATCGTAAACCAAAAAAACACCGATATGGTTTGTATCTATGTTGCTATTGGTCAAAAAGCGTCTACGGTTGCAAACATCCGCGAGTCTCTTTCCCGCCATGGCGTTCTTGATAAGACCGTAATTGTTGCAGCTACTGCAGCTGATTCTGCGCCAATGCAGTATATTGCTCCAATGGCAGGTGCAGCTATTGGCGAGTTCTTTATGTATAACGATAAAGATGGAAACCCAGCAGATAAAGAGCATCCAGGCGGACATGTTCTTGTTGTCTACGATGACCTGTCCAAGCAGGCAGTTGCATATCGTCAGATGTCACTGACGCTTCATCGTCCACCAGGACGCGAAGCTTATCCTGGAGATATTTTCTATCTACATTCACGTTTGTTGGAGCGTGCCTGCAAACTTTCTGATGAAAACGGAGCGGGTTCACTTACTGCGCTTCCAATTATCGAGACACAGGAAGGTGACGTTTCTGCATATATTCCAACAAACGTCATTTCCATCACAGATGGCCAGATTTACTTGCAATCAAATCTCTTTTTCCAGGGACAGCGCCCAGCTGTTGATGTAGGCATTTCTGTTTCGCGTGTCGGTGGCGATGCACAGGTTAAGGCCATGAAGCAGGTAGCAGGTACCCTTCGCTTGGATCTTGCTAGCTATCGAGAAAAACAGGCTTTCTCGCAGTTTGGCTCAGACCTGGATGCTACTACTCAATATCAGCTTAACCACGGTGCTCATATGATGGAGTTGCTTAAGCAACCTCGTTATTCTGCGCTCGACGTTGTAGATCAGATTTGTGCAATCTTTGCAGCAAAAGAGAACTTTATAGATGACATTGATCTTGAAAATGTAGCTCTTTTCCGCGATAGCCTTGCTCAGTATTTGAGTGAGTATCACCCTCAGCTTCGCAACTCTCTACGCTCGGGTAAGATTTCTGAAGAACAAGCAAATCGATTAAGAGATCATATCAAGAACTTTAAGGTTAAGTTCGTTGAAGAGCATCCAAATAAGATTGTGGACGATGCAGAGATTAATACTGATACGCCAGGTTCTTTCGACGCAGTAACTCAAGGTTCTTTGCAGGAGTAATTTTTAATGGCGAACCTTCATGAAATATCGAGGCGCATGAGTTCTATTAAGAGCACCATGCAGATTACGCGCACAATGTCGATGATTTCGACTGCGCGTGTCCGCAAGGCGCTTGATAGAGCAGAGGCAGCTTCGCCATACAAGGACGCGGTTACTCTAATGCTTGCCAACGTAGCAGGTGCCGGCTTTAATCCTAGGAAACAACCTCTTCTTGCAGTTCATAAAGAAGAGAAGAACGTGCTGTTTCTTATCATTGCTTCTGATCGAGGGCTTGCTGGAGGATTTAATATTCTTCCTCAGCGCGAGGTTGAGCACGAAATAACTCGTCTTAAATCAAAGGGTATCTCTTCTGAGATTATTACCTGCGGACGCAAGCCAACAGAATATTTCTCGTATAGAAGTATTAATCCTGTCATGTCTTATGTAGGTATTTCTTCTGAGCCTACAGCTGATCAAGCCGATCGCATCGCTTCTTATATTATGGACGGCTATGTAAAGGGTAAGATTGATCGAGTAGTAATCAAATATTGGCATGCAAAAAATCGCGTTGAACAAGAGCAGGTAACAGAGCAACTTCTTCCTTTATCCCGCGATACGCTTACGATTCCTAACAAACCTCGCTCTGAAGAAGCTCTTACGCAGGTAGAAGCATATCACAGAAGTGAATATCATTTTTCACCATCTGCTTCTCAGGTCCTTGATTCTTTGATGCCCGCTTATATTAAGACGGTCATTTTTCACGCACTTCTTGATTCTGCTGCAGCTGAGCATGGCGCACGTCGTCGTGCAATGCAGTCTGCAACTGATAATGCTGAGAACGTTTTAAGCTCTCTCAGCCGTATGTATAATCGCGAACGCCAGGGCGCAATTACCACTGAGCTCAATGAGATTATCGGTGGTGCTGCAGCATTGGAGGATATGTAATGTCAGAAATGCAAGTAGAGACTTCTTCCTTTGAGGAAGCCGTTATCAACAAGCGTAATCAGCGTGTTGACGATGGCGTAATTGTTCGCGTAGTTGGACCTGTTGTCGATGTTAAATTCGATGGACCTGTTCCAAGTATTTATACTGCGCTTACAGTAGAGGATGATACGCCTGTTGGACACGTAAGCACTGTTCTTGAAGTTGAGTCCCAACTTAACGGTGGTGTTGTACGTACTGTTGCTATGTCATCAACTGATGGTCTTCAACGTAACCTTCGCGTTAAGGACACGGGCAAACCAATGATGATGCCAGTAGGTAAGTCTACATTGGGTCGCGTCTGGAACGTCATGGGCCAGCCAGTTGATGGTAGAGAGATTCCTGAAGACGTTGAGTATTACCCAATTCACCACCCTGCTCCTCTCTTTGAAGAGCTTACTACTGAGACTGAGATTTTTGAGACAGGCATCAAGGCAATCGATCTTCTCGAGCCTTATGTTCGAGGCGGAAAGACTGGCCTCTTTGGCGGCGCTGGTGTTGGTAAGACCGTTCTAATCCAGGAACTTATTAACAACCTGGCTCAGCAGCATGGTGGTACCTCCGTATTTACCGGTGTTGGTGAGCGTACTCGTGAGGGTACTGACCTCTTCCTTGAGATGACTGAGTCTGGTGTTATTAACAAGACCTGCCTAGTCTACGGTCAGATGAACGAGCCACCAGGAGCTCGTATGCGTGTTGCTCTTGCAGGTCTAACTACTGCAGAGTATTTCCGTGATCAGGGTCAGGACGTTCTGTTGTTCATCGACAACATCTTCCGCTTCTCTCAGGCAGGTTCTGAGGTTTCTGCACTTCTCGGTCGTATGCCTTCTGCAGTTGGTTACCAGCCAACCCTGGCTACAGAGATGGGCGAGCTTCAGGAGCGTATTACCTCCACCAAGGAAGGCTCCATTACGTCTGTACAGGCAGTTTACGTCCCTGCAGACGACCTGACTGACCCTGCTCCTGCTACAACCTTTACGCACTTGGATGCAACTACCGTTCTTTCTCGTGCTATTACCGAGCTTGGTATTTACCCAGCAGTTGATCCTTTGGCAAGTTCAAGTTCTGCTCTTGATCCATCTATTGTTGGTGAAGAGCACTACCGCGTTGCTATGGCAGTTCAGGAGACCCTGCAGGAGTATTCCGACCTCCAGGACATCATTGCAATTCTGGGTATGGATGAGCTTTCTGAGGAGCAGCAGCAAACCGTTGCTCGCGCCCGTAAGATTCAGCAGTTCCTCTCTCAGTCATTCCACGTTGCCGAGAAATTCACTGGCAACCCAGGTGTGTACTGCACCGTTGAGGAGACTGTTCGCTCGTTTGCAGAGATTATCGACGGTAAGTGCGATGATCTCCCTGAGCAGGCATTCCGTTTTGCTGGCACCATTGAAGATGTTCGTAAGCGTGCCGCAAAGATGTCCGCTTCGGATAGCTCACAGAACTAGGATTTCTCATGGCTGAGTTGACTTGTCAGTTTGTCAGACCAGATAAGCTCCTCTACGAAGGAACTGTTAAAAGTCTGATTCTTGCTTCATCAGATGGAGAGTATGGTGTGTGGCCCGGCCACGCACCAGAAATCATTGCGCTTGGCGACGGTGTTGTAAGACTGTACATGCCTCATCCAGAGTCTGAAGAAGATACTATGACCAAGATAGTGATTTCTGGTGGATATGCAGAAATCGATCCAACAGGAGTCATTATCTTGGCTGATCACGCCCGTCGCGTTGACGATATTGATGCAGATGTTGTGCGCGAAACAAGAGACGACGTCATTGACCAGATGCTTTCTCTTCCAGAAGACGATAATCGTCGTGCCTACTACGCAAAAAAGATAGACTGGTGTAATCTACTTCTGAAGCAAGTGGTTGAGGAGTAAAATTCTCGCACTGTCGTTTTCGGAGGTTTATGGACGTCATAAAAGTAGTGGGTGGCCATTCTGTCACAGGAGAGGTCACGGTAGAGGGTGCAAAAAACTCTGCTCTTAAATTGATGGCTGCAACCATCATGGCTCCGGGCGTTACAACACTCACTAATGTTCCTAACATTGCAGATGTTCACGTTATGGGCAAGGTGCTCAAGACGTTAGGCGCTCGCATTGAAGTCGTCGGTCTTCACGAGCTTAAAATTGACACCACAGATATTACAAGCTGGGAGACTCCTTACAGCTTAGTTGCACAGATGCGTGCATCAACTGCTGTTTTGGGTCCCCTTATTTCTCGTTTTGGCAAGGCTGTTGTTGCGATGCCAGGCGGCTGTAATATTGGTGCTCGCAAAATTGACATGCACATTCTGGGCCTTGAGGCTTTGGGTGTTGAATTTAAGGTTGAGCACGGCAATATTCACGCAAGCGCTCCTCACGGCATAACCGGTGAGACTGTTTCTCTGGCCTTTGCTTCCGTTGGTGCAACAGAGAATTTGATGATGGCATCAGTTTTTGCCAAAGGCATAACAATCATCGATAACGCTGCTCGTGAGCCAGAAATTGTTGACCTTGCAAATATGCTTAACAAAATGGGTGCCAATATTCAGGGCGCCGGATCTCCTGTTATTGAGATTCATGGTGTAGCTGAGCTGCATCCTGTTGAGCACGAAGTTGTCGGCGACCGCATTGAGGCTGGCACCTTCTTGGCTATTGGCGCACTCACTGGTGAACCTATTACCGTTCACGGATTTGAGCCTCATCACCTCGGTCTAGTGCTTAAGAAGTATGAGCAGATGGGCATCACTATTGAGACTGGTGATAGGTGGGCAAGGGCTTCTCGCCAGCAAGATCTCAAGGCCATTGACATTCAGACGCTGCCATTCCCCGGCTTCCCAACAGATATGCAGGCACAGACCATGTCCTTACTTGCTCTTGCTAAGGGTACCTGCATTATCACAGAAAACGTTTTTGAAAACCGTTTTATGCTTGCGTCTGAACTTTCCCGTATGGGAGCAGATATTACCATTGAGGGCCATCACGCTATTGTTCGAGGCGTCTCTAGATTTGAGGGTGCTCAGGTCAAGTCACCAGATCTTCGTGGTGGAGCTGCGCTTGTTATGGCTGGCCTTGTAGCTGAGGGAGAAACTATTGTTTCAGCTATCCACCATATTGACCGCGGCTATGAGGGTTTTGTCGAGAAACTCGTTGCGCTCGGAGCAGATGCTCAGCGCACTACTATTCCAGACGACGACTTTATCGAAGGATAGTTTGTGTCAACTACACCAAAGCATTCAAAGCCGACAGACAATGAAGCTGCATTGAGCACTTCGGTTGATGCCGAACAAAATATTGCAGGTGGTGGTGCGCAAGGCACTGCATCTAGCGAGAAAATCAATGCGGCTCAGAATACCTCAGCCGACGATTCTCCTTTTAGTCGTACTCAGGCAGAGGGCTACCATAAGCGCCGCAAACGTGTTTTTAGAAAACAGCTGGTAGTTAGGTCGCTTTTAGGTGTTCTTGCAACCGTTTTTGTTGCCGCTCTGGTAGGCGTAGGTATCTGGTATGCAAATGTGCAGGCGCAGCTTAATAACTCTCAGGTTATTACTGCTGAGCTTCGACAGACACTGCAGGAGCCTTCTGCGCCAAGTGACCCCTATTACGTGTTACTTTTAGGTACAGATGGTCGACCTGGTGAGACCGAGTATCGTGCAGATTCCATTATTTTGGCGCGTGTTGATCCTATTCACAAGCGTGTGACCATGCTTTCTATTCCACGAGACACCCGTGTCTTGTGGAAGGGTTCATACATGAAGATTAATGCCGTTCACTTTTATGACGGTGCAAATGGCATGGTACAAGCTGTAAATGAACTTTGTGGCATACATATTGCTCACTATGCTGAAGTTAATTTTGATGGTCTTGCAGGCATTACAGATGCGCTCGGTGGCGTAACTGTAAATGTTGAGCAGTATATGCGTGATACAGAGAACTTTAGTGATGTTGTTGAGCTCTATCCTGGTGTTCAGAAACTTAATGGCGCTCAGGCACTTTTCTTCACTCGTGTTCGCTATGCTTTTGCAGATAGCGATTACACCCGTATGCGTCATCAAAGGACCTTCATCAAGGCAATGATTTCTCAGATTTTAAATACGGGAGATCCTGTGGCCATTGCTAACATTGTTAATTCAACAGCTAGCATGGTTATTACTGACTTATCTGTTTCAGACATTATTTCTCTGGGCACACAGATGATTGGCATGAATACAGACAAAGACATATATACAGCTTATGTTCCATCTGAAGGAACAGAAATTGATGGTCAGTCGTATGTCATCGCAGATAAAGATGCACTTGCAAAAATGATGAAAGTTATTGACGCAGGAGACGATCCGTCTAGCTTGAATGGACAAACAGATGCTCAGGCAAACGCAGAAGCTGCCGAGAAAAGCTCTTCAGAGTCCTCAGAATCTTCAAACAGCTCTTCTCGCCAGTAAAACTAACCGTTATTTTGGGTATCATTCAAGTGATACAAAAGCTTTTATTGCGTAAAGCAACTAATTTTCTATGAAAAAGACTGCTAAGCAGTTGATAAGGAGTGTCATGGCCAACGATAACGTACAAAATGACCACGTACTGACAAAAGCCGGTGAGGACTACCTGGAGGCAATCTATAGAATTGCTCTTGAACAGCCTGATAATGATAAGAGCGTTCGTTCCGTTGATATTGCCGAGTGTCTTGATGTCTCTAAGGCAAGCGTTAACAAGGCATTGTCTCAGCTTAAAGAACAGGACATGGTTGAACAAAGTCGCTATGGTCGTGTTACGCTGACCAAAGAGGGCGAAGCAAATGCTCGTACCACTTGGCGAGCTCATCGTGCTCTTCGCACCTTCCTTGAAGAGGATTTGGGTGTAGATGTTGCAACAGCAGACGCAGAGGCTTGTCTTATGGAGCACTCTCTTTCTGTGGATACTTTAGCTAAGCTCATCGCATTCCTTGAGAAGCGTGGCATTGAGATTCCAAACAAGTAGTTTAACTAGACGCTAAAATAAGCGTCAGTCATTTAAGCTTAGCGATGTCACAACTGCTACCGCTAAAGGCACATGTTGCGTGTGCAGAGTCTATTGGGCTCACAACTGAAAGGTACACATATGAAGGCAATTATCCCAGCAGCAGGTCTAGGTACACGTTTTTTACCTGCGACAAAAGTAACTCCTAAAGAGTTGTTGCCTGTTTTGGATAAGCCCGTCATTCAGTATGTGGTTGAGGAGGCTCTTGAGCCAGATGAGGTTGATGAGGTAATTATCATCAATTCTCGAGAGAAGCCACAGATTGAAGCTTACTTTGCAGAAGACAAGAAGTTTGAAAATGACCTCTTGTCTCGTGGTAAACAAAATCTTGCTGATAAAGTTCACACAGCTTCTTCGCTTCCTGTTTCCTTTACCTATCAAGATAATCCTCGCGGACTTGGACATGCCGTTCTTTGTGCTGCAGACGGCATAGGTAATGAGCCATTCTTTGTGCTTCTCGGCGATTACTTTGTTCCAGATCGTCAGATGTGCATCCGCATGGAAGAAATTTCCAAGCAGCACAACGGTGCTTCTGTTATTGCAGTAGCTCCAGTTCCTGCAGATCAGGTTAACCGCTACGGCATTATCGCAGGCGAGTGCATTTCTTCCCCTTCAGATAACACTGAGGGTGAGGGGGCTATCTGGAAGGTAACTGGCCTTGTCGAGAAACCCCGTCCAGAAGACGCACCTTCTCACCTGTTTATTGTTGGCCGTTACCTGCTTTCTCCAAAGATTATGGAGCTTCTGGCAACTCAGGGACCTGGAGCTGGTAATGAGATTCAGCTGACAGACGCAATGGAGCGCCTGCTTTCCGAGGAAGAGATGTATGCGCTCGTAATCAACCCAGAAGAGGGTTGTGATACTGGTACTCCTGCAGCTTGGGCTGCTACAAATGCGCGCATGGCGCTTTCTGGTGAAGGCACTGCATCGGCGTTTAAAGAGGCTCTTGGCAGCTATGTCAACCGCATTGGATAAAAGGCCCCACATCCTACGTTTTGGTAGCGATGGTTGGCAGGCTCGTTATGACAAAGACTTTACCAGGGATAATGTAGTTAGACTTGCCGAGGCTCTTGGCACTGTTTGGTCACAGGAGCTTCCAGGTGGCATTGTATTCGTTGGTTTTGACACGCGTTTCGAGGCAGATTCGTCTGCTCTTGAAGCTGCCGCAACACTGGCTTCATTTGGTCTAGATGTCCGTGTTTCCGAGACGTTTTGTCCAACACCTGCTATTTGCTGGGCTTGTGCGCATCATACTAATGTAGCCGGCGGTCTTATTATTTCTGCAACTGAACTTTCTTGCGAATATTGTGGCATGATCATTCGCGCTGCTAACGGTGGTCCAGTTTCACGTGATTTTCTTCAGCGTGTGGAATCAGTAACGCCTCTTGAACCAACAAATCAGCGTGGAACTTTTACTACTACAGACATTGTGACACCTTATAAGAGTGCTTTGCTTGATCAGATTAACGTGTCTGTTATCAAAAAGCTTCGTCCTCGCGTAGTGGTTGATCCAATGTATGGTGCAGCAACAGACTTACTTGCTGACGTGCTTTCGTCTGCTGGATGCGTAGTTCATCAAATGCATCAAGGTCCTGTCAGGGATTTTGGTGGCATTCATCCACAGCCAGCAGATCCTTGGGCTGACGAGTGCTCGTCAATGGTGGTTGCCCGCCGTGCGCAGTTAGGTCTTTTGGTTGATTGCGATGGAGACCGTGCTGCTGCCATAGACGAAACCGGCCGATTTCTTAGTCCTCGTGAGTTTATTCCGCTTATTACCCGTCATCTTGTACAAAATCGTAAACAAACTGGGCGAGTTGTTTCCACGCTCACTTGTTCTGCGACAGTTTCTAGGCAAGCTGCTCACCTTGGACTAGAGTCCGTAAGTGTTCCCGTTGGGTTTGCCCGTCTTTATTTCGAAATTGAACAAGGAGATGTACTTCTCGCTGCAGAGGAGTACGGTGGAATCTGTATTCCAAGTCATCTCTTAGAGCGAGACGGTCTGCTTGCGGTTTTGCTTGTTGTTGAAATGCTTGCATATACTCATAAGTCACTGGCACAGCTTGTTGCTGAAGACGAAGCTCAGCTTGGTCGCATGTGTTATAGCAGGCGAGAAGTTCGTCTTGATGCTGCAGCTACTCAAGCGTTCAGAAATATCTTACCGGGACTTAATCCAGAAAGTGTGGCAGGTAACGTACCTGTATCGGTTAGTCATGCCGACGGTCTTAAACTCCAGTTTAAAGATGATTCTTGGATATTAATCCGTCCATCTCGTATGAAAGCACTAGTACGTGTATATTCAGAAGCCGCAAATGAGGCACTTAGAGATCAGCTTCTTGATGCAGCGTGTCAGATTGTAAAAGACGAAATTTAATTCACATACAGCGCGCAAAAAAGACAACACTATATATAGTTGAAAAATAAAGAATTACCACAAGCCTATATACGTAATTACGAGCCAAAATCACCCACTAGTTCACTAAAGAGTGCTAATTGTGTAGAAATTATGTAGGAATTAAGAAGATAGAAAATCATCTTCACAAACGAGTCGTAAGTGCGTATAGT
>CABKMA010000010.1 GCA_902373375.1 uncultured Atopobium sp.
GCGAGTCTCGATGCTCTCAGACATAGCATCCTCCCTCATAATCATCATCCACGCCGCGCAAACGTCAATGCGCTCCAAACGTGGACTATGTGATTACTTTAGGATACTAGCCTCTCTACCCTTACTGACACGCTCAATCAAAACTTTTTCATGTTTTGAAACAATTGTGAGGTCTGAAGTAACATCTCTAAAAATTTATTGAATTTTTCTATTATGCATTCTCTACACACAAAATCTAACCAAAAAGGCTAGATACCTGTTGTAGCAAGATAAGCACACTAGCTACGCTTTCTTATGCCACCTTTTACCTGCAAACTTAGAAGTCAGCGTTGCCCACGGTACGAGGATGAGGAATGACATCACGGATGTTATCTACACCAGTGAGGTACATAACAAGGCGCTCAAAGCCAAGACCAAAGCCAGAGTGTGTACAAGAACCATAGCGACGAAGATCCAAGTAATACTTGTAATCGTCAGGATTCATACCAAGCTCAACAATGCGCTTCTCTAGAAGCTCAAGACGGTCTTCTCGCTGTGAGCCACCAATAATCTCGCCGATGCCTGGAACAAGGCAGTCAGCTGCGGCAACAGTCTTACCATCATCGTTAAGACGCATATAGAAGGCCTTAATTTCTGCTGGATAATCGGTAACAAAGATTGGCTTTCCAAAGTGCTGCTCGGTGAGGTAGCGCTCGTGCTCAGTCTGAAGGTCAATGCCCCACTCAACAGGGTATTCAAACTTCTGACCAGCCTTTACTGCCTCCTGCAAAATCTCAATAGCCTCAGTATAAGAAACACGAGAGAACTGAGAAGTTGCAACGTGGTTCAGACGCTCAAGCAGACCCTTATCCACAAACTTGTTAAGCATCTCAAGCTCATCTGGGCAGTGCTCAAGCACGTATGCAATAACGTAGCGAAGCATCTCTTCTGCAACATCCATGTCCTGTGCAAGGTCACAGAAAGCCATCTCTGGCTCAATCATCCAAAACTCTGCTGCGTGACGGCGTGTGTTGGAGTTCTCTGCACGGAACGTTGGACCAAAGGTATACACGTCGCCAAAGGCCATAGCAAAGTTCTCTGCCTGAAGCTGACCAGAAACAGTGAGGTGAGAAGACTGACCAAAGAAATCCTTTGAGTAGTCAACATCGCCCTTCTCGGTGCGTGGAACGTTGTTCAAATCAAGTGTGGTAACACGGAACATCTCGCCTGCACCCTCAGCATCAGATGCGGTGATGATTGGAGTGTTCACGTAGACAAAGCCACGATTCTGGAAGAACTGATGGATGGCAAAGGCAGCCACAGAACGAATGCGGAAAACCGCACGGAACATATTGGTGCGAGGACGAAGATGCTGCTGCGTGCGAAGGTACTCAAGAGACTGACGCTTCTTCTGCATTGGATAGTCAGGACTGGATGGTCCTTCAATCACAATGATCTGCGCCTGCAGCTCAATAGGCTGCGGACGATCAGGAGTAAGCTCGAGGACACCCTCAATAATCAGAGCAGCGCCAACGCCACAGGAAGCAATCTCCTCATAATTAGCAAGGTTCTCACGATTCATAACAACCTGTAGGTCTTTGAAGCAGCTACCATCATTAAGTGTGACGAAGCCAAAATTCTTCATATCCCTTACTGAACGTACCCAGCCGGCCACGGTAACTTTTTGGCCACCAAGTTGCTCTGCATCTGCGTACAATGCAGAAATCGTGATGCGCTCCACGGGCATACCCTCCTTGTAACTCACTCTGCAGGCTTATCCTGCGAGACGAACAAATATCTATTTAGAATACCGCATAATCACATGGCAAACGCTCACTTTTATATATCTGGCGGTATTTACGCTAATCTCACACAGCCAAGCCGGCACGCCCTAAAACAGCGCGCCCTAAAACACCTATCCGTAATTCGGCTAAACTAGTGCAGTAGACCGTACCTACAAAGTGTCGCCACGTAAAAAGGCCTGCTAAAGGAGAAACCATGGAAGACTACAAGCGCGAGTTTATTGAGTTTATGGTCCAGAGCAACGTACTTACGTTTGGCGATTTTACGCTCAAGAGTGGTCGCAAATCTCCTTTCTTCATGAACGCCGGCGCCTATGTCACTGGCGAGCAGCTCCACAAGCTGGGTCTTTATTACGCTCGCGCCATTCACGACAACTTTGGCCTGGATTTTGACGTGGTTTTTGGCCCTGCTTACAAGGGCATTCCCCTTTCCGTAATCACTGCAATGGGAATCAATGAGCTCTATGGCAAACAGGTTCAGTACTGCTCCAACAGAAAAGAAGCAAAAGATCACGGCGCCGATGCGGGCATACTTTTAGGAGCAGAGCTCAAAGATGGGCAGAGAGTGGTCATGGTTGAAGACGTCACCACTTCTGGCAAGTCTATTGAGGAAACCTATCCTCTGATTACCTCTATTGCAAACATCCAGGTAGTTGGCCTTATTGTCTCGCTCAACCGTATGGAAGTTGGCAAGGGCGGAAAAGTTGCAGCTCTCCAGGAAGTCTCCGAGCGTTGGGGCATGCCAACCGCAGCCGTTGTCTCTATGGATGAGGTTACCGAGGCCCTCTACAACAAAGAGGTTGACGGCAAAGTTATTATCGACGACACCTTGAAGAACACCATTGATGCCTACTACCAGCAGTATGGCGTTAAATAAGGCCAGAAAACCCTCTGCGTAGAAACCTGACTTATGACTCTGACTCAACTTAAATACGTTCTTGCTATTGCTAAGGCAGGCACTATTAACGCCGCAGCTAAACAGCTCTTTATTTCGCAGCCTACCTTAAGTAGCGCAGTCAAAGAGCTTGAAGCCGAGCTGGGAATCTCTCTCTTTAACAGAACCAGCAAGGGTGTTGAGCCTACCGCGGATGGCGAGGAGTTTTTGAGTTACGCCAGGCAAGTTGTCATGCAGACCGACCTCATCGAAGAGCGCTATCTGGGCACTGCCCCTTCTAAGCAGCGCTTTTGTGTTTCTTGTCAGCACTATTCCTTTGCCGTTGAGGCCTTTGTCAACCTGATTAAAGAGCACGGCGGCTCAAAATACGATTTCCGTATCAGAGAGACGCAAACGTACGAGATTATTGAAGACGTGTCCAAGCTAAGAAGTGAGGTAGGCGTTCTCTACCTCAACTCATTCAACGAGCGCGTTATTAGAAAAACGCTGCAGGACCAAGGTCTGGTTTTCTCGCCATTGTTTAAGTGCAAGCCAAGCGTCTTTGTGGGAAAAGATAACCCGTTAGCAAAGCGTTCCTCGGTGACACTCAACGATCTTGCCCCCTACCCTCGTCTTTCTTACGAGCAGGGTGAGCACAACGCGTTCTATTTCTCCGAGGAGCTTCTGGCAACGCTTGATCGCGATAAGGACATCATGGTTCGAGACCGCGCCACTATCTTCAACCTGATTATTGGCTTGAACGGTTACACCATCAGCACCGGTCTTATTAACGAGGAGCTCAACGGCCCAAACATTGTTGCAATTCCTCTAGCTGTTGATGATTACATGGAAGTTGGCTACGTCACACACGACGAGAAGAGCCTCTCGCCCTTTGGTGAGCTCTACATTGATGCGCTTAAGCGCTGCTGCCAGGCAGTTACGTGGGTGTAAGGGATTTATAAAGAAGCAAGTTGTTTTAAGTGTTCTTTATGCTTTATAACAATTGGAAGTTATCTACTCATAATGATTCATTTCAATAAATAACGTTTATTAAATATGTTATTTATTAGCCGATAAAAACATACCGTTCACAGTAAAACACATAATAGCAATAGCTATAAGAATAAAATCAAAATAAGGGAGCCGGTATCTACTCCAATATAAGTAATAGGCTAAAGACCGAAGAAACAGCATAGTGAAAGGAGTATGGAGTCCCGACTCATGTAATGGATTTATCGAGACCATCTGGGGCTTATTATGTTTTCTCATGATTCTAGAAACTTAAGCTTAAAACCAAATAAACTCCCCCAACAGGTTGGTTCTTTGGCAGTATTGATTGCTTGTGTCATCATTGCAGGGCTACTTTATTTTTATAGTCTTGCCCAAAAACAGGCTCAGCAAGAACTCTTTGCGCAACAAGTTATGCAAAAACAAAACGAAGCCTCGGAAACTTATAAAATTGGCGATGTTGTACAACTAACTGGACTTGATCAAGAAGAAGGTAATCCAGTTGAGACTCCTTTTGGAGCTGATCTACCATGGGTTGGCACAATTGAAGTAACGGTAACAGACGTAACCCTTTATCATTCTATAGACGAAGCAGGATTTACCTCTGAAGCACTTAACCATTCGTCAGCACCGGAAAATGCAAATAGCTTGTATCTAGTCTATACGCTTCATTTTAAAAACATAGATGCTGTTCAAAAACGCACCCCAAACGGGATGAGCTCTATATTACTTTCTAGCTACTCAATTAATGCCGAAGGACACGATATTTTCATGTCCCAAATCACACCTGAAAATGCCCGAATTAGCAGTTCGGAAGTGGAAAAAGAAAAAGGATATTTTTGGATTAATGCAGGAGATGAATGTGACGTCAAACTTGCTTTTGCGCTATCTCCAGAAGAACTGAGAGATGTTACTTCTATTCATCTGGCAGATATGGGAGGAATTTATTCAAACGCAAAGTTAGTTGATATACAGTCTGCATTAAAAAGTGATAAGTAGGTGCTTGCTATGAATTCATTGTTCAAGTCTGAATTTAAGCGACAACTTACCCATAACCCATTATTTTGGATATGTATTGCAATTGGCGCCTGTATTGCACTACTTGCTGCTTGGATTGAAATTCAAATTGAATTTAATACCTTAGAAGCGACTCTTCAACAGGGAAATCATCTTTCCTATAACACTTTGCTTTCTGTCATTTCTGCCTATACTGCTTGGATCCCAACACGAATCGGAGATTTTTACAGTGGGCTGTACTATCTCTTATGGCCGCTCTTGGCAACCATCCCAACTGCTTGGATACTAAGCAACGATTCAAAAGAAGGAGTGCTTGAACAGCAATGTCTTAGAATTAAAAAAGCTAGTGTTATTAGAATAAAACTATATGTAAGCTTTATTTCTGGAGGTATTTGCTCTGCCCTACCTCTTATTCTAAATTTTTTAACAGTAATCTGTTTTTTACCGTTATCTACACCAAAAATTTACGATGAGATATATACCGCAGTCCCTATGAACTCTCTGTTCTCAGGACTCTTTTATAACTCTCCTCTTGCTTATGTCATTACCCTATCCGTATTAGCCTTCATACTTGGAGGGCTGTTTTCCTGTACCGTTTCTCTTTTTGCAAGTTTAACCAAGACCACATTCCAAGCAATTTTTATTTCTTATTTCCTACTTCACCTATTAGCGTTCTTAGGTTCACAATTTTCAGCGATTCTTTCCTCTGCTCAATTAAGAGAAGTAGGACAAAATGCATTCATTAAGTTGAATTTCTTTCAATTAATAAGTTCCGAATATGCTCCAACAAAACTTGGATTTTATTGCTTCTGTTTTGTTTTGCTATTACTAGTAATCTTCATTTCTTACAAAAAGACTTGTAGAAGTGATCTGCTATGAAACATCAAATTTCAAGGAACTTCACTCAGCTTTTTGATATGCATAAAAATCTTCTAGCCGCGCTTTTTGCGATGTTGTTATCTTCCACAGCGTTTATTTCTTCTTTTGCACAATTCAGCTTGATTACACAAGGAGGATATTCGTTTTCTTTGGGTGATTTGATTATCGCAAGATTTTACGGATCTGCTCACACATTTTCCGTAGAGTGGACCGCGCTCTGCATCTCTTTTCTTCTCATAATCGTTATTTCTAGCTCGGATAATAATGTACATTTTTCTATTCAACGCATAATGAGATTTGAGAAGAAAACTAGATTTTGGATTTATAGCTATATAAATATAAGCGTATCTTGTCTCGTTTTGATTGCCGTCTATATAATGACATACGTTGTTTTACTTATTTGTACAGGCAACAGCCTTACTATTGCTACACTAAATGTAAATATCTTCATTAACCATACCGTTCAAGTTGCTACAAATTTTTCGCTCACAGCCCCAGAAGTATTGATTCTTCTTGGGATTTATTATCTTGGTCTCTTGTTCTTTTGCTCTATTTACAAAGTAATAAAACTCTATACTCATAATTCACTAGCTGTATTACTAAGCGTAGCACTACTAGTTTTAGGAGAGTTTTTTCCTGAACTTCCATTCCCCTCTACATTAATGACTTTTTCGAGACTTCTTCCTTTTAATCCAGAAGGATTTAGCCTTTTGTATGCAACTTCATATTTTCTTGTTGGAATCATTTTTTTAAACATTTTTGGCCTCATTGGAACTAAAAATACAGAGTTTGGCGGTCGTTATGAGAAACTCTAAAGTAATTCCATTTGGTCCTTTTATCTATTCATTACGTGCTCCATTTTGCATCTGTATCATCTTAATGGTACTTATCGTTGTTACGTCTCTTGTAGTGTTCAATCGCTCAGCAACAAGTAATCCAACATTTGCAGATAACGTATCAAGTCTATTTGCTGGAATGCCACAGATATCGCAAAGCATTTCTTCAAATGCTGCTATGCCAAAAATTAAAATTCCTTTTGCCTGGTTAATACTTGTTTTACTTCCCCATCTAATGTGTTTTCTGGCAGTCTCCAGGTCACTAAGAAAAGATATGTATCTTATTATGTCTTCCTCAAAGAGCTGCTATCCAATTCTTTTAACAGTAAGTTGTGTAACGGCAACTGGGCTTTATTGGATTATAGCGGGAGTTGTAATCCTCTTATTTACACTACTACACGGTGGAGAGATTATATCAACTACAACAATGAGCTTAGAAATTCTCGAAGGTTTTGACGCTTCGACATTACCTGAAAATACAATAAGTATTGTCCCATTGATGGGATCTTTGTTCATTTCCTCACTATCTCTTATAACACTCCAATGTTCAGTAGGATTATTTATTAAAGAGTGGCCTCCTCTCTTTTTAATAATTTCCTGGATAGTCTCCTCGATTTTCAAATTACATCCCATCCTTATTGGCAACTACATGATGTTTTCTCGAAGTTCTCTCTATATTGATTCGGCTAGCAGGGAGATTGTTGAAGGTAACCTCTGTGCCGGAGTCAATCCGCTCTACACATTAGCTTTTTGTATTGGTTCACTAGGTATTTTTCTTTATCTGTCTCTTTCACGCTTCAAGAACATTGATCAGTTTGGCGGTGAGTAAACATGTCGTACATTTCAGTTGAGCATCTAACAAAAGAAATCGGAAACGATACTGTTCTCAAGGATGTCACATTATCCCTGGAAAAGAGAGAGATAATTGGTCTCGAGGGCCAAAACGGCTCTGGTAAAACAATGCTTATGCGAGCGGTCTGTGGTCTCATTAAGCCTACCCAAGGATATGTTTCTATTGAAAACAAAAGGCTCTGGGATGATATAGATTTCCCACCAAGTGTTGGTCTGCTCCTAGAAAAACCAGCACTTCTCAGCTCATATAGCGGTCGTAAGAACCTAGAGATTCTCTCGTCAATAAAACAAATTGCGTCTGAGCAAGATATTGATGCTGCAATTGAAAAAGTAGGACTTGATTCTACGGACAAAAGACCTGTTAGAAAATACTCCCTTGGCATGAAGCAACGCTTAGGAATTGCCATGGCATTTTTTGAGCAGCCTGATTTAATTATTCTTGACGAGCCAACAAATGCTCTTGATGAAGACGGTGTCCATATGCTCACAGAGCTCATTGTTGAACAAAGAGATAGAGGCGCAACACTTCTTATATCAAGTCATGATGCTGAGTTCTTAGAGGTTGTCTGCGATGTAATTTACAAAATGAAGCTCGGTAAAATTATCGAGAAAATCGACGTGCAAAGACGTGCATCATGAAACTAAAAAGCAAACTACCATTATTCGCAATTGCCATAAGCTTTGTACTGGTTTGTGCTCTTGGCTACAGAGTTTGGTGGGTAAATACCCATGCACTAACTATCCCTGAAGAGATTTATCAAATGGGAGAATGGGTCCCCCTCGACGGAAATTTTCATTATTCGTCCTCCGAGAATACAAAGGGATATTCAATACGAATAACTGAAATTTCTCTAACCACATATGACGGTTATCTGGAAAAACATGGTATTACGCCACAGCATCCCAATGCTCATGGCAATCAAACAAGTGTGATTGATGTAACTATAGAAATTAAAAATGATAGAGAAGAGACTGAGCCTGTAGGAGGAATAGATTTTTTCGGCACGGTTTTAATTCCACAAGCCAACAACACTTATTACATTTGCGATTTAGGAAATGAAAATTCCCTTTGGCCGCTTGCCCAGCCAAATATAACCACTTCGCGAATTGCCATCAAACCGCACACTTCATATGTTCTTCATGTACCTTATGTAGTAAATCTCTCAGGAGAAGAAATCTATAGAACTCCGATTACTGATACGACGTTTGATTTGCTTGTTTCTCGTCTACCTGTAGAAAAACGAATTCGAGTGTCGCTGTAGCAATTCTTACCACTCCAGCTACAGGTTTCAGCTCTCCCACTACGGATGAATGGATTGTTAGCTACCTCCCAACTTACGCTAGAATAATACCTTACGTTTTTGAAGCGCAATGGGAGGCATCATGGGTCTTAAGTATGAAACCGCACGATATGAGGCATCATACGGGGCAATTTCACAACTTCCTTCTCCAGAGACCCCAGAGGTGGCCTTTGTGGGTCGCTCAAACGTGGGTAAGTCTTCCCTTTTAAATAAACTTATTGGACGAAAACAGCTTGCACGAGTTTCAAGCGTCCCAGGTAAAACTGCAAATATCAACTTTTTTGACGTTGATGGCGTCAAATTTGTAGACTTGCCTGGATACGGATTTGCACGAGTTTCTCGCCAAGAAAAACAGCGCTGGGCAGACCTCATCGGTGGTTACTTTGAGCAAGAACGTAGCTTTAACCTGGTTATTAGTCTTGTTGATATCAGACACGAAGCTCAAAAGCTTGACCTGCAGATGATCAGCTTTCTCCAAGAGGCTGAGCTGCCCTTTGTAGTTGCGTTTACCAAGGCAGATAAGATTGCGCGCGGCAAGCAAAATCAAGCCGCGGCCGCCCTGCGCAAGGCATTCCATATCACCCCTGAACAGGCCATTATTACTTCATCCGAGACTGGCCTGGGCATTGACGAGTTGCGCCGACGCATCGAAGACGCAACTATCTAGGAGCATCATGGATCCAATCCACCAGCAAGAGCAAGAGCACCTTTCCCACGTTTATCAAAAGCTTGTTGAGATTCGTGAGGATTTGGACACGACGCTCAACACCACGCAAAAAGATGCAGCTAGAGGCCTTCGTCAGATGAGTGAAGAAATCCGCCCAGACTTTGGCGGAGCGGACGAAACCATTGAGACCCTTGCGGCCATTGAGACGCTCAACAGCGTTATTGACACCTACAACCAGTACCACGATTTTACGGTCGAGAAACTCAGTCGAGTCGAAATCCTCTTGAGGCAGCCTTACTTTGCCAAGGTCACGCTTAAGATGCGACCCGGACGTCCTTCTCGCGATGTGTACATTGGAGCGGCAGGCATTACGGACAAAGACCGCACGCCGCTCATTGTTGATTGGCGCAGCCCCGTTGCCGAGACGTATTACAACCAAGAGATGGGAACTACGTCGTACCAGGTAGACGGCAAGAAAAGAACGGTTGAGCTGGAGCTACGCCGTCAGTTTGACATAACGCGCGACAAGCTGAACCTCTACTTTGACACAACGGTTGCCATTGAAGACTCTCTGCTGCTTGCCGCACTAAAGCGTCAGCACACCGAGAAGCTGCAGGCCATCACCGCAACTATCCAGCGCGAACAAAACGTTGTTGTCAGGCACGAGGATGTGCCCGTTCTACTGGTCAACGGCATTGCAGGCTCGGGCAAAACGTCCGTTTTGCTGCAGCGCATTGCGTACCTTCTGTACCAGCAGCGCACCACGCTTACCGCAGATCAGGTGTACCTATTCACTCCTAACGAAATGTTTTCTCGCTACATCAACACCGTTTTGCCCAGCATGGGCGAGCACAATCCGCAGGTATTTACCTGGGATTCTTTCCTCAAGGCTTTGGGTCTGGCCGACCACGCATCGGGCGCTCACAACAATCCCGATTCTCTGAAGAAATTTGAAGAGCAACTTGCCACACTTGAGCTCTATGAAGACGACTTCAAGGCCATTTCTGTTGAGGGCACTACCCTTATTAAGCCAGATCAGGTGGCTAGTTCTGTGGCAAAGTTCTCGCAATTCCCTGTGGGGCCGCGCCTCATTGCGCTTGCCAAAGACGAGCTCCACACCCGCTTAGAGCGCAGACTTGGCCAGATGGCTCGCAACGACGAAATCCAAGAAGAGATGCTCTCCCTTGACGTTGAGCAGCAGCTTGAGGTCTTTGGCCGCACCATCAGCCCTTCCGACGAAGAAGAAGTTCTGGCGCGTACCCGCGAGTTCCTCAACTGGCGCTTTGCCTCTGCGCACGAGGTCATCGAGTCTGCTTCCTGGCTGCGCATTGACCGCATTGGTATGCGTATGCTCAACGTCTCCGCGCTAAGTGGCGCCGAATGCGTTTACCTGCAACTTCTTATCACAGGCGCTGGCGAGAAAAACGTCAAGTTTGTCATGATTGACGAGGTTCAGGACTATACCGAGACGCAGCTTATGGTGCTTGGAAAGTACTTCTCGCGCGCGCACTTTTTGCTTTTGGGCGACTCTAACCAGGCAATTTGGGAAGACACCGCAACGTTTGAACAGATTGAAAAGATCTTCAGCGCGACACATGGTAAAGGTACTGTTTCTACCTGCAAGCTTCTGACCAGTTACCGCTCCTCTCCCGAGATTACTGCACTGTTTACCTCGCTTTTGAGCGAAGAAGAGCGTGGCCAGACAAGCTCTGTTCAGCGCGGCGGCAAAAAACCTGAGTTCTTTGAGGTAGTAGCCAACAACAAAGATACTGAGCGCGCCGAGTACCTGCAGACTATGAAGTCCCTTATTGAACAGGCACAAGAAGTTGACGGACTAACCGCCATTGTGTGTACTGAGAAGTCTCGTGTTCGCTGGCTTTCCAAGCAGCTGGAAGGAGTTTTTGCGGTGGACGGCGCCGCGGCCGGTGGTGACGGAAGCGTAACAGCAGTGGTCAAGGTGCTCACCAGCCACGATTCCCTCCCCGCAAAGGGCGTTGTTCTTCTTGACCTGGCGTTGGCAAAAGGCCTTGAGTTTGATCAGGTCATTATTGCCGACGCACAAGAGGAAGTGTATAAAGCAGACGGAATTTCTCGCCGTAGGCTCTACACCGCGCTATCGCGTGCAATGCATCACGTGATTGTGGTCTCTCAGGGAAAGATGACTTCGCTGCTCAGCAAATTGCTTTAAAAAAAGCAATTTTTACCTGCGATTTTTTTGGAAATTTACTGATTGAAGACGGCTAGTTCGGGTAAATGCTAGTCATCAATAACATTTACCATTGGAGGTCAGTATGTCCGAAGATCTGATTCCTGGCGTCATGAAAAACATTGACGCAAAGACCGTTGTAACCCTTAAAGAGCAGGTTGTAAGCCTTCCTGGCCAGGTCATCAGCAAGACCCTTGCACAAAATGACGCCGTCAGTGTTACCCTCTTTGGCTTTGGCGCAGGTGAAGAGATTGCAAGCCATCGCGCAGGCGGCGATGCATTTGTCACCATTCTTGAAGGACGTGCAAACATCACCATCGATGACGACGTCTACACTCTTGAAGCTGGTCAGTCCATTGTGATGCCTCTTGGTCACCCACATGCACTTCAGGCTCCAGAAGCATTCAAGATGCTGTTGGTTGTTGTGTATCCTCAGAAATAATTTATATAGTTATCTAGCAGTTTGTAGCTATTTTCTATTTGGCCAGGTGGGCAATGTGTCTGCCTGGCCAAATACTATCTTTTTTGTTCTAATACCATGTGTAATTACAATACACACCTTATAGCAGAATGGGTATACTAATAATGTCTGTGCAATCGGCAAAATGTTAAACCTAAAGAAAGGTGAGCTATGAGCCAGATTTTTGATGTTCACGCACGTGAGGTCCTCGATTCCCGTGGCAATCCAACCGTTGAGGTTGAGGTTGTTCTTGACGACGGCTCCTTTGGTCGTGCAATTGTTCCTTCCGGTGCATCCACTGGTGAGTTTGAGGCTGTAGAGCTTCGCGACGGCGATAAGAGCCGCTATCTTGGCAAAGGCGTTCTGAAGGCAGTTGAGCACGTCAACACTGAGATTCGCGACCTTGTTATTGGTTGGGACGCAGAGGATCAGCGCGGCCTTGACCTTGCTATGATTAAGCTTGACGGCACTCCAAACAAGGGTCGCCTTGGCGCAAACGCTATTCTCGGCGTTTCTCTTGCTGTTGCTCACGCTGCAGCTGCTTCTGCTGAGCTTCCACTTTACGCTTACCTCGGTGGAGCAAATGCTCACACTCTTCCTGTTCCTATGATGAACGTCCTCAACGGTGGCGTCCACGCTGACAACAACGTTGACTTCCAGGAGTTCATGATTATGCCTGTTGGTGCTCCTGACTTCACCACCGCTCTTCGCTGGTGCGCACAGGTTTACCACACCC
This sequence comes from uncultured Atopobium sp., assembly GCA_902373375.1. Classification (GTDB taxonomy): domain Bacteria; phylum Actinomycetota; class Coriobacteriia; order Coriobacteriales; family Atopobiaceae; genus Lancefieldella. The sequence continues at coordinate 12,618 of CABKMA010000010.1, forward strand.
TCAAGGACACTCTGAAGTCCCAGGGCCTCAACACCGGCGTTGGTGACGAGGGTGGCTTTGCTCCAGACCTTAAGTCCAACGAGGAGCCACTTGAGCTTCTTGCTGAGGCTGTTAAGGCTGCTGGCTTTGAGCTTGGCAAGGACTTCCGCTTTGCTATGGATCCAGCTTCTTCTGAGTTCTATAACAAGGAGACCGGCAAGTATGACCTCAAGGGCGAGGGTCGCTCCCTTACCTCCGAGGAAATGGTTGCTTACTACGAGGAAATGGTTGAGAAGTTCCCAATCGTCTCCATCGAGGATGGCCTTGCAGAGGAGGACTGGGACGGTTGGAAAGTCCTTACCCAGCGTCTGGGCAAGAAGATCCAGCTTGTCGGCGACGACCTCTTTGTTACCAACACTCAGCGCCTGAAGAAGGGCATTGAGGTTCACGCTGGTAACTCCATCCTCATTAAGGTCAACCAGATTGGTACCTTGACCGAGTCCCTTGAGGCTATTGAGATGGCTAAGCGCGCAGGTTACACCGCAGTTGTCTCCCACCGTTCCGGTGAGACCGAGGACACCACCATTGCTGACCTTGTTGTTGCAACCAACGCTGGTCAGATCAAGACTGGTGCACCTGCTCGTACCGAGCGTGTTGCTAAGTACAACCAGCTTCTCCGCATCGAGGATGACCTCGCTGAGGGTGCTGAGTACCTGGGCATGGATGCTTTCTACAACCTTCGCTAAACCCACAGGTTCCACGCTAAAAGTTACAAAGCCGCATCTCGTTTGAGGTGCGGCTTTTTTATAGGCGTATACGATGAGTGCGACATAGATCGTAACATCCCACCGCGGTTATACTTGATACGTCAACTCTCAAGATTCCGAGGCACACATGCATACCACATCAGAGCACGCAATTCATACAATCTTGGTCGGACAATCGGGAGGTCCAACCGCAGCCATCAATGCATCGCTCGCGGGCGTTGTTCGCACAGCTCATGCCCATGGGCTTCGCGTACTTGGAATGCGCAATGGAATCCAAGGATTTCTTGAGGGCAACGTAATTGACCTGACGGAGGCGCTTGAACTTACAACATCTGAACCAGAAGCGTTCAAGCAAGCTGCCACAAACCCTGGCGAGAAAAACCTCCAGCTCCTAAGAAAAACGCCATCGAGCTGGCTGGGTAGCTGCCGCTTTAAGCTGCCAGAACTCACTAACAACTCCAAATCCGTAGAATCCTCCGCTATCTACCAGCAAATTGATACGCAACTCAAAAAATTCCAGGTAGACGCCGTACTCTACATAGGCGGTAACGATTCCATGGATACCACGGACAAGTTGTCTTGCTATTTTAACCAGGTGAAAAGCCCCGTTTGTGTTGTTGGTGTACCAAAGACTATTGATAACGATCTTGAGGGAACCGATCATACTCCCGGCTTTGGCAGTGCAGCGCGCTTCATTGCATCTGTAACCGCTGAGCTTACGCGCGATGGCGGCGTCTACAACAGTAAAAACGTAACATTTATTGAAGCTATGGGCCGTGATGCCGGTTGGCTCACAGCGGCTGCTACTTTGGCACAAGATATCTGCGGAACCGCTCCAGATTTTATTCTTTTACCTGAAGTTCCCCTTGATGAAGAAGCTTTACTTTCTGCTATTGAACAGCGACTTCACAAGAAGAACAACGTTATAGTAGTTGTCAGTGAAGGCGTGCATCACGCAGATGGTACCTTTCTTTTTGATGCTACGTCAGTTGCAATTGATACGTTTGGACATCTTGCAACACAATCCGGAACAGCACAATACTTGTCACAGTTAACTAAAGACCGTCTGAACGTAAAGTCCCGTGGTATCGAGCTAAATACACTGCAGCGCTGTGCTTCGCATGCTGCTAGTAAGATTGACTTAGACGAGGCAGAAGCACTAGGTGCCGCAGGAGTTGAGACTGCTCTCCAAGGTAAAACAGGAGTCATGGTTGGCGTTCACAGAATTTCAAGCAATCCATACGTTACGGAAATTCGCACTACCCCTGTAGCTAATGTTGCTAATAAGGTAAAACTTGTACCTCAAGATATGATTTCGGAAGACGGTTTTAACGTTACCCGTGCCGCTCTGAACTATCTGCGTCCTCTGGTTGCAGGCGTTGAGGAGCCAATTTCTACCGACGGTCTCCCTCGTTTTATTAGAGAGTTATCCTAAACTTGCTGTTTATTCTCCGAGGAATCTTACCTCAGGGTGAAGCTCAACATCAAACTGACGCTTAACCTCTGCTTGTACATGTTCAATAACCGCATGAACATCGGCAGCAGTAGCATTATCGTAGTTAACCACAAAACCAGCATGCTTATCAGAAACGCCAGCGCCACCAAAACGATAACCTTTAAGACCAGCATCGGTAACAAGCTTACCTACAAAATGACCCTCAGGACGCTTAAAAGTTGAACCAGCGGAAGGCAGCTCAAGTGGCTGCTTTTCTTCACGAGCGCGCGTGAATTCTTCCATCTTCTCACGGATTTTCTCGCCATCCGCACGGTGAAGATTGAATGTTGCAGAAAGCACAATCATGCCTTCATTGGCTATTCTGCTCTGACGGTATCCCAGGTCAAGCTCGGAAATGTCCAGCGTAGCAAAGGTGCCATCAGCGAGAAGAACACGAACAGATTTGAGCACGTCAGCAATGCAGCCGTCGTAAGCGCCAGCATTCATAAAGCATGCACCACCCACAGAACCTGGAATGCCACACGCAAACTCAAGTCCAGAAAGGTCCAGTTCGCAGGCCATCTCGGAAGCCTCTTTAAGGCCAACGCCAGCCTGACAGGTTATCTCGGTATCGTCGACACTTACACCAGTGAGACCATCGGCAACAGCAATAATCACGCCACGATAACCAGCATCAGAAACAAGCAGGTCAGAACCGTATCCCAGAATAAAATAAGGAGCTTTTGCGTCTTTAACCGCAAGGAGAATCTCTTTGACCTCATCAGGGTCATCAGGGATGACATAGAGATCTGCAGGTCCACCTACTTCAAAGGTGGTATGCTCACTCATTGGCTCGTCTACCAGGACGTTCTCTTCTCCAACAATCGAGCAAAGCTTTCCGGCCAGGCTTTGTAAGTCATAGCCACTTTCAGACATGTAACACGCTCCTTAGTAAGTTACTTTTTATAGTTTATCGCAAGCGAGAACAACGTGACACTGAGGCAAGTTAAAACACAAAACTATGCTCCTTTACCAAAAATGTCCATTATCTTTTACGTTTCATCTGCTGTTAACTCTGCTATAGTACTTACCGATATGTTTCAGAAATGGTTGCAATTACCTACTGGTGGTAAGGTGGCCGAGCTTTAGGGTTTGTAACAACCCAGTTCAAAGAGTCATCAAGTCCGCGACCCGCAAAGGCGGTTAACCTGGTTAAAGTCCAGGACCAACGGTATAGTCCGGATGTCAGAAACGGAGATTTTTATGGCTTCATCCCACTCAACCCACGCAACAACCGCATCTTCTAACGGCTGGTCTACTAAAAGAATTGCTATTCTTGCCATGCTTTGTGCTGCTGCTGCAATCAGCACCATGGTGCTTCAGTTCCCCTTGATTCCAGGCGTGACCTTTTTGAAGTACGACCCATCGGGTGTCTTTGCCCTCCTTGCAGGCGTAGCTTATGGACCTGCTGCTGGTGTAATTGTTTCGGTACTTCCCTACCTTCTGCACCTCACCACTGAGTCCGGAATTTACGGCACTATCATGGCAATTCTGGCAACGCTTACCTACGTTTTGCCAGTTTCGCTGATTGTGTATAACCGTTCCGAGAAGATCAAGCAGCTGGTACTTGCCCTCATTGTGGGTAGTGTTGTCAGCGTTGTTGCTTGCATTCTAGGCAACCTTCTTGTTACCCCAATTTACACCGGTATGAGCGTAGAAGCAGTAAGCGCGCTGATTATCCCCGCGCTTCTCCCCTTCAACGTAGTGAAGGTTGCTATTAACAGCATTATTTTTGTTGTTATTATTCGCTCGGCTTCTTCACTCTTTGAGAGCATTACAGACGGTGAGTAATTTTACTAACAACGCCCCAAATACACACACGTCTGAAAGCACCGCACAAACGCAGGACCTGCCTGCAGCCGCGACGCTTTCGGACGTGACCTTTGTGTACGCAAAAGATGTGGTTGCCCTCGACCATGTCTCATTCTCTATTCCCGCAAAAAAACGCACTTGTATTGTTGGCGCAAACGGTTCAGGCAAATCTACTGTTGCCTCAATTCTTTCTGGTCTTGCTGCACCTGACAAGGGAACTGTCACCTTTTTGGGAACTACTGTTGTCGATGATGGCTTCGTTGACTTTGACGCATACAAGGCCGTCCGTCCTCAGCTTGGCTTGGTCTTCCAAAATCCCGAGGATCAGATAATTTGCAGTGTGGTTGCAGATGATATTGCTTTTGGTCTCGAGAACCTTCAGGTACCCAGCAATCAGATAACGCCGCTGGTAGAAGAGCAGATTACACTTGGATCTCTTACGGAATTTGCGTCAGAAAATCCTCGCATGCTTTCGGGCGGTCAGCAGCAGCGCGTGGCCATCTCGGGTTCGCTGGTTATGAAGCCACAAATCCTGATTCTTGACGAACCTTCCGCAGCTCTTGACGTTGTTCATAGAAATAATGTTATGGGTCTTGTTAAGAAACTCCGTGCAGCTGGAAAAACTATTGTTCATGTAACTCATTTCATGGACGAAGTGGTCTCTGCTGATCACGTTATTGCTTTGGATAACGGTCATGTTGCGTTTGAAGGAACACCTGAAGCCCTTTTTGAACAGCATGAACTAGTTGAGTGCCTGCATTTGGAAGAGCCATTTGCCTACCAGGTGGCCCACGCTCTCAACAGCCGGGGAATTGTCGTGAGCAAATCACCTTTGGCACAGCGCGTGCTTGACGAGCTGACGGGGCTTCTCGCCATGGCGTCGCAAGGCGAGAAGGACGACGCAGCTGGGAGCTGTGGTGATGCAGCAGTTTTGGATTGCGGCCAGGCTGCGGCCGAGGGCTGCGACGGCGCGGCAGCCGGCGGCGTATCCGAGTCGGCAGCGGTTTCCGTGCGTGACGTGACGTTCTCGTACCAGAAACCCGTGCTCAAAAACATTTCAGTTGACGTGCAAAAAGGCTCGCATGTTGCCGTTATTGGCTCCACTGGTTCTGGTAAATCTACTCTAGCGCGGTTGATTTGTGCACTTGATGCACCTGATACCGGAAGTATTTGCGTAACTGGACTGGATACCCACCAAAAACAAAATCGTAGAAAACTTCACGGTGTTGTTGGCTATGTTATGCAGCGACCAGAACGCCAGCTTTTTGCACAAACAGTTAAAGAAGATGTAGCGTTTGGTCCTACTAATCTGGGTCTTTCTGCCTGCGAAGTAACAAGTGCTGTGAATAGTGCTCTGGAGCTTGTAGGCCTTTCTTACAAAAAAGACGTATCCCCTTTTGAGCTTTCTGGAGGTCAGCAGAGACTTTGTGCGCTTGCGGGCATTATGGCTATGCGTCCAGAAGTGCTTGTGCTTGACGAGCCTTCCAACGGACTTGATCCATATTTCTGCTCTGAGCTCAGAAAAATTATTAACGCAGTTCTTGAAGATACCTGCACCGTCATAGAGCTTACGCACTCAATGGAAGACGCAGCAAAAGCTGACCAGATTATCATGCTCCATAAAGGTAATTTGGTTTTTTCGGGTACTCCCTATCAAACCTTTACTCATTTTTCTGCAGAAGAATTTCATGAACTTGGACTCGGCATTCCTCAAGCGCTTACTTGGGCTAGACGCCTATCCAATGCTACGGGAATTAACCTAGGAGAGCCTTTAACTCTATCTGAGCTCATAGACACGATTGTTACTGTGCTTTCAACCAATCTTGACACCGCTCGGACAAGCGATGTTGCGCAGTCACGTAACCTCTCACAAGGAGGTTGCTATGGCGCTTAAGATTTCTGTTGGCCAGTATTATCGCGGGGATTCGCCCATCCATAAGCTAAATCCTAACGTCAAATGCTTAGCTGCCCTCCTTTTAATGCTTGTCACGTTTTTTATCCGCAATGCTCCACAGCTTGCATTGTTGGTCGTGAGTACACTCTGCCTGCTAGCCCTCGCAAAAATCCCCGTTAAACAAGTGCTAGCGTCAATCATTCCACTTGCCTGGCTGCTCATCTTCCTTTCACTTTTCAATCTATTGCTTACGCAAGAAGGAACCGTGGTGGCATCTTGGTCAATATTCACCATCACTAATGTGGGAGCATGGAGTGCTTTCCTCTATCCTGTGCGCATTTTAGCTGCAATTTTGATTGGTGCACTACTTCTGCTTACCACAACTCAAACTGATCTGGGCAACGCCTTTGAAACAGCTTGTTCACCACTTACAAAAATTGGTCTGCCTGGAAAAGAAATTGCTATGATTTTCTCGCTTATGCTGCGCTTTATTCCAACACTTGCAGAAGATGCTATATCTATATTTGAGGCCCAAACCGCACGCGCAGGAGAAGTTGCTTCAGGATCTCTTCCTAAAAGATTTCGCGCAACACTCTCCATTGTGGTGGCTCTTTTGGCAAGTTCACTCAGACACGCCAACAATCTCTCTAAAGCACTTGATGCGCGCCACTATGTAGCAGGAGCTACTCGCACTCGTTGGCATCAGCCTACCTTTGGCACTCGTGAGATAGTAGCCTTGGGGGCAACTATTTGTTTTATCGCCCTTATTTTTGTGCTGGCATAAAATTTTTGAATTTATTTTTTAACGCTCTGTTACAACCCTTTTCTCTTTTTTAACAAGCAACAATTTGCCCACCTAAGTAACGTACAATAAAGCCAGTAAAAGCGTTCAAGGCTTGCATTGAAAGGTGGCTCCATGGTCCTGCGTGTCTACGTCCAAAGAAAACCGGGTTTCGAGGGCGAGGCAAAAGCCCTGCTCAAAGAAGTGAAAGACCTTCTTGGTATTACCGAGTTACAACGCATTGACCTGCTCAACCGCTACGATGTTGAGGGAATTTCAGAGGAACTCTTTGAGTCCTGCATCCCCACCGTTTTCTCCGAGCCACAGTCCGATCTTGCCAGCCGTACCATGCCAGAGTTTTCTTCTGAAGGTGCGGCTGTTCATACGTTTGCTGTTGAGTTTTTGCCTGGTCAGTTTGATCAGCGCGCAGACTCTGCAGCTGAGTGCGTGCAGCTTATCAGCCAGGGAGAGCGCCCTCTTGTCCGCTCTGCTCGCCTTTATGTACTAACTGGAAACCTTACTGAGGCAGACGTTGCCGCCATCAAGAACTACCTCATCAATCCTGTTGAGGCTCGTGAGGCTTCTCTTGAGCTGCCTCAGACCCTCAAGATTTCCATTCCAGAGCCTGCTGACGTAGAGGTTCTTGAGGGATTTAACGCCCTTGACCAGGACGGCCTCAAGGAGTTTATTACTTCTCACGGTCTTGCTATGGACCTTTCTGACCTTACCTTCTGCCAGCAGTACTTCACCACAGAACAGCGCGATCCTACCATCACTGAGATTCGCGTTATTGATACCTACTGGTCAGACCACTGCCGCCACACCACCTTTAACACAGGAATTACGGGCGTACAGATTGATGATGACCTGGTAAAGGCCGCGTTTGAGAAGTACCTCTCGATGCGCAAGGAGCTTGGACGAGAAGATCGTGCTGTGTCCCTTTGGGATATGGCAACTATTGGTGCAAAGTACCTTCGCACAAAAGGTATCCTCACCAATCTTGACGAGTCAGAAGAAATTAACGCCTGTACCGTAAAGGTCAAGGTAGACGTTGATGGTAAAGACGAAGACTGGCTCTTCCTCTTCAAGAACGAGACCCACAACCACCCAACTGAGATTGAGCCTTTTGGTGGCGCGGCTACCTGCATTGGTGGCGCTATCCGCGACCCTCTGTCTGGACGCAGCTACGTCTACCAGGCAATGCGTGTCACCGGTGCTGCAGACCCAACCGTTCCAGTTTCCCAGACTCTTCCTGGAAAGCTTCCTCAGCGCACCATTGTTCGTACGGCTGCTGCAGGTTATTCCAGCTACGGCAATCAGATTGGCCTTGCTACGGGTCAGGTTTCTGAGCTCTACCACCCAGGCTATGTTGCAAAGCGCATGGAGATTGGTGCTGTTGTAGGTGCAACCCCTCAAAGCCACGTCCGTCGCGAGCGTCCAGAAGATGGCGACATCATTGTTCTTCTCGGCGGACGTACTGGTCGTGATGGCATTGGCGGCGCAACCGGTTCTTCCAAGGCACACGATGCTGGTTCCATTGAGCGCGACGGTGCCGAGGTCCAGAAGGGTAACGCCCCTGTTGAGCGCAAGCTTCAGCGTCTCTTCCGCCGTGAAGACGCCTGTAAGCTCATCAAGCGCTGCAACGACTTTGGTGCAGGTGGCGTTTCCGTTGCTATTGGCGAGCTTGCTGACGGCCTTGACGTCAACCTGGATGCTGTTCCTAAGAAGTACGATGGCCTTGATGGCACTGAGCTGGCAATCTCTGAGTCTCAAGAGCGTATGGCCGTTGCACTTGAGGCAAAAGATGTTGAGCAGTTCTGTGCGTACGCCCGCGAGGAAAACCTCGAGGCAACCATTGTGGCAACAGTTACCAAAGATCCTCGTCTGGTCATGCGTTGGCGCGGACAGAAGATTGTCAACATCAGCCGCGCATTTCTCGCCTCAAACGGCGCACCTAAATCAATTACCGTACGCCTGGCAAAACCTCTTGCCTACCAGCACACCTGGGCAGGAACAACCCTTGGCGAGAAACTCCACTCGCTGGTACGTGATCTAAACGTTGCCTCTAACAAGGGTCTCTCCGAGCGCTTTGACTCCACTATTGGCGCAGGCACCGTCCTTATGCCATTTGGTGGCGCTCGCCAGCTCACTCCTGCCCTTTCTATGGTGGCAAAGCTTCCTGTTATGGGACAGACCAACACCGTCTCAGGTATGGCCTGGGGCTTTAATCCCTACCTCATGGAGGCTGATCAGTTCCGCGGCGCCTACCTCTCTGTTATTGAGTCCGTTTCCAAACTGGTTGCTACCGGCTTTAAGTATCAGGACCTCTACCTCACCTTCCAAGAGTACTTTGAGAAGCTTGGTCAAAATCCTAATCGTTGGGGCAAGCCAGCAGCAGCTCTTCTTGGCGCACTAATGGCCCAGGTCAATCTTGGACTTGCAGCTGTCGGCGGCAAGGACTCCATGTCCGGAACCTTTGAAGACCTGGATGTTCCACCAACGCTGGTTTCCTTTGCCTGCGGCCTTACCAAGGTTGACAAGATTGTTTCCAACGAGTTCAAGAGCGCAGGTCACAGGCTTATCTCAATTGTTCCATCCTACGATGAATCTGGTCTTTTACCAGACAACCAATCCTTACTCACCGCATACAAGCTGGTTAACACCCTTGTCCAGTCCAAGAGCGCTCTTGCCATTACCACACCAGGTTACGGCGGTGTTGCCGAAGCTCTCTTCAAGAGCTGCCTGGGCAACAAGCTGGGTGTTGAGCTAGTCCCAGAGATTTCTGCCGACGCGCTCTTCTCGCCAACCTACGGTGCCTTCATCGTTGAGCTGGCAGACGGCGTTTCCGTTGATGACGTCGATGGCGTATGCGTAGCTCCTCTGGGCGTCACCACGCCAGAGTACACCTTGAGCGCATGTGGCGAGAAGATCGACCTCTCCGAGCTCCAGGAAGCATGGGAGCGTCCACTTGAGGAGGTCTTCCCCTACCGCGGTGGTTCTCACGAAGCTGTAGAGAAAATCAGCTTTGACGGCACGTCCACACGACACTCCTATGCTGGTCCAGCCCTTATCGCACCTGCTCGCCCACGCGTCATCATCCCCGTATTCCCAGGTAACAACTGCGAATACGACGTTGCGCGTGCCTTTGAGCGTGCGGGCGCTGACCCAACTACACTGGTTATTAACAACCTGACGCCACAAGACATTGTTGATTCCGCAAACACGCTGGCAGAGTCCATCAAGAAGAGTCAGATTGTTATGATTCCAGGTGGTTTCTCCGGTGGAGACGAGCCAGACGGATCTGCTAAGTTCATCTGCGCACTCTTCCGTGCACCTCAGGTGACCGAGGCCGTTCGAGAGCTTCTGCAGCAGCGCGATGGTCTTATGCTGGGCATCTGCAACGGTTTCCAGGCACTTATCAAGCTGGGCCTTGTTCCTTACGGCGACATTCGCCCTATGGACGACACCTGCCCAACACTAACGTTCAACACTATTGGCCGTCACCAGAGCCAACTTGTTCGCACCAGCGTTGCATCCACGATGTCTCCATGGCTTTCCAAGTGCGCACTTGGCGACATTCACACCATTGCAATCAGCCACGGAGAAGGACGCTTTGTTGCTTCCGATGAGCTACTTGAAACGCTTAAGGCAAACGGTCAAATTGCAACGCAATACGTTGATGCAACGGGTACTCCTCGCATGGACTTCTCCGTTAACCCTAACGGCTCTGTTCTGGCTATTGAGGGTATTACCAGCCCCGATGGCCGCGTGCTGGGCAAGATGGGTCACACGGAGCGCTCTGGTGCGGGCCTCTACAAGAACATCCCTGAGCTCACCGCCGGCGATCAGTTCCAGCCTCTTATTGAAGGTGGCGTCGAGTACTTCAAGTAAGATGCGCCCACAGGTGGCGAGTGATTTCAACCCGGTATCTACATCATGTGGATACCGGGTTTCTTGTGCGAAAATGCTGGGGGTGGACGGGTTTCTCGCGAGGCGGGCGATGAAAGCCTGGAGTGAGCTTGCCGCAAGCCTGATTTCTGCAAAGAATCTGTAGATTTTGCCTAAATAAGTAAAAGAATCGGTGGATTTGCCTGTTTTCTGCAAAGAATCGGTGCTCCAAATACAGATTCTTTGCACTTTTTAGGCTCGCAATAGCAGAAGGACTTATGCGGCGAGAAACCCGTGCGTCCGCGCGTGCACCTGGCGAAAAACCCATGCGCTCGCCCCGCACAACGCTACGCAGAAAAGCCGTATACTTATGACGATATAGTCCACGAAAGGATTGATATGTCTGACACTCTCATCCCACAAAATTCCTGCGTACTTGTCACGGGCGGCGCAGGCTTTATTGGCAGTCATACCGTTGTTGAGCTGCTTAATTCCGGCTACGAGACCGTAATTGTTGATGACCTCTCTAATGCTTCAGCAAAGGTTATCGATCGCATCAAAACTATTGTGGGAGAAGACAACGCCAAACGCCTTTCGTTCTACAAGGCAGACGTCAACGACAAAGATGCACTGAACCGCATCTTTGACCAGCACGCCATTAACTTTGTCATTCATTTTGCAGGATTTAAGGCCGTTGGTGAGTCTGTTACCAAACCTATCGAGTACTACACAAATAATCTGGGTAACACCCTTACCCTTCTTGATGTCATGAGAAACCACGGCTGCAAGTCAATTATTTTCTCAAGCTCTGCAACTGTCTACGGAGACCCAGACAGCCTCCCTCTGACCGAGCAAAGTCCCAAGAAGAACGCAACCAACCCCTATGGTTGGACCAAGTGGATGATTGAGCAAATTCTTACCGACGTTCATACCGCAGATTCAGAGTGGAATGTTGTCCTGCTCAGATATTTCAATCCTATTGGAGCTCATCAGTCCGGCCTTATCGGAGAAGATCCTGCAGGCATCCCAAACAACTTGGTACCTTATGTAGCTCAAGTAGCTGTGGGCAAGCGCGAGGCGGTTCACGTCTTTGGCAACGACTACAACACTCCTGATGGCACAGGTGTCCGCGACTACATTCACGTCTGTGACCTTGCATCTGGTCACGTAGCTGCACTTAAATGGATGAGTGGTCGCACCGGAGTTGAGATCTTCAACCTGGGCACCGGCACGGGTAGCTCGGTACTTGACGTTATTAAGGCATTCTCAAAGGCTTGTGGCAAAGAGATTCCTTACGTTATTGAGCCTCGTCGCGCTGGAGACGTTGCTACTAACTACGCCGATTGTCAGAAAGCTGCCGACATGCTTGGCTGGAAGGCTCAGTGCAACCTTGCTGACATGTGCCGCGACTCCTGGAAGTGGCAGTCGATGAACCCAGACGGCTATCGCAGCTAGGACTTCCGTGAACTTCGCTGACTATCTCACACAAAAGCTCCCTGCCGTCGAGGCAGAAATTATGCGTGGGCTTCCCACGGCAACGCCTGCAGCGAACACCACGCCCGCGGTAACGCCCGCGGCAGTGACGGCGGCACCCTCGGAGCGCACCCACGCGGACCTGAATACCTACCTCTACCAGCCACTTACTCACTTCAGTGCAGGTGGCGGTAAGCGCGTACGCCCGGTTCTTTGCTGTCTGGGTGCAGAGGCTGTAGGCGGCTCAGCAGAAGCAGCTCTACCTGTTGCCTGCGCTATCGAAGACTTCCAGTCAGCGGCTCTTATTCACGATGACATCGCAGACAAATCAGAGTTGCGCCGTGGCGAGAAGTGCCTCTACAAGACGCTTGGTACTGGACTTGCCATCAATGTTGGTGATTCTGCGCTGGTTAATGTTGTCAGACGCGTTACCGTGGCCGACCACCTCTCTGACCGGCTTAAAGTCCGCATTATCGACGCTCTTCTCAGCATGGAAGAGCATACTCTTGAAGGTCAAGCGCTTGACCTTGGTTGGGCCCAGTATGAGCGTTGGGATGTTACTTCTGAACAGTATCTTTTTATGGCGCTTTCAAAAACTGCCTACTACTCAGCTGCATTTCCTTTAGTGTTGGGCGCTCTCATTGGTGGCGCTGATCAGAAGACACTTGAAGCACTCAAGGATTTTGGCCTTAAGGTTGGCCTTGCCTTCCAGCTACAAGATGATCTTCTTAATTTGGTAGGAAACGCCGAGGTGCAGGGTAAAGACTTTAGATCAGACATTACTGAAGGCAAACGCACACTTGCTGTAGTCTACGCACTAGAACACCTTAACGCAGCAGATAAGACAGAGCTTGTCTCCATACTTTCTGCGCATACCACCAATACTATGGAGCTTCAGCGCGCTGTGGAACTTATGGAAAGCGCTAATGCGATAAAATTTGTCCGCACGCATGCTCTTACCTTAGTAGATACGGCAAAACTTGTGCTTGAAAACGTGATACTTACTAAAGACGCTCGCGACACACTTTTGTCTATGGCAGACTTCTTTGTGAACCGAGAAAGGTAATTATGGATCCTATTACTCCTGGTAGCACTGGTGCTGCCGTTGAAGACATTCAGGAACGCCTCGTAAAGCTTGGCTACGCCATCGAAGACGATGAGCGCCAGAGCAATATGTTTGGCAAGTCTACCTCTCGTGCCGTTGCGCGTTTTAGACTTGACCATGATCTTTCTTTAGGTGAAGAAGTAGACGCTTCTACCTGGGCAATCTTGGTTGATGAGGGTTATGAGCTCGGAGATAGAACCCTCTACCTGCGTCTTCCTAACTTCCACGGCAATGACGTACGTCAGTTGCAGGAGCGCCTCAACATCTTGGGCTTCTCGTGCGGAAAAGTTGATGGCCATTATGGTGTTCACACTGAGGCTGCCGTTAAACTCTTCCAGGAGAGCGTTGGTGAACTTGCAGACGGTATGGCGTTTCAAGATACTCTTGATGCTATTGAGCGCCTGCGTCACGTTTGGTCCGGTAAGCAGGCAAAAGGCCCGCATCCACAAGGTCCTATGGGTTTTGCTCGAGCGGCCAATGTACTTGAGACTACCTGTATTGCTATTACGGGAGAAGATCCTATCTCCAGAAATGTAGCTGCCCGCGTCTATAACCTTTCTAAAGCAACTACTGAGGCAAGCGGTATGACCATGATTGATCGAGCGGACTCTCCCACTGATGCCTCTACCATTTTGGTTCTTACCACAGACTATGCACCAAGCATGCCTGCTCGAGGACAGGTGGGAATTGGTTCTGTTTCTATGGAAGAAAACGAGACACTACCAGCAAGACTTCGCACAGCTATTGAGTCCGCTGATGCAACAAAATCTCCTATCAAAATTGTGCTGCCAGAAGGAACAAACGTTGACGGCTCGTTTACTACTGCAGACGCACAAACTTTAGCAGTTCTTGTTCTTGATGCAATTTGTGGAGCATTTGCCGCGCTAAGCTGATACACTTAGTAGAGTTGCGAATAAAACCAACGTAGTGATTACATTGGGGTATCGTCCAACGGTTAGGACACGGGTTTTTGGTGCCTGGAATGTGGGTTCGAATCCTACTACCCCAGCCATTTTTACGCAACTTTTGTGTAGGGACGCACTCGTATCGAGTAATACGAAGTACTTTGGAGGCTTACGTATGCCACTTACTGCGATTGTCCTCGCTGCAGGCGAGGGAACGCGCATGAAGTCCCACCACCCTAAGATTGTGCACAAATTACTAGATAAGCCCATTGTTTGGTGGAGTGTCAACGCCGCAATTACTGCTGGCGCCGACCGTGTCATTGTGGTTGTTGGAAACCATGCCGACGAGGTTAAATCTGCACTTTCTTGCTTCCCTAACCTTGAGTATGTTGCCCAGACTGAGCGTCTTGGTACCGGCCATGCCGTCAAGGTTGTAAAGGATGCTCTTGGTGGATTCAAGGGACCCGTTGTTGTTATCAACGGTGACGCATCTCTGTTGCGCGCACAGTCTATTTGTGACCTTGTCGCAGAAACTAAAGCTCATCACAACGCATGTACCGTACTTACGATGACGCCTCCAGATCCAACCGGATATGGTCGCGTCATTTCTTCTAACGGACAGGTAGCTGCCATTGTTGAGCACAAAGACGCTACGCCAGAGCAGCGCGAGCAAGAGCGTGAATGTAACGTGGGCGTGTACTGCTTCTGTGGTGGAAGACTGACCGCAAACATTGATCTTCTCGGCAATGATAACGTGCAGGGCGAGTACTACCTCACCGATATGGTGGGTCTCTACGTCAGCCAGGGAGAACCTGTTTCTGCCGTTCACGTTGACGATTACAAAGAGGCACTAGGCGTTAATTCTCGCTCAGAGCTTGCTGTTGCCACCCGCATTATGCAGGAGCGCATCAACGAGCACTGGATGAGCCAGGGTGTCACCATGCTAGACCCTACCTCAGTCTGGATTGGTCCTGAAGTCACGCTTGGTATGGACACCGAGGTTCTCCCGCAGACCATGCTCTACGGCAAGACCTCAATTGGCGAGAATTGCGTGGTAGGCCCTAACACTCGTCTGACCGATACAATTGTTGGCAACGACGCTGTTATTGATGAAACCGTTGCTATTAACGCACAGGTAGATGACTTTGCCACCTGCGGTCCTCGCGCTTACCTACGCCCAGGTACACACCTCATGCCTCACGCCAAGGCAGGAACCCATGTTGAAATCAAAAATTCAACTATCGGCGAGGGCTCTAAGGTTCCTCACCTCTCCTACATTGGTGACACTACCATGGGCTCCGGCGTCAATATTGGCGCAGGTTCAATTACGTGTAATTACGACGGTTACCACAAGTTCAAGACACATATTGGCAACAACGTTTTTGTTGGATCCGATACCATGATGGTGGCACCTGTCTCAATTGGTGATGGTGCGCTTGTAGGGGCAAGTTCATGCATCACAAAGGATGTACCAGCAGATGCGCTTTCTCTTGAGCGCTCTGATCAAAAAATTGTTGAGGGATACGCCGCCCAGAGGCGTCACAAGCTTGAGAAAGAGGACTAGATGTTCGAGAACCTGAGTGAACCACTGTTAGTTGCTAGAAATATCAAGCTTTACACCGGTACAGGTAACCCTGAACTGGCTCGTAAGGTTGCAGACATTCTTCACCTAGAGCTACAAGGTCTTCTCCTCGAGAAATTTGCTAACGGAGAAATCTACGCTCGCTTTGATGAGTCTGTCCGCGGTGACGAGGTCTTCTTCATCCAGTCCTTGGCAGGTGTTAACGTCAACGATTTGGTTATGGAAACGCTGATTGTTGCTGACGCTGCAAAGCGCGCTTCTGCTAACAGCTTTACGGTAGTTATCCCTCACTACGCATATGCTCGTCAGGACCGCAAAGCCGCTGCTCGTGAGCCTATTACTGCACGCCTCATGGCAAACCTGCTTGAGAATGCTGGCGTTGATCGCGTCATCACACTTGATTTGCACCAGGGCCAGATTCAGGGCTTCTTTGACATTCCTGTTTCTCACCTTACTGCCCTCTACCTTCTGGGCGATTACTTTAAGAGCAAGCCATTTGACTGGGAGAATACCGTTGTTGTCTCCCCTGATATGGGTCGCGCTAAAGCAGCTAAAAAGCTTTCTGACTACCTTGACTGTGGTCTTGCGATTGCTCACAAGAGCCGTCCTCGTCATAACGAAAGCGCTGTTATGGGTGTCATTGGTGACATCAAAGGTAAGACTTGCATTGTTAATGACGACATGATTGATACCGCCGGTACTCTCTGTGCTTCTGTTGTTAAGCTGAAAGAAATGGGTGCTGGCGATATTTACGTTTGCGCAACTCATGGTGTTTTCTCCGGTCCTGCAATCGAACGTCTAAACGACGCTCCTATCAAGGAGTGCGTAGTCACTGACGCAATTCCTTGTGCAGTGGCCAATCAGGAAGGTTCCAAGATCAAAACGATCACCATTGCAAATGAGCTTGCTGAGGCAATTTATGCCGTCTACACCGATCGTCCTGTCTCTGACATTTTCGGCGGCGATTTTAACGTATAAGATTTCAGGTCAGCTGCGCGCAAGCGCGAGCACGAGCGCGGGTCGCAAGTGATTTAAACCCGGTATCCATTTCGTGTGGATATCGGGTTTCTTGTGAGAAAATGTTGCTAGTGGTGCGGGTTTCTCGACAGGTGGGCGGTGCGAGTCCGGGTCGCGCTCGGGGCGAGCCTGAAGTGAGCCTGATTTTCTCGCCATGTCTGATCGATTTGCCGGAAAAACATGCCAAGTCTGAGTGGTTTTACCGGTTTTTCTCGCTATGTCTGAGTAAATTTACTCAGACATGATGCAGCTTTCAGGCTTAAAAATTTAGAGCCAAAACGCCTATCTTTCACGCGCCTAATTTCATCAAAGAGTCTGTGACTTTTGCCTAAAAATGTAAAAGAATCTGTGGATTTGCCTGATTTTGTTAAAGAATCGGTACCTTAAATACAGATTCTTTGCACTTTTCAGGCGCGCGATGGCGAGAAACCCGTGCGCTCGCAAACCGCCCTTAGCAGCGCGCGTTCTAACAGGTCGTTCCGCTTTCGGAGTCTGCAAGGTCAACGTCGTTTGCAAGTGCTGCTTCCAACGCAACCTCAAGGCCACGAGTCATCATCTCCAGCGACATGCTTGGAACCTGTCGGGTCTTCTCGCCAGTGCCAGCCTTCTCGGCGGCTACAGCGTTTTTCTCAGCAACCTGCTCTGTTGCAAACGGTACGTGTAAAAAGGTGCCCCGAGTCTTGGGGAATCGCGTGGCCAGCGCGTGAAGAACCTGATACATGACGTCATTACAGACGTACGTACCGGCGGTATACGAAACTATTGCGGGAATATTTGCCTGATTCATAGCGGCTACCATGGTGTTTACCGGCAGTGTTGCAAAATATGCATCGGGCGCACCGTCAATAATACGCTGCATAAGTGGCTGCTTACCCGCATTGTCAGGAATACGAGCATGTGCCCAGTTAATACCCACAAACTCAGGCGTCATCTTGCTTCGACCGCCCGCTTGACCAACACAAAGCACAATGTCAGGATGCTCCTCTTCAAGCTTGTTGATAACCTCCTGTGCGCCAGCGCCAAACTCAACGGGTACTTGCAGCTTTATCACCTGAGCCCCACCAATACTCTGGGGCAATGCTTTCACAGCCTCCCAAGCTGGATTGATTTTCTCGCCACCAAAAGGCTCAAATCCGGTAACCAGAATTTTCTTCATATTGCCCCCACATGACTCACTTGACTCCAACCATTGAGGCACACAAATCACACTACTAAAGATTTGACACGCGCCTTAGTTCACGCTGGTCGAACTAGTTATTTTCCCTTACCATCATAAACGTACATATCTCAAACAAAAGGAGATTTGATGCACGGTAACAAAATTGTGCTTGTGGCGGGTCTGGGAAATCCTGGCGAGAAATACGCGCGTACCAGGCACAATGCCGGTTTTGCCGTCGTCGATGCCCTTGCCGAGCACTACGGTGTCTCGTACTGGAAAAGCGAAGCAGGCTGCCAAGTTGCAGAGATTACTCTTTCTGCAACTCAAGCCTCGGCTTCCGGCGCTACATCTGGCGAGAAACGCCGTGTACTTTTGGCCAAACCACAAGACTTCATGAACACCAGTGGCGGCCCTCTTTCCAAACTTGCCCGTGCACACCATCTTCAACCTGCACAAATCCTCGTCATTCATGACGAAGTTGATCTTGCAGAGGGACAACTTAACTTCAAAGAAGGTGGCGGACTCAACTCACATAATGGTTTGCGCTCTATTGCCGATAAGCTTCAGACCAGAGACTTTATGCGCCTACAGTTTGGTATTGGACGCCCTCCCGGAAAGATGTCAGTAGCAGACTACGTTTTGCGCGAACTCAAGGGAAACAACCTGGAAGACTTCCTGGTCACCGCCCAAACGGCCGCCAATCAGGTGGAGCAGCTCCTCCGCAGCTAGCAGTCACGTGTTGCCGCACGCTATCGCGTCGCAAACCCGTCGAACTTCTCGCCTCTCCTCCGCAGCTAACAGGTAAAACATTCTACAAAATATTTATGTTCATTCACGAATTACTCATGCTTTAAATAGTGCTCAAATAGTACAATAGTCATGTTGTTTGCGAATACGGGTTACCCAGACTCGTATGCGTGAGATGCACGCGTCACCTGCCACTGGCTTCTCGCCAAGAAGGCAGAATGTAGTGTGGCCGGCAAATCACTCGCAGTTTTGTTGTATTAGGAGAGGAGTACCGCTGAATGTATAAGATCCTCGAAAAGACTCAGTTCTCCGAGAAGGTCTTCAAGTTCCGCATTGAGGCACCACAGATGGCCAAGCATGCACATGCTGGTCAGTTCCTGATGGTCCGCGCAAATGATTGTGGCGAGCGCGTCCCATTTACCTTTGCGGATTGGAATCCAGAGGAGGGTTGGGTCGAGTTTATCTTCATGGTAATCGGCAAAACCACCAAGATGCTTTCTACCTATAAGGTTGGCGATTTCCTGCAGGACGTAACTGGTCCTCTGGGTGAGCCTACCAAGATGGGTGAGGGTAAATGGGCAGTTATCGGCGGAGGCGTTGGCCTGGCTATTGCCTTCCCTGTTGCTCGTCAGCTTGTAGCATCTGGCCACGAGGTCCACGCAATCATGGGTGCTCGTACCAAAGAGCTGCTGCTGCTTGAGGATCAGTTCCGTTCCATTCTGGACGATGATCACATCCACATCACTACAGACGACGGTTCTCTTGGCGAGAAGGGCGTTGTAACTGCACCTCTTGAGCGTCTTCTTCAGGATAAGCAGGTTGACCACGTATTCTGCGTTGGTCCAGTTCCTATGATGAAGTTCTCCACTCTTACTGCCGAGAAGTACAACACACCTATCATCGCTTCTTTGAACCCAATCATGGTCGACGGCACTGGTATGTGCGGTTGCTGCCGTGTTGAGGTTGGTGGCGAGACCAAGTTTGCTTGTGTTGACGGTCCTGACTTTGACGCAACCAAGGTTGACTGGAACGACCTTCGCGCACGTCAGGCAGCCTACCTCACCGAGGAAGGCCAGTCCATTAAGGCTTACGAGGAGACGAGGTGCGCATGCCACAGGTAAACGGTCGTTACATTCCAAACGTCAAGGCACCTCGCACAGCTGACAACGAAGAGCCAGCCGTAGAGCGCGCACAAGACTTCCGCCCTGTCGACAAGGGTTTCACTAAAGAAATGGCAATTGCAGAGGCAAACCGCTGCCTGGATTGTAAGAATCCACTGTGCGTTCAGGGCTGCCCTGTAAACATCAACATTCCTCGCTTTATCGAGGCAATCCGTGCTGAGGAGTTTGGCCGCGGTCTTGATATCATCCACGAGTCCTCTATGCTTCCTGCAGTTTGTGGTCGTGTTTGCCCACAGGAGAACCAATGCGAGGGTGTCTGCGTTATGGGTAAGCGCAGTGAACCAGTTGCTATTGGTCAGCTTGAGCGCTTCCTTGGCGATCAGCCTGAGCTTGCTTCCACGCCAGAGGTTGCTCCAAAGAATGGCAAGAAGGTTGCAGTTGTAGGCTCCGGTCCTTCCGGTATTGCTTGCGCCGGCGAGCTTGCTCGTAACGGCTTTGACGTTACCGTCTTTGAGGCATTCTTCACCGGTGGCGGCGTTCTGGTTTACGGTATTCCTGAGTTCCGTCTTCCAAAGGCTGTTGTTAAGCGTGAGATTGATGGCCTCCAGGAGCTGGGTGTTAAGTTTGAGTTCAACTCTGTTGTCGGCCGTATCACCGATGCTGATGAGCTCTTTGAACAGGGCTTTGACGCAATCTACGTTGCAACTGGCGCTGGCCTTCCAAAGCTTCTCAACATCCCTGGCGAGAACCTGCCTAACGTCTTCTTTGCAAACGAGTACCTTACCCGCGTTAACCTCATGAAGGCTAACAAGTTCCCTGAGTATGACACCCCAACCAAACACGGCAAGAACGTCGTTGTCTTTGGTGGCGGCAACGTTGCTATGGACGCTGTCCGTACTGCTAAGCGTCTTGGCGCTGAGCGTGCAATCATTGCTTACCGTCGTACTGAGGACGAGATGCCTGCTCGTCGTGCAGAGCTGCATCACGCAAAGGCTGAGGGCGTTGAGGTTCTTCCTCTTGTCTCCCCTCTTGAGTTTATCGCTGGCGAGGACGGCGCAGTTTGCGCAGTTCGCGTTCAGAAGATGGAGCTCGGCGAGCCTGACGCTGACGGACGTCGTCGTCCAGTACCTATCGAGGGTGCTATCGAGGACATTCCTTGCGACGTTGCAATTTCTGCAATCGGCACTAACGCTAATCCATTCGCAAAGATGATTGGCGATATTAAGCTTAACAAGTGGGGCTACATTGAGGCCGACGAAGAGGGCCGTACTTCCGATCCTCGCATCTGGGCTGGTGGCGACATCGTAACTGGTGCTGCAACCGTCATTTTGGCAATGGGCGCTGGTAAGGTAGCAGCTGCTTCCATCACCAAGCACCTCGGCTAATCGGTTTAGCTGGATTAAGTACAGCTCTTATAACGAGCTAACATGCAATCACAAAAGACCTGGTACCACACAGTGCCAGGTCTTTTTTATGGCCAGAAACTCTGCAGCTCAACACCCGGGCGCACGGGTTTCTCACAAGAAGCGCTCTAACGACGTGCGCGCCTATAAAGTGCAAAGATTCTGTATTTGAGCCACCGATTCTTTAACAAAATCAGGCAAATCCACAGATTCTTTTACCTTTTTAGGCAAAATCTACCGAATCTTTGAAGAAATCAGGCTCGCAAGCTCGTACCGTCCACCTGGCGAGAAACCCGGTCCTCTCCCAGCATTTCCGCACAAGAAACCCGATATCCACACGAAGTAGATACCGGGTTGAAATCACTTGCAACCTACGCTCGCACACGACGCTACGAGAGCAAGAACTCTCTGACGCGAGCAGCAATGCCCTCAGCATCTAAGCCAAAGTGCGAAAGCAAAACATCACCGGGAGCAGAAGTGCCAAAGGTTCGCATACCAGCAAAGCGCATAGGCGTGGGAAGCTGCTCAGCTAAAAGCTCAGCAACAGCAGCTCCAAGGCCCGTTGCAATGTTGTGCTCCTCAACGGTTACTACATGACGGGTCTTCTCGGCAGATGCCAAAATAACTTCCTCATCCAAAGGCTTAATGGAGAAGACATCAATAACCTCAGCAGAGATCTTCTCCTCTGCCAGCAAATCTGCTGCTGCAAGCGCTTGAGCAACCTCAACACCGCAGGCAGCAATGGTAACATCAGTGCCTTCTCGTAAAACGTTTGCAAAAGGCAAGCCACCCTTGAAAGACTCATCGTAAATGTCAGCAACCTTGTGGCGACCCATACGCACGTAGAAAGGACCGTCGGCTTCAGCGGCAAGTCTAAGTGCTGCCCTCGTAGCGTTGTAATCTGCGGGAACAAGCACGCGCATCTGGGGCAAGGCGCGCATCATACCAATGTCTTCAAGAGACTGATGGGTGGCGCCGTCCTCTCCTACCGTAATGCCTGCATGCGTTGGGCAAATCTTTACATTAAGACCAGAGTCGCACACGGTATTTCTAATCTGATCATAGGCGCGACCAGTTGCAAACACAGCAAACGAGCCGGTAAACACAGTACGCCCTGTGAGCGAAAGTCCTGACGCAATGCCTACCATGTTCTGCTCGGCAATACCCACGTCAACCATACGCTGTGGAAAGGCCTTCTGGAGGTCGGCAAGCTTAGTGGAGCCAGCAAGGTCTGCGTCAACAGCAACAATATCATGGCCCTCATTTACCAACTCAACAAGAGTCTGGCCGTATGCCTCACGAGTTGCTCTAGACATTGGCAACCTCCTTACCTTCAGTCTGAAGATCAATCAAAAGAAGTTCTCTTGCAGCGTCAAGTTCTTCTCGTGCAAGGTCAGCCTGCTCAGCTGAAGGAGCATTACCATGCCAGGACGCCTTATCCTCCATAAACGAGACACCCTTGCCCTTAATGGTCTGGCAAATAACGACGGTAGGTGCAGTGTTTCCTGCCTCACGACCATCTCGTGCGGCGAGAAGAGCCTGGCGCACCTCAGTAACCTCGTGACCATTAACACGCAATACATTCCAACCAAAAGAACGGAACTTATCGTCAATATCGCCCAGGGAGCACACGTCAGTTACATGGCCGTCAATCTGTAAGTTATTAAGATCAACAATGGCAATAAGGTTATCGAGCTTCTGGTGAGCCGCAAACATGCAAGCCTCCCAGTTAGAACCCTCCTGCAGCTCGCCATCGCCTAGAAGGACAAAGACCTTCTTGGCGCTTGCTAGAGCGTCTAGAGAAAGACCCAGAGCACATCCTGCAGCTACCGAGAGACCCTGGCCCAAAGAACCGGAGCAAACCTCAATACCAGGACATGCGTGGCAATCTGGATGACCCTGCAGACGACTGCCAAGCTGACGAAGGGTTACCATATCCTCATCATGAAGCCAGTCAAGCAGGTGGTACGCAGCATATAGCACGGGAGCCACATGTCCCTTGGACAAGAAGAATCTATCCTCTGTGTGGTCTTCTGGATTATTGTGGTTGTACTTCATAACTCCCGAGAAGAACAATGTAGCCACAATATCTGCCGCGCTCAGTGAGCCACCAGGATGTCCCGACTTGCTCTTCTCAAGCATATCAATAACATCACGTCTTAGCGTATTGGCTGCAAGTTTGAGCTCATCATCAGTAAGATTACGCTCAGGTAATGCAGATGTTCCCATGCTCATCCTCTCTAAAACAAGTACGCCCAACCTTGGTTGGGCGTACTTCATCACTATTATTGCTGAGCCTTAACCTTTTCCCAGTCTGCTTCAAAAGACTTGAGGCCAGCATCGGTCAGAGGATGCTTCAGGCACTTTTTCAGAGCTCCAAATGGAACAGTTGCAATATCAGCTCCAAGTAGAGCGGCTTGTGTTACGTGATTTGGAGTACGAACAGAAGCCGTAATAATCTCTACCGTATGATCAACATTTTTATCCCATGCATAATTTTCAATGCACTGAACTACGGTTCCAAGCTGCTCAATACCATCCTCACCAATATCGTCAAAACGACCAACAAATGGCGAGATGTAACGAGCTCCAGCGTTTGCAGCAAGAAGAGCTTGAGGAGCCGAGAAGATCAGCGTCATGTTGACGCGGATTCCCTCAGAAGCAAGCTGACGAGTAGCAGCAAGGCTCTCTGCACAGATAGGAAGCTTAACAACAATATTTGGAGCAAGAGAAGCCAGATGGCGACCTTCCTCAATCATACCCTCGGTTGTTGTTGCTGTTGACTCAGCAGAAACAGGAAGACCTTCGCAAAGCTGAGCAATCTTGACCATATGAGACTCAAAGTCAGCAAGCTTGCCACCAATCTTTGCGTACAGTGATGGGTTAGTGGTAACGCCTGCTAAACATCCCCAGCTTAAAGCTTCAGAAATCTCATCGATATCCGCAGTATCAATAAAAAACTTCATGTGTAATCCTTCCCTGTACAAACTTAAACGAGTTTGGAAACGTACGTCGTACTAAGAAAGAGCTAATGCTTATTGTACAGATTCTTAAATACCGTCTATAGCAAAAACCCAAAACAAGTGTAAAAGGCTGTTTATCCCTCAAAGGCCTTATCAATTTTGCTTCGAACGTACGTAGAAGCAAAGACCAGGTCATCCTTCCAATTTTCATTGCCGGTATACCACATCTCGGCAACAAAACGTCTGACTCCCTGTGGTACAAGCTGAGACAATGCTCCCTCGTAATCAGTAGTACCAGTAGAAAATGGAATCTCACGATAAGCGCCAGCAACAGTCTCTTTAAGGTGTGCGGCAAAGATGTGACCTGCACCAAGAGCAATATCGTCAGCAACGGTGTTGCCATAAATAAACGATGCATTGGTAAGGTTACCAGCATCAGGATAAACACCAAGATAAGGGCTGTTGATAAGACTTACATAGTGCATGGCCTTCTCGACCGTGTCCATAAAAGGAGTCTCCATGGTCTCAAAGCCCATGACAATGCCTGCCTGAGCAGCCATTTCTACGGCCTTTGCCAGGTTTTCCTCAAAGTACTTACGAGTATCCTCTGCACCGTCCTCGTAGTACACGTCATAGCCAGCTAGCTGGATAGTATGAAGTCCCAAGTCTCCTGCAAGATCAAGTGCCTTCTGCATAATCTCAAGACTACGCTCACGAGTTTTCTGATCACGAGAGCCAAAAGGATATTTACGGTGACCAGAAAGGCACATAGAGCCCAGACGAACACCAGAGTTTACCATTGCCTGTCGAACTGCTGCGCGCTCCTCACCAGTCCATTCAAGGCGAGAAAGACGAGCATCAGACTCATCAACAGAAATCTCAACATAATCAAAGCCTGACTCCCCTGCTACGCTGAGGCGCTCTTCCCAAGAAAGATCAGTTGGAGTGGCTTTCTCGTAAAGTCCTAGCTGATACTTGGACATAACTTCTCCTTTTAAAAACAGGCGGCCTTATAAAAGACCGCCTGACTGAAACAGATTGTACTCACTGAACAGGCTTTAGTGATTTCCCTGTCCGTAGTAAGCATTTGGACCATGCTTGCGCATGTAGTGCTTGTCCTGAAGGTACTGAGGTGCCTCCTGAACCTTAGGGTTATTGAGCTCGGTAAGTGTTGCCATCTTAGCAACCTCCTCGATGACTACAGCGTGATATACAGCAGCCTTCGCATCTTTGCCCCAAGAAAAAGGACCGTGGTTGTGAAGAAGCGTTCCTGGAACTGCAATTGGATCCAAGTTAGCAAAACCCTCAACAATGACGTTTCCGGTCTCAAGCT
>CABKMA010000011.1 GCA_902373375.1 uncultured Atopobium sp.
TGAGTCGTAACAATACGTTCAACAAGAACGCATCAGTTGAGTTGGGTATCGCAACAGTTTCCAACTACTCAACGGTAGGTTGAGTTCGCAGGTAAAACCAAAAAGACTGACCCCGGAGGAGTTCCGGAATCAGTCCTTGGTGGCCTACCTCTCTATTAAATTTGTCCAAGTTTTGGGACGCAGTTCAAAATGGGAGGCAGTTCATTTTTCCTGGGCTTTTAAATTATTTACCTTATTTACTTAGAACTGCGCGCTCTTCTGGCGTCATTATGCGTTCTCAATCTCGTTGAGATCTGCATCAACCAAGGTTGCACCAAGCGTGTACTTGAAGTGCGAAAGAGCAAATTGATGGTTTTCTGGCGTCAGCGATGCAACTGCTGGCTCAACAACCTCAATGTGATACCCCAGGTTGTAAGCGTCCACTGCCGTGTGCAGCACGCAGATGTCGGTAAGAACGCCGGTCAGGATAACCGTGTTAATGCCGCGCTCCCTCAGACGAATATCAAGATCAGTTCCCGAGAAGGACGAGTAATGGCGCTTGTCCATCCAGAACACACGACTATCGTCTTTGTGCTGCTGATAGAAATCATTCAGAGGACCAAACAGATCTCTACCACTTGTTCCAATAATATTATGAGGTGGGAAAAGCTTAGTCTCTGGATGGAAATTATCTCCTGGGTCGTGAGCGTCAATAGCAAAGAAAATATAATCACCACGATCAAAAGCACACTTTGTAGCCTCATAAATAGCATTGGAAATAGCCTGAGCTGGCTTGCCTGCTGTAAGCTTTCCGTCATCTGCTACAAAATCGTAGGTGTAGTCAATCGAAATCAAAGCCTTCTGCATGTTTGATCACGCTTCTTTCTTGCGCTCTGTCTGAGCGATCAGTAAAAGAATAGACGCCACCTATTGTACAAGTGACGTCTGCATATTCCACGCTTAATATGCAAATGTTTTGAAAAGAACCGTTAATAACAAAGGTACAAGTCAGTGCTAGTTGACGTTTTATTGAATATCCTTTCGTTGAGCATGGTGTCAGATTAAAAATCAAACCTCTACCATCAAATATGTTGCAATAAAACTCTCAAATAGGATAATTTCTTATATCCTGAATGGTTCTATCAGCTATGAGGAGGATGATTTATGTCACTTCCAACTCCACCAGAAGCACCACAAAAACCCATTCAAAAACAGGAAGTTCTAAGCAACGTTTATCATTACGATAAAAACGACACCTCTCCTATTCCTCTTACTTATGATGTGATTGATTTTGGAAAACCTCAGGGAGGCGGTAGTCCTCTTGTTGGCTGGGCAACCGGTGCATTTTTTGCAGCTGGCGGCATTTGGAATTTCTTTAATTTAAATGGTGAGGGTACCATCTTTGTGGGAATTCTTTTGTCTGCTATTGGCGGCCTGCTTATTGCAGCTGGTTTCTTTATGAATAGCTACAGCATTATTGCTAATGCAAACGGGTTCAGATCTGGAACAGCCAATAGTGGAGAAGTTACTGAGTGGCCTGTTGATCGCGGCTACTTTACTGTTAAGGTCCGCCTGGGCGCTAACAAAACCGCTCGTATGGCTATGAACAGCGCAACTCTTACGGTTACCAGGCCAAATAAACTTCCTCTTTCTGTTCAGCAAGTTACCTTCACTGGTTCTAATACCACTAAACTTCAGCAGCGCTGTGAAGAGCAAGCAGACCGTATCTGGAACTGGGCTGTTGCAAAGGGATATATCTTTTAGAGTGTCCTAAAAGATCAAGCGGCCACAAGCCACAAGTTAATGAAAAGAACGCTCCTAGGACCTTCTGTTTCTAGGAGCGTTTTAAAAACTAAAGCGACTGAATGATCTCTTCTCCACGAGCATTCTGTGGGATAAAGCGAATCTCACGGCGAGGCTCAGCGTCGTCGGATTCCAGCTCTTCCTCAGACAGTCTAGAAACATACACATCAAGGGTTCTCTCGCCAATTTGCTCTGCAAATTGCTCGCCCCACTCAATGATAGTCGGACCGTCAGACTCAAGAGCGTCGTACAGACCCGTATCTTCAAGCTGATCAGGATCATTTAGGCGGTATAGGTCAAAGTGGTAGAGCGGCATGGATGTACCCTCATAGACCATCTCTATGGTAAAGGTTGGGCTTGTTACGTCATCCGTAACGCCCATACCGGCTGCAATGCCTTTAGTGAGCTGCGTCTTTCCTGCGCCCAGATCTCCCGTAAGTACCAAAACATCTCCTGCTTGCAGGAGTTTGCCCAGAATCTGACCAAGAGCAATGGTCTGTTCTGTGGTGGTAGAGACATATGTGCCAGTCGCAGCTTTCTCTGGCAGGTTGTTTGCAGCGTTGTTTGCGCTGGTAGAAAGGTTAGTCACAAGAGCCTCCTCGAGGGTGTTCCTCAAGCCAATCAGCAAGAAGTCGCAGGTCATCTTTGAGGAACTGCGCCCACTCCTTGCGGTAAATAGTTGATGCGGGATGCATAGTTGGCAGCACGCTAAAGGCGCCTACCTGGTAAAACTTGCCGCGCAGCTCCGTCACACCCTTATCGGTATGCATGACAAACTGCGTTGCAAAATTACCTAGGCAGACAATAACATCTGGCTTAATAGCACGAATCTGATCGCGAAGGTAGGGAGAGCACTCCTCCACCTCAGCTACCTTGGGATTTCTGTTTGAAGGTGGTCGGCATTTGACCACGTTAGAGATAAAAACATCCTGGCGAGAAAGGCCTACTTCTTCTAACAGTGCATCAAGCTTTTTGCCCGAAACGCCTACGAAAGGTTGACCACTAAGATCCTCGTTTTTACCAGGAGCTTCTCCCACAATCATAATGCGAGCTGTGGGATTAGGACCTCCAAACACAATATTGGTGCGCGTTTCCCACAGCGGACACTTCTTACAATCAGCAATCTGCTTGCGAATCTCATCGAGCGTGACTGCCATTAGACGTACACCTTATCAAGGCGAGCGCCAAAGTTACAAACTACCTCGTAGTTAATAGTTTCACGCAATTCAGCCATCTCATCTACGGTAATCTCTTGATCGCCGTCTTTGCCAATGAGGGTGACTACATCACCATAGCGAATCTCGTGTGCAGGCTTATTTGCATGAGTACCTGCGGTATCAACAGCAATCATGAACTGGTCCATACAGATATTACCCACCTGACGGACACGATCTCCGCGCGTCAAAACATCCATGCGGTTAGAAAGACTACGCGCAAGTCCGTCGGCATAGCCAATAGGCACGGTGGCTACCTGGATGTTATTGCGCGGAACACGCCAGGTCATACCGTAACCAACACCATCGCCAACAGCTGGATAGACCACGCGCGTCACACGACCACGCACGCTCATAACGGGCTGCAGGTCAATACGGGGAATGGTGAGCTTACTTGGATGAAGTCCGTACAAGCCAATGCCCACGCGAACCATATCAAACTGGATGTCTTTGTGCAGGATAGTACCGGGAGTATTATCAGCGTGAACCAAACCCAGTTCATAACCTGCATTTTTAAGTGCCGTAACTGCTTCAATAAAGCGATTAACCTGCAGGTCAAAGTCCCAGTTGTCAAGCACATCGGCCGTAGCAAAATGCGTAAACGTACCAGCGCATTCAAGACCCCTGTGGAAATCAATAGAACCGCGCACCTCAAGTAGATCTTCTCGCCTAATGCCAATACGGGTCATACCGGTATCAATGGCCAGGTGGTAGCGGCCAACCTTGTTAGCTGCAGCGGAAGCCTCGCCATACGCAAGGGCAAAGTCAACCGTGTAGACGGAAGGCATGATGTCAAACCGGACAAGATCTGGAATGGAGGTAACTGGAGGCTCGGAAAGCACCAGGATAGGACTGTCAATACCGGAACAGCGCAGTTCAACACCCTCATCAACGGTTGCAACGGCAAACTGATCGGCACCCACGGACTGCATGGCTTTGGCGCACTGAGCAGCACCATGGCCGTATGCGTCAGCCTTAACCACACACATCATCTTGACGCCGCGGTTAAGCTGGGCCTTAAATGCCTTCACGTTATGACGGACGGCAGAAAGATCAATCTCTATCCAAGCCCATCTATCCTGGGGATATGCGGACATCAAGTTCACCTACTCCGCAGCTTCTTCAAAGTCTGCCATAGGAAACGCAATCTGCTCCTCAAGTGCATCGGAAGCAAGGCCAATAACATCACAGATATTGCCAGCCATAGCTCCGCGTACACCGAACTTCTCGGCAGCAAGCTGACCTGCATATGCGTGAACTTCACAAGCAAGGGAGCAGAAGGTTGGTAGGTCATCAACTTGACCAGCAACCTGAGCTAAGCGGCCAGCAATGGTACCAGCAAGAACATCACCGGATCCGGCGGTTGCCAGCGTGACGGGACCAGGCTTTGGCAGTACGGCTTTCTGAACGCCTACGCAACCAGTAGCAGTACCTTTAGCAACAATGACCAGCTCAGAGCCACCATCTGCCCAAACAATCTTGCGAGCAGCCTCAAGCTGAGCCACCAAACTTGCGGGAGGATTATCTACCTGGTTGACCAGGCGACCAAGCTCACGGCGATGTGGAGTCATGATGAGCGGGGCGGTTCTACGAGTAAGCTCAGGGAAATCTGGGAGGTTGTTATTAGTGAGGCGAGCAATGCAATTGAGCGCATCGGCGTCAACAATAACAGGCAGCTCAGAGTCAAGCAGCGCAGAAGTAACCTTGACGGTTCCACCAGAAACGCGCATGCCAGGGCCAACCAGCGTAACGGTACGCATAGCGGCAAGCTGCAAAACCAGTGGAGCTGCTTCCTCGGTAAGCACGCCTTCATCATCACAAGGAAGGCCAATAACGGGAACTTCTGGCAGCATCATCTGAACGCAGCTAACAATTGCCTCAGGAACTGCCAGCGTGACGTAGCCAGCACCCGCACGAGCGGCTGCCTTAGCAGCAAGAACAGCAGCTCCGGGGAAGCGACTTGAGCCGCCAACTACCAGTACGGAGCCACGAGAGTATTTATCGCAATCATTGAGTTGTGCAGGGACACAAGCAAGATAGTCTTCCAGATCAACGCGCCATGCAACAGGGTCCGCCTCAACAACCAGGCGCTCTGTCTGCTCAGCCAAAGGAGCAACAACAATGGAGCCGCAAACGTCACGGCCCGCGTCAGCAATAAGGCCGGGCTTCAGCGCAATCATGGTAACGGTGACGTCAGCAACAACACATGCACTTTCTACCTGGCCTTTCTGAGCAGAAAGACCACTTGGAACGTCAACAGCAAGCACGCGAGCACCAGACTGATTGAGGCACTCAATCCAAATATCAAACGGAGCACGAACCTTACCGTGGAAGCCAGTGCCCAGCATGCAATCAAGCACCACGTCAGCCGTTGCCAGCAAGTCAATCAACTCCTGGCGAGAAGGACCAACAAGCACCGAGACTCCTGCGCGAACGGCACGCTGCGCCATCTGACGTGCAAGATCACCGGAGATTTGATCAGGCTCAAGCGGGCTCACTACCTTAACGTTGCAGTTTCTAGAGCGCAGCGCTTCTGCCGCCACCCAGCCATCTCCACCGTTATTGCCAAGACCTACGAGGATGACAACGTTAGAGATGTCTCCCCCCATGCCAAGGGCTTCTTGAGCGGCAGCGTAACCCGCACGGTGCATGAGCTCGGAAACGCTCACGCCCACACGTGTCAGCGCAATCTCTACGCGCTTGATGTCCTCAACATTTAGTACCGGCTGCATAACTTACTCCTCGGATTTAACAACATCATCAAAGGTTGTCTCAATTATAGGTTCTTGCACGCGCTCAAGCTCATCCAACACTGAACGAGCTTCTTTGAACGAACGCGCCAACTCTTGGGCAGCATCTTCCTTTTGATCTACCTTAGGTTTTACGGCGTTGGTGACAGCAACTGCATTAGCCACCGCAACGTCTCTGGTATATGAGATAGAAAGCGCAATCTCTTGCACGCCCTGCTTTGTTGCAATCTGCGCAGCCTTGCCAGCCAGACGAGCCCGTGGCCTGCCCAACTGATCTCTCTCAACAGAAACATCCTGAAAACCAATACCAGACGAGAAACCCGTTCCTAAGGCTTTGAGCACGGCTTCTCTTGCCGCAAAGCGAGCAGCATAGTGCTCCGCAGGGCGAGCAGTGCGCTCACAATACGCACGCTCGGCATCAGTGAACATGCGGCGAATAAAGTGAGGACGTCTCTCAATTGCCTGCTGCATGCGGGCAATTTCAAGCATATCTACACCTATTCCTGCCAGTGCCATCGTATCCCCTGGGTCTATCTGCGCTTAAGCGCTAAGTCTGAACTCTTCTAGTGCATCAAGCACAATCTGGTTTGCCTGCTGGCAGAGCTCATCAGTTGGAGCTTCTGCAAGAACGCGCACCAGAGGCTCTGTTCCGGAGGCGCGGACCAACACGCGACCGTTACCCTCAAGGAACTTCTCGGCAGCTGCAACTGCTTCGTTGACCTTAGGAGACTGCATGGCAGCCTCTTTGTCGGTTACGCGGACATTAACCAACTGCTGTGGATATAGTTTAACGGGACGAGTCAGCTCAGAGAGTTTCTCGCGCTCTGCTCGTAAGACCTCCATAATACGAAGGCTGGTTAGGATGCCGTCACCGGTCTTAGCAAGGTCACCAAAGATGATGTGACCGCTCTGCTCGCCGCCCAGGCTATAATCGTTCTCATTCATGCAAGCATAGACGTACTTATCGCCCACGTTGGTCTTCTCGTAAGAGAGTCCAGCGTCGTCGAAGGCCTTGAACAGGCCAAAGTTGCTCATAACAGTGGTAACCACGGTCTGCTTAGCCAGGCGACCATACTTGTTAAGGTAGGTACCGCAAACGTAAAGAATGAGGTCTCCGTCAACCACGTGGCCGCGCTCATCAACTGCCAGGCAGCGATCAGCATCGCCATCGTAGGCAAAGCCCACGTCAAGGCCGTTCTGAACCACAAAGCGCTGCAACTGATCAATATGTGTGGAGCCAGAATCAACGTTGATGTTAAGACCATTTGGGGCGTTGTTGATAACGTGAGTTTCCGCACCTAGAGCATCAAAAACAGGGCGAGCAACACTTGAAGCTGCACCATTTGCACAGTCCAGGCCAATCTTTAGGCCCTGCAGACTAAAGCCGCAGCTTGCAATAAGGCTAGAGATGTAGCGATTGCGGCCTTGCATATAGTCAACCGTACGACCAATATCGTCAACGGTTGCAAGAGGAACTTCAAACTCATCATCAATATAAGCTTCTACCTGCTCAAGGACGTCCTCGTCCATCTTGTAGCCCTCTTTATTGACCAGCTTGATGCCGTTATCAGTAAAGGGGTTATGAGAAGCGGTAATCATGACACCGCAGTCAAAGCCACCATCTACTACCTCGTAGCTGACGCCAGGGGTAGGAATAACATGCAGCATGTATGCATCAGCGCCAGAAGCAACCAAGCCCGAAACAAGCGCGGACTCAAACATATAACTTGACCTACGGGTATCTTTACCAATAATGATGCGCGCTTTGCGAGACTGCTTGGCTCCGTAATACCAGCCAATAAAGCGGCCAATTTTGTACGCGTGATCAACGTTCAAACCCTCATTTGCGCGTCCTCTAAAACCATCGGTTCCAAAGTATTTCATAAGCGTCTCCTAGCTGCGAATGTACTGTTGTCGGGTGGAGAGCAACGTGCGCGCGAAGCGCCAGCGAACTACTCGACAGGTAGAGCTTCTCGCCAGATGGCGAGAAAAACGTGCGGACTAAAACGGTTGCGCAAATAAGCAAAATGCAACCATTTAAAAGTATACAAAAAAGAGACCTGCCGATATACAACAGGTCTCTTTGTGAGGACTTTTTGTGTCCTTGGCCTTAGCGCTTGGAGAACTGAGGACGCTTACGAGCCTTCTTCAGACCGTACTTCTTACGCTCGACCGCACGAGAATCGCGGGTGAGGTAGCCGGCCTTCTTAAGGTCATCACGATACTCGCCAGCCTCAAGAAGAGCGCGAGCAATGCCCAGGCGAAGAGCGCCGGACTGGCCGTTAATGCCGCCGCCATCGCAGTTTGCGAGGACGTCAAAACGACCAAGAGTATCAGTAATGCGGAGAGGTGCGGTTGCATTGTCTACGAGCTGCTGGCGACCAAAGTACTGGGTTGCCTCGCGGCCGTTAACGGTAACCTTACCAGTTCCAGGAACAAGACGAACACGAGCGACGGCCTCTTTACGACGGCCGGTGCCGGTGTAAACAGCGGTGTTATCTGCCATCGTTTAGCCCTCCAGCTCAATCTTGACGGGATTCTGTGCAGCATGTGGGTGCTCAGCGCCGGTGTAAACCTTAAGCTTCATACCCTGCTTGCGACCAAGAGTGGTCTTAGGAAGCATACCCTTGACTGCGTGCTCAACAACACGCTCTGGGTGCTTCTCCATCTCTTCCTTGAAGGAAGTGATCTTCAAGCCACCAAGGTAGCCGGAGTGACGCCAATACTCCTTGTGGTCAGCCTTAACACCAGTAAGGACAACCTTGTCTGCATTGATGATGACAACAAAGTCACCAGTATCAGCGTTTGGGGTGTACTGTGGCTTGTTCTTACCACGAAGAATCATGGCAGCCTTTGTAGCCAGACGACCGAGCGTTGCGCCCTCAGCGTCGATGAGCACCCACTTGCGCTCGACTTCGCCAGCCTTGGCGAACTGAGTCGACTTCTTCACTTGACTCCTCCTACGAATTACGAGTTGATAACCCCTGGACGGGTCATCGATGCTTTTTCTTGTCAGAGATTACGGGGCTCTGTGGAAAAGCCTTAAAAGTATACTCCACTCTTTAGCTGTTGTACGCGGAAATTTTGAGCACTTCACGAATGCAACAATTCATTCAAATTTGACGGGTTTCTCCACATTGCAAAGCCGTCCACAGCACAAGAACAACCATTTGGCGGGCTGTACGGTGCATTTTGTTTCGACTTTTTATTTTATAGGGCGAGAAGTGCCGGCCAGCTCGTATGTTTACACCAAGGTCAAAGCTACAACGGCAGGAGGAAACAATGCGTGACACAGATTTTGTCGCACGTTTGCACCGAAACTTTGCGTTGCTGGGCGGCCAGCTTAAAACCCGCTTCAAGAACCATGTTGCTCTGAGCACCGTGCTTGCTTTGTTTGCGGTGCTTTTGCTGGTAATTCCATTCTATGGTTGCTCACCAGCTGCTTCTGGAAACGCCCAGGGCACCTCAGCCTCTCAATCGGAAACACAAAAAGACGAAGCTCCTAAGGGAACAGTTAAAGCAACATCGTTCTACTCGCCAACCCTTGGCCTGGACTGGAACTATGATGTCTACTTGCCTGCTGACTACGAGTCCAATCCAGATAAGACCTACCCCGTTGTGTATATGCTGCATGGCTTGTATGGCAATCACCGCAATCTGCTTGAGCGCTTTGATTCAGCTGCCATGCTTGACGAGGCAATTCAAACCGCTGGTCAGGGGGCTATCGTAGTCTTTGTTGACGGCTTTAACAGCTTTTATATTGACTCCGCTAATCGCGGCCTCAAGATGGAATCTGCCATAATGAACGACTTAGTGCCTTACATTGAGAGCACATATCGCGTATCAAAAGACCGCAAAGATCACGCAATTGGCGGCATTTCCATGGGCGGCTATGGTGCAGCTCGCTTTGTTTTGCACCACTCCGATTACTTTAGCAAGGGTATTCTGCTCTCGCCTTCCGTTTGGACAAAGCTTGCTGATGACAACTTTATTTACACGTCTCAACACGCCTTTAGCAATGGCACCACCAGCTGGTCATGGGATTTGTACAAGAAACTATTCCCAGCTCAGTATCTTGGTGAGGTTGATCCAAGCCAGGTTTCGTTCTTTGTGGCTACGACCGCTGACGATGGCGTAGTGCCCGTCGCTGACGTTGATGCCTTTGTTGAGCAGCTCAAAAACGCTGGCATCAAGGTTGATTACCAGCGCGATACCGGCGACAACCACAACTGGAAGTACTGGTCCAGAGTTGCTCCAACTGCATACGCTTGGGCACTTGACCAGTTCAAAAGTGCTGACAGCAAGTAAGCGCTGACGGCACTGGGCGACGCGGGTCCAGAGCGAGTCGTAAGTGCACCGGGTTTCTCGCTAGAAAAGACCGCGGATATGTGCGTAACATCGCCGTCCGCGGTTACTTTTTTGCCAAAACTGAAGTATTATCAGCGTAGATAACCTGCGTTTCCTGGCGGCGCCGTTCAAGCGCCGTCATCCTGACGACGCCAAAAACCAAGGAGCAACTATGCCCAGCATCTACACCGTCACGCTCAACCCCGCTCTGGACAAGACCGTCCAGGTGCCAAATTTTGCCGTTGACCAGGTGAATCGCATCACGTGGCTCAGGCAAGACGCGGGTGGCAAGGGCATCAACGTCTCCAAGGTCATCGCTAAGCTGGGCGGAGAGTCTACCGCTATTGCCGTTCTTGCTGGTCAGACCGGCAAATGGATCGCTGACACGCTTAGCGAGAATAACATCAAAGTCCAGGCAATTTCTGTTCCTGGCGAGACGCGCACCAACCTCAAGGTTGTTGACACCGAGGGCGGTACCAATACCGACATCAACGAGCCCGGTCCCGAGGTGACTGACAGCGTGCTTGACCAGGCGCTTGCTAACCTGATTGCCAAGACTTCCGCCGGCGACATTGTGGTTCTTTCTGGTAGCCTCCCCCGTGGAGCTGCTGTTAATACGTACGGCCGCTGGACTCGTACCCTGCGTAATGCCGGACTGAAGGTGTACTTGGATGCCGATGGTGCCGCGCTCTCGGCTGGCCTTGAACAGAAGCCTTACTTTACCAAGCCAAACGATCACGAGCTCTCCGCCATGCTTGGCCGTGAGCTTACCGACGTGGACGCAATTGCCGCTGCCGCATCCGAGATTGTTGCTGGTGGCATCGACACGGTCTGCGTTTCCATGGGCAGCAACGGCGCCGTCTACGCTACGGCCAACGAGGTTTGGTATGCAGGTCCAGTAAAAGTCCAGGTAGGAAGCACTGTCGGTGCCGGTGACTCCGTTGTGGCAGCGTTTGCCTTTGCAGATGCACAGGGCCTCTCGACAGAAGACGCGCTGCGACTGGCCATGGCCACGGGCGCCGCAAACGTCATGGAGAGCGGAACTCAGGCGGCGGAGCGCTCGGTTGTGGATTCGCTTATCGAGGACGTGCAGCTCACGCGCTTGCGTTAACGCGCAGGATGCGAGCACCAGCTCACTCCGCTACTCAATAAAACTTTTAATCTCTTCGAGGCGTTCAAGTGCAACTTGACGACCTGTCAGATACAGAGACAGTAGAGCCTCACCGTTCTTCTCGTTAACCTTAACTTCAACTGGCTCAGGCGGTTCAAGTACCAGAACTCTGCCTTCTTCTTCCAGCTCAAAGAGCTGTTTACGCTGATCCATATAACGCTCGGCACGAGAAGCCAATGCAGCTTCAAAGTATGGATATGCGGAGTAGAGCTGCGAACGTATAGCAAACTGCTCATTAGCGTCAGTTTTTACGAAATTTCTATCCTGTGTGACAATGACCAGCGCTTTCTTTGCTGGTGTGTAATCGGGAATGCTAACCGGACGTTCCGCTTTTCCATCGGGCAGACCAAGCGCTGCAGCAAACGGAATTGAATCAGTAGTTCCGCCGTCCAAATAACGATGTCCCTGTAACTCAACCACACGAGAAACCGTTGGCATTGCTGCAGATGCTCTGACCATAGTCACATCTTCTGGAAACTTTTTTACGTGCAGATACGTTGGTGTACCAAATGTAACGTCGGACGCCACCACATACATCTGCATAGGATTTTGATTGAATGCCTTGTTATCGCAAGGATCCAAGTGGTTTTGGATCTCGTCGAACATAAAGTCCGCACCCGCAATATCACCGGTTGTAATTAACGAACGAAGCGAAAGAAATCGAGGGTCATCCCTAAAAGCTAGCATAATGCGCATGGCGCGGCCCATCTGTTTGGACCTAAAGCTTACGGCGTTGATGGCGCCAGCGGAGACTCCCCACACGGTTTTGAAGTTAGTAACGCCCTTCTCGCGAAGTACATCAAGGATTCCAGCGGTAAAAATGCCTCGATAGCTTCCACCTTCTAGCACAAGCGCAGTTGAAGATGAGTGTGTGGGTATCTGTTCCACGCCACCATTCTGCGAGAATTTTTGCTGCTGATCTTCCATAACAACCTCCGAATTACGTTATTCAGAGTGTACCCAATTTCTGCCTGAATTCTTGCCCGGGTTTCCACGTAAAAAAGCGCCATACGAATATCAGACAAATGTATTAGTTGGGCGACATATTCCGTAAACGGACAATTAATTTAAATGACTTTTAAAATAATTTTTTTAAAATCTGATAGCATTTCTGCAGGTAAACTATTATGCAACTGAGAGTTGACAAATTTCCAACTCAGCTTGGTGGTGTGCAATCGAAGCGCTTTTTAGAGTAATAGCCATCACATGTGAATCCCACCACATCACCAACAGAAAGGAACAGTCGTGTTACTGAGTGAGAAAATCATGAGCCTCAGAAAGCGTAATGGTTGGTCACAAGAAGAGCTTGCCCAACAGCTTGGCGTCTCGAGACAGTCAGTTTCTAAATGGGAGTCTATGGCTTCTATACCAGATATTCAAAAGATTATGGCCATGAGTGAGCTCTTTGGTGTCTCAACCGACTATCTGCTCAAAGATGAGCTTGAAGAGCTTCCGACTACTGCCATAAACGCATCTAGTAACATCACGGACGCTACCGCCAGTGCGGCCAAGTCCGTGACCACAAACGAAGACGCATCTGCCAGCAAAACAGTAGTACCTACGCTTAGCGTATCACTTGAAACAGCTACCGAGTACCTGGATGCAGTCGCACGAACTTCTCGCCCCACCTCCTTTGCAATTACCCTCTTTATCCTGGGCCCCGCGCTCCTTGTTTCGCTTGCAACATACAGTGAAGATGCACTTTATTTTGATCCGACACGCATTTCTCCAGATGCACTGGGTATTGCCGGCGTGTGCCTTATGATGCTCTTTATTGCCGCTGGTGTTGGGCTGCTGATTCTTCAAGACATGAAGCTTGCAAAATTTAAGCAGTTCAAAAAAACAAATCTTGAACTTCAGTACGGTGTCGAGGCGGCTGTCCGCAGACGCGCCGAGTCCACCGAATCGCTGCGCTACATGCAGCAGGCTGCGGGCGTCTGCCTCACTATTCTGAGTGCTATCCCTTTCCTCGTTGCTTTGTACATTGGAGTTGGCCTCACCTTTGCCATCGGCTTCCTTGCGGCAGCAATTCTGGTTTCCCTTGGCGCTTACCTGCTGGTTTACTCGGGAATCCTCAGGGATGGTTATAGAGTTCTTCTGCAGGAAGGCGATTTTTCCCACGACGAGAAAAGCAGCAAGAAAGACTACGAATCCACAGCACTGAGGTACAGGCCAATTGCAAAGGCATACTTTGGCGCAATTACCCTGCTTTACGTGGGCTACAGCTTTATCACCAACGATTGGAAAAGCTCCTGGATTATCTGGCCAATCTCTGCACTCCTCTACCACATTGTCATCAGCATCCTGAACGCTCTTAAGAAAAAGTAAGTGCTCGCTAGCGGCGTGCTGGCCCAAGTGCTGGTCCAGGTGCGAGTCAGAGCGCTGGTTGAATGAGCCGGTCAGGTACCGGATGCCGGTTAAAGTGCAGGTCAAGTACGACTCGCAAGAGCTCGGTCTTCTCGACAGGCCGAGCTCTTTTGTGTGTTGTTCGGCGAAGGTTCCTTTGAGCCTGAAAAGTGCAAAGAATCTGTGTTTGATACACAGATTCTTTGATGAAATCAGGCAAAATCCACCGATTCTTTACTGTTTTTAGGCAAACGTTACAGATTCTTTGCAGAAATCAGGCGCGTGCATAAGGTCGTGCTCATTCACGCGCCTGTCTGCATTATGCACGACGAGACGCCTGGTACTTCTCAAAAGCAGCCTTATATTTTTGCTCTTCTTTCTTAAAAATAGCATTGAAAATGAGAGTAGTTACCAAAAGAATGACTAGGTACAGAGCGGTAAACGACACCCAAGCCTGTGCCATATTGGGCACCCATCCTCCAACAATCGCCATCACAACAAGCGTTGGGAACAGGCAAATGTTGAAACCAAGGAACCTTTGAAGGTAGCTGAGTCTAATAACTAGAGGCTGAAAGTTGAACCAAATCTGCTGGTAAAATCCTGATAATAAACCTGCAGCAATCAACGTAAGAAGTATGACGGTATTCTGTCTATCACCATCATTGATTGCTAGCGCAATGACTCCATACACAAGTGAGATGCCAGTAAAGCATATTGCTCCAGAAGAAATGCTTTTGTACGCAATTTGACCTACTGTTTTATTGAGACCTTCATCAAATTCTTGCTGAGAGTCTTGTCCAATTTCTTTCCAATTTTGTGATTCGTTGCGTTCCATAATATTCCCTTCTCTGGGATAAAAGTGCTGTTAAAGTGTGGTTTTTGTAGGTGTCCTGATCCTCGGACCGAGGTGCAAGAAAAAGCCTCTAACCCTTACACAATTCCAATGCGGCGCTTGATTTCGGCAGCGTACTTTCTTGAGGCAACAAGGGTTTTCTCGCAAAGCGAGAGAAGCATTCGGCCAGAACCAGCGGGCTTGATACCTGTAACGTGATCCAAGTTGACCAGTTCCTGTCGAGAAGTGCGCACAAACGTCGTGTCTTTGAGAGCATCTTCGAGCTCGGCCAAGCGACTAGAACTTTCCAGCGTCTCCCCGTTTACCAGGTGAATCAGTGTCGTATTGCCGTCCGTTTGAATCCATGCGACATCCGCGAGAAAAACGACGCGTCTGTTGATGGTTCCGGGAACGTATCCTGTCATCTTTCCGTCAACCATCTGGAGCTGGCGGACAATTCCAGAAACGCGCGGATCGTCAGGACCACTCAAAATGGTTACCTCAATTTGCGCACGACCTTTTTCCTCAACTACTCGAATTTCCATATCACGTCCAATTAACTTACGTAACCAAATGACTCTTTTTTGCTGCAGCAGAATTGTGGTTCGCTTGCCTCCTTGCCTTAAGGCATCTTTAGAGTAACTGTTGCGGTTCTTATACAAGGTCTTGTATCGCCCAAATGCACTAACTGGCGTGCGAAATACACTCTTTGCACTTTGAGCGCCGCTTCCGCACGTCTGAGCTTGCTTGCGCAAGCGCGTACGCGCACGAGCGCCCACACAAAAAGCCGCCCTCAAAATGAGAGCGGCTTGAAGTACTATGCGCTAAATCTGCGAGTTCCACACACTATGCCTGCAGGCATCAACCTTGCCGCAGCTTAGTTTTTAGCTGCGTGAAGCTTGAGCGTACCCAAGGCTAAAAGAAGCGCAGCGCCACCCGCAACAGCAAACATCAGAGTGTTCTGCAGAGTATCGTCACCGGTATAAGGAGTACGAGACTTGCGAGGCTTAGGAACTACAGGGTTAGTAGTAGTGTTGGTATCTGTGTCGATAAGACCATCGCTGACGTGAGCAGTGTTTACAACGGTAACGTCCCTCTCGCCCTTGTTAACCTTGACCTGGAAGGTAACGGTGAGCGTATCACCTGAAGCTACGTTTTGCGTCCAGGTCAGGGTACGAGTAGCTGGATCGTAGGTACCGCCATTATCAGCAGAGCCATCAACGTAGGTTGTGTGCTCTGGGATGACATCGGTGATAGTAACGTCACGTGCAGTGTTAGTGGTGTTGGTGTAGGTAACGGAGTAAGTAAGTATCTGACCAGCAGTTACCTTATTGCCATCAATGGAGTTACCCTGACCGTCCAAGACATCCTTCTTTGGCTGAGGCAGAACTACCCAAACGCCAATGAAGTGGGCATTCTTGTGATCAATGACTTCGGAATTGTGATCGTAACCAACGAATACCCAAGTTCCGTCTGGAGTCTCTACACGAGTAACGCCGCCAAGAGGCTGATCAGGGGTAACGGTAGTACCGTTAGGGATTCTGGTCTGCTTACCAGGAAGCAAGTCCAGAACCTCCTGAGGAAGCTCTCTATTAGGAGTGCCGCTTACAAACTCGTGGGTCTTCTCGTACAGAAGCTCAGTGGTTACCTTGTTAGAGTGAGCAACATTGCCGTCAACAACCTGTGTGAGCTCGTTATCAATGTTGGAGCCGTCTGTCTCTACCTTGCTGTTAGTAACAGTCTTGTAGGTAACAACAAATTTCTTGCCACCATTTGCCTTGGTGAGCAGGTGATCCTTAATATCAACGGTGACCTTCTGACCGTCAACAGCAACGGTATAGTCGGTACCCTCAGTTAGGGTCTGACCGTCAAAGCTTACGGTAAGGCTCTGGAAATCAAGACGGTCATCAAAGGTATCAACCATGCTCATCGACTTAATCTTACCGATGGTATCAATACCCTGCCTTGGTAAGGTAAAGGTGCCGGTATACGTGATGGTTTCTCCGGCCTTAGCAGGAGCCTGCTCTGGATCAACAGCCTTTACTGGGGCTGGAGTAATTGCCTCAGTATACACGCCAAAGAGGCTACCACTGGTAGCTGCACTAGTGGACTCAAACGTAATGCTGTTTGACTTGGACCTAACAGCAAAACCTGCAAGGTTCTTCTCTTGGTCAGCACCAGCAGTTCCACGTACTGGATTCCACGTAATCTTGTTGCCGCTTGTAGACTCAACAAGAATATTTCTATTGCTCATAACAATGCTGTCAATAGCGTTAGTAGCATCAGGCAGCGAGAAGGTCTCGTTTGAGCCAGTATCACCAACAACATCAATATCACTTGGCT
The DNA here is from genome assembly GCA_902373375.1 of uncultured Atopobium sp. Lineage (GTDB taxonomy): Bacteria > Actinomycetota > Coriobacteriia > Coriobacteriales > Atopobiaceae > Lancefieldella. The sequence goes on from CABKMA010000011.1 coordinate 16,786, forward strand.
GCATGACAAGCTTGAGATTGCAAGGAGTGCCATCAGAGTATCTAAGCTCAACAGTCACATTAGCATTAATTGCATACGACCCCTGCATATCAGCAGTATAGCTTGGGTGATTCACGTCAATATAGTCCATAAGCTGGAAGGACTTTGTTCCCCAGTTTTCATCAACAGTCAGAAACGCTGCATCTGTTTTATTAGGATTATTGTAATCAGCGTTTGCGTGCCTGAGCGAAAGACCTAGTGAATTAATAGTGACATACACATCAACAGACTTGCCATCAACGGTGCCAGCATTAGAAAACTTGAGCGAGAGGGGCTGGTTGTACTGCTGAGGAGTTCCGTCCTTAGTTGGCTGCACAACAAAAGCAGTTGAAGGCAAATTGCCTGTGTCAGAAGCAGGGATCTCTATACGTTTAACACCAGCTCCCTGCGAAAGAACAGTCATGTTATCTCTAGTCAACGTAAACTGGTAAATGTTGATCTGAGTAAGATCACTGTCATCTCTCTGGCGATCAAGTGCCTGAGCTGTATTAATAGACATAAACAGGCATGCCACAACCATGGTAAGAAAGACTGAGATTCTCTTAAGAAAATCTTTTTTCATGATGGCCCCTCAAAAAGATATACACATTACAGCCGTATTTTCTTACAAATTGACCGTTAAAATGCAAGAGAAATACGTATTCACATAAAAAGTGAATTTAGCTGATGAATAGTGCAGTTCGCATGGATAACACTGTTTTAAAAATGGTTTAAATTTTTGTATCCACACCGCATCTGCTGGTGATGAACGTGAATTCAGCCTATCGTGCTTCAAGACGCCGCAGCCAGTCCGTAACCTCGGCCCGCATGCCTCTGCTCACGCGCTTCAGTTTGTCTCGTCAGGTCGAGAAGGTCTACCAGCTTGATATTTATTTGGCTCTTGAACTTTCTCTGTCTTGGAGCAAATCCACGCAACGGTATACCCAACGCAGCCGATAAACAGGCAGGTTAGACCCAACATAAACATCTTCTCGCCAACGCCAAAGTCAATCTCGTATTGAATTTTGAGCGCCAGCGGAGGGTCTTGCAAAGGAAGTCCAGCCTTAGCGAACAGGTAGTATGCGCCCATGAGCGCACTTAAAATACCCGAAATCAGAAAGCCTTGCGAAAGGTTCTTGATAATTTGAGCCGCTTTATTCATGTCGCATCATCTCCTTATGTGGCTATAGTAAAGCAAAATGACGAGAAACCAAAAAGAGAGCTAACGCACTAGCTTTCTTTTGACGTACGCGTACTATGCAATTGCAACACGCAGCGTGCCTATTGCTGTTTACTTTCCGCTTGCCATCTTAGCTGGATACCACTTTTGAAACCACGCTGTAAACAGACCCATTCCAATAGGAACCAGGTTATTCACAATAACCAAAATACTGCCCACACCATTTTGAACTGCAAACCAGCTCCAAATGGCCGTTAACACGTATATAGCACCCCAGCATGCAGCCAAAATATAATTTGTCTTCATGAACAGCGGATTGTTGTAGGCACTATCTCCGCCGTAGCTGTACTTAACATATGCGGCGCAGAGAGGTTCTTTGGTAAGGCACGACGCAAGCCACATAAGACCAAAAGCCAGGTAACCCAAATTGACAATAAGATTCCCGTCGCCATTTCCGCTCATAAAAACGCTTGCAGACAATGCTCCAACCAAGGCAAATGAGATTCTGTCCCAGATAGTGAACTTGAAGTTCCTCATAATAAGCGGCATTAAAGCAGTAACAAGCAGCACAATCACGGCGCCAACCTGAGAATCAAACGATGTTGCAGTCCAGAAGGTAATCCAAGGGAGCAACATCGTAATCATCTGAGGGTTTTTCTGCGTGTTGCCCGCTTCTTCAAGCGGCACGTTCTGCGCACCTCCAGATGTGCCACCAGGAGTGGGACCAAAATACTTATCCCAATCAATCATGAAGGAGAAATCACCCTCAACGGTATACAGATGCTTACCCAATGCCTCTGGTCCACTAATCTCTCCCCTGGAAATGGACTGCCAGACCTCAAACGGAGTGTTGAGCTTTGTGGTGGTAGTAAGACTGCCATCAGTAAAGACCTTGCTCCCATCTTTACCCAGCAAAATCTGATAGCTACGACCAAGGTCGGTATAGTTCATCTCAAGAACGCGATCTTTGCCGTCGTAAGCTGTTTTGTCATACAAAGCCGCCATCTGGGAGGTGAAGATATGGTCGAAAGGCACCTGCTCAACGGGTTTCTCGCCAGCGTTTTTGCTGCCCTGAGCACTTGTATCGCGAGAAATTCCCCAGCTTGCATCCGCCATCTGCTCAAACATCTCTTTTGGATACAGCAAGACTTTAAGCTCGGCTTTTGTCTGCTCAGAGATGCCACCTTGGGCGTACTCTGCACCAGCTTTTTTGACAAGCGCCAGGTACTGATTAGTGCGCGCAGAAAGCTCCTTTACGCGGAAGAGCTCACCTTGTCCGCAGAAAATGCTCTCGTAATTGCCCTGGCCAAGAATGTGGTCAAACATCTTGGTAACGCTATCGTAGTTGCCCTCAGACGAATAGAATCCGCAGGTAGAGATAAGAACGTGCTTCTTGCCTGTCATGTCATAGCGAGACTCATGAGCGCCACTTCCATATCCCCTCTTTGCGTCGCTCATGAAGGGCAGACTCATGGGGAGCTGGCGATCAATCAGGTTCTTCAGCAATCCAGGCACGTTGAAGTAGTAGAGCGGAAAACTCCAAATAACCAGGTCAGCCCAGAGCTGCTTTTGGATGACCGTTTCTTCATCATCCGACATAATGCACTGGCCAGGCGTGTTTTTCCAGCAGTGAAAGCAACCCTTGCATGGCTTGATGTCCATAGTGGCAACGTTGAGCTGCTCAACAGTCACGTCTTCATTGGCGTGTTGCTCGGAGACGCCCTCAACGAAGCTCTTAGCAAGTCGCAGAGAATTGCTGGCCTTGCCCTTAGGGCTGCCGCTAATGAGCAGGATGTTCATGATGTGCCTCCAGCTCCTTCATGCACTTCTCGCTCCATGCCCTTAGCATTTCCTCGTGCATCTTGCCGTACTCGATAGTAAATTGCCAGAACAACGCCTTCTCTGGGCCACCCATTTGCGCTGCGTAGGCAGCTACTGCGCCAGATGCCAGCTCACTTCCACCGGGAAACGATGAAGCGTTATCTGCAATTCGTTTGAAGAATGCAAGGTTTTCCTCGTAGGAGCACTCGCCCCTAAAGAACGTCTGCATCAAAAGCGGAATGCGCAGCACCGAGGATTGAGAGTCTTCCCTCAGCCACCTTTGCAGCTCGTTTTTACCGGCTTCAGTTATCGAGAAAACCTTCTTGTCTGGCTTCCCTTTTTGAGCGACAAGCGTTGAGGTAACCCAGCCGTCTTTTTCTAGCGACTGCAGCTCTCTATAAATCTGGCTTGTTTGGGCGGTCCAGAAGTAATTAAGCGACTGCTGAAAGATGGTTTTAATCTCGTAGCCGGACATATCTCCATAATTCAAGAGACCAAGAATTCCCTGCTTGAGCAAATCTCTCATCTCCTTATATTCCACTTGTTGAATATCTTATAACGATAGTAGTTCCACTTGTGGAATATGTCAACGAGAAAATCAAAATAACAAAAAACCGCACTCCAAATACCTTGGAATGCGGCTCTTGTGCGATGTGCAGCATAACGCTGCATTTAAATGAAAGTACTCATAAATCACGGGGGTTCTCGTCATTCATGAATAACGAATGTATGGTGGAGGTGCGGAGAATCGAACTCCGGTCCAAAGCAAATCCTAGGCAGGTGTCTCCAAGCTCAGTTACTAATTACATCTCAAGTACCGCACACTTAGTAACAGGCGTTTGGTGCTCCAGTTGGTTCAATCTTTTTGTGAGGCATACCAACTACGTCCTTACAAGCATCTCCCTAAAATGACGTCACCCTGAGAACAGGAGAAAATCCCAGTTAGACGCGCTGAACTAAATTAAGCAGCGAGAGCCATACGAGGCTCAAAAGTAAGAGTGTTGTCAATTCAATTTGACGTTACCCCTGTTTTACGTGGCGAGGAGACCACGGCTTGCTGCCCACCGCAAACTCACCTTGTCGAATCCAGTCACCCCCAATAATGAGAGAAACTGCCACCATGCAGTTTTCAATGTTCCTGAATTGCGTGCGTACGTGTAGTACCGCCTACAATTCAAAGTGTAGAGAGTATACCCCACGAACTGCCATTTTTTCAAAAAAAGATATGACTATTTTTGAGAAGAGCTTACTTTGCGGCCTACTTAACAGCTTACTTTGCGGCCTACTTAAAGGCTTACTTTGCAGACTTACCGTGAGCTTCTAGAACTTGTTTCTCGCGATCAATAAACATGATAGAAATTACTACCAAAAGCGCTACTGGTGAGAGCCATATCATATGAGTTCCCATAAGTGGAATGAGCAGATTACCAACTACTGCACCGCCTACAAAACAAAAAATAGTTCCAAAGTAGAGCAACGAGGTTTCAATGTGGACGGGCTCATGCGTATGCATATAAGCTGCTATTTCTTGCGTTCCACTGCGAAGGTTGCCAATACACATAGTGGTGGCAAACGCGTGTCCATGAAGTTTTCTAAACGCCTGGACCTGAATGCCACACGCAAGTGAAGTCAAGCTGTTTGCCAGCAGGTTCAAATCGGTTGGAAGAAAAGAAACAACGCTTAAGAGCACAATCTCTACAATAACCGCCAGCTGTCTCCAGTGCAGATGTTCTTCTCGCGCAATGGCTCGTATGGCATATGAAAGCGCAATACCTATGGCAAATGCCAAAATTGGAAGGGCGTATTTGAGGCACTTTTCAAACGATCCGCTGGTCAAATTAACGCCTAAAAGCAGCAAGTTTCCTGTCTGAGCGTTAGCAAAAACGCCGCCACGTACCAGGTAGGAATAGGCGTCCATAACTCCACCCGAGAAGGCCAAAAATGCAGCAACTTCTACCGAATCTGACATTTGTAATGCGTGCTTCAAGACTACTCCAACTCACTTATGCGCATCGGCGACACATGTCACGCAGACGTATACGAAAAGCGATGCAGGTTAAATCCTACATCGCTTTTACTTTTTTGTTTGGGTAATCATCAAAGAGGTTACCAGCGTGCAATCTTGTGCAGGTAGCCTATCTGACTAATTTGTGGGGAGTTTACTCCTCAACAAGCTCAAACATCTCAGGACCAACGCCACAAACTGGGCAAACATAGTCCTCAGGAAGCTCTGGAGTGTCAACCTCAACCTCGTAGCCACAAACGGTGCAAACAAACTTGTAAGTTTTCTCTGCCATTTTTATTCCTCTCTCCAAGTGCTCGTGCACTTCTTCTTTTATTCGCGCAGTTAACGCGGATGGCAACCAACCGTGGCCCTTATCCGCGGTTAAGTGCTCATGCAGATAGTAACAAATCTTAAGTAATTCTAAGGCCTTATTCCAAAAATAGGAATGATTCTCATAAAATTCGCACGAAAATTTTAGCGAGAAGTTCGGCGTGCTCTTTGCGCGCCCGCTTCCGGCGGCAATGTGCTTCTAGTAGCGGCTGCGCTCCTTGAGAGCTCGCTGAATCTCACGGTCAGAATCGCGCTTAGCCGCAGAAGCGCGCTTGTCGTAAAGCTTTTTACCCTGAGAAAGCGCAATCAGCAGCTTAACGCGACTATGCTCATCAAAGTAAATCTCAAGCGGAACCAGCGCCAATCCCTTTTGGCGAAGCTTTCCATCAAGATAGTCAATCTGCCTGCGATGGAGCAGCAGCTTACGCTTTCTATCTGGGTCTACGTTCCAAACACCACCGTTTGTGTAGGGGTGTAGGTGCATACCGTGAATCCACACCTCTCCGTCACGAATAAGGCAGAACGTGTCAGTTAACTGACAGCCACGCTCACGCAAGCTCTTGACCTCGGTGCCAGTAAGCACCAAGCCACACTCAAAGGTCTCGCCAATCTCGTACTCATGGCGAGCAGAGCGATTACGTGCAATCGACTTCTTACCCTGCTGTTTTCCCTGGGTCTCGGCCATGCTTACTTGCCTTCCCCGTCTGAAGTTTCTGCTGCATCGGTTTTCTCGCCAGATGCGTTGCTGGACGCGTCACCAGATACGGGATTGCCACCTGCCGTGAAGCCCTCGGAGATTGCGGCATCACGAACAAGCTGCAGAAGCGCAAGAGCTGCCTGCTCTCCTACAAGATCACGGGCGCGAATGGTCATCTCAGTTGCAGTAGCCCTGTCACCCATGGCAGCGCAATCCTGCGCGCACATGAGCAGGCAGATTGCAATCTCAGCGTTAGCGCCTGTAGGCAGACCCTCAGTTTCAAGCAGGTCATTTGCCTCTTCATCAGTAAGGCCGTCAGGGTCTTTAGGAGTGCCTGCAGCCTGGTCAAGCGCAGCCTCAAGGGTGCTGTCTTTAACCTCAAAGCGGCGAGCAGCCCTCAGACATGCCGCAGCCTGTTCAAGCTTACCTTGAGCCTCAAACCATGCGGCAAAGTTCAAAAATGCCCTGGTCAGATGCCTAGCATCACTTGCACGCTCAAAGACACCAAAGGTCAGAGCCATATGCTCACGCATATCGCCTGCAATCCTAAACAGATCAGCCAAATCAAGCCTAAATCCGCAGTTCATTGGATTCCAACGAATAGCGTTCTTCAGCGCATTCATAGCGTTTTCGTAATCGCCAGTACGCACGTAGGCCATTGCAAGGTCTCCGTACAGACGATCAAGGGGCTCATGAACGTCCTCAAGCTTGCGAGGATCATTCTCCACGCGCCTATACGCTAAGCGGTCAAAAAGCGTTGGAAACGCAAAATACTGCACCTCATCTGTGGTTTGGCAGTTGCGGTCCACATATTCCTCAGCGTCTTCAGCCAAACGAAGCAGCAGCTCAAGAGCCTCCTCGTTCTGGTCCTGCATCATCATGCCTTCAGCGCGCATCAGCTCATCTGAAAGTGCCGAAAGTGCCATTATACTCACCTATCATTCACTATCAATCATGCAATCATATGTGCAAGTTCTTTACAAACCTGCACGTAATCTACGTGCTTATTATTCCACAAGTGCCAAATCAATCTGACCACGAGCCACATTTACGCCAGAAATCTTCACGCGTACACGTCCGCCAATGCGATACGTTTTACCTGTTGATTCCCCTATCAGTGCCAGCGTCTCCTGGTCATATACATACCATTCGTGGCCCAAATCTCTCACGGCGAGAAGCCCGTCGGCGTAGGTACCATCCAGCGTAATGAACAGTCCAAAACGCTCGCAACCGTCAATGGTTCCCCACGTTTCTTCTCCCAGACGGCACTGGTAGTACTCGGCAAGCTTAATCTTTTGCGTCGCACGAGCTGCCGCATCTGCCTTACGCTCCTGCTCAGAGCAGGTACTACAGATATCTGGGAGCGCACTCAACTCTGCGCGAGACGCCATCTGTCCGCGAAGCAAACGCTTAAGTGTACGATGCACTATCACGTCAGGGTAGCGCCTGATTGGCGAGGTAAAGTGACAGTACGCATCAGCTCCCAGAGCAAAGTGACCCTGATTTGTTGGCAGATAGATAGCTCGTTTTTGGGCTCTGAGCAGCTGTGCATTCACTACGCGAGAATAACGTGTGCCATGAACTGACGCAAGCGCTTCTTGCAATGCCGTTTGGTCACCAACAGCAATGCGGGATGCAACATCTGGCTCAAGCGCGCCCATTGCCACAAGCGGAGTAACTGCAAGCTTGAGCGACTCTGGAGAAGGCTGCTCGTGTACTCGATATGCCGACACAAGGTCATGCTGGCTAAGCATGTGAGCAACGCTCTCGTTAGCGGCAAGCATTGCTTCCTCAATGAGCCCCGTTGCCTGAGTTCGCTCGCGTACCGAGACTCCAACTGGCTTGTTATCCTGGTCAAGCACTACGCGCGTCTCTACGCTTTCAAAATCTACCGAGCCGCGTTTCTTACGTATCTCTTCTCTTAGCGCGCGGATTTGATTAAGAACGCCAATCATCTCTTTAATCGCGCCAGCGTCTTCTTTAGGTACGGCAGAGTCAAGTGCTGCGGCATCTCCTTGCAGATAGCCATCCACCTGGTCGTAGCTAAGCCTTGCTCTTGAGCGAATAACAGAATTCATAGCTGTTGCACCAAGGATCTTGCCCGAGCTGCTTAGCTTCATCTTTACCGACATGGCCAGCCTATCTTCAGCTGGACGTAAAGAGCACACGTCATTGCAAAGCTTTTCTGGCAGCATAGGCAACACGCGGTCAACCAAATATGCTGAGCAGGTACGAACGCGGGCTTCCAAATCAATGGGAGAATCCCAGTTCACATAATGAGCCACATCTGCAATGTGAACCCACAGCTCAAAGCTACCGTCTTCAAGCTTGCGCGCGCCAACAGCATCGTCAAAGTCTTTAGCATCTGCAGGATCTACGGTGATACACAGCTCTTCTCGCAAATCGTGCCTTGAAACGTCTTCTGTAAGCGCTCTATCTGCGTCAACGGAGATTTTCTCGGCTTGTCGCAGCGCCTTGATAGGAAATTCTGTTGCCAAACCATACGAAGCAATAGTTGCCTCTACGTTCATGTCCAAATCTTCGGCAGATCCAACGCGGCGTTCAATAGTAACTACCGCAGCGCTTTTGCGCGTTGGGTACTCTATGATACGCGCGACAACCACATCGCCCTCAAAAACGTAGAGACGCCCAACGGAAGGATCTTCGGGAAGCACAAAGAAATCTCGCTGGATACGGCTATCTAACGGCACTACAGCGCCAAGAGGACCTGCGTCATGGTAAATGCCCAAAAACGTTTGAGTAGCTCGAGTCACCACAAAGCGCACATTAGCCAAAGGAGTCTTTCCCTTGGCAGAGACAAGCGAAACCTGAACCTCGTCTCCGTGCATTGCCTCATGAATGCCGTGTTTGGCCAGCGCATACGTTCCCTCAGGGGTACTTACGGTAGCAACTCCTGGGCGAGAAAGACTCAGCGTGCCCGTAAGCAGCGCTGATGGTCGCTTTGAGACTTTTGCTCGTCCCTGACGACGGCTTCCTTTATGTATGCGTTTTCTAGCCAAAACTCTCCTGTAGGCAAAAGTCAGCGCTCCTCTACGCCGACCCAACAAATCTTTTGATATGTACCCTAAAGTGACTTTCACTAGACGAGGCGCAAATAACGCGAGAAGTACCAGGGATTCCGTTGAGCGTCTCGCCGGGTTTGCATCGGGGCACTCGTCGGGCTTTGTATTGGGATGTTCTTTGGGTTTCTCGCCGGGTTTCTCGACGGGTTTCTCGACGGGTTTCTCGCCGCCTACGCACGTAAAAAGACCTCGTGAACGGTTTTCACGAGGTCTTACCTTGCAATCCTTATATAAAAACTTTCTTAATTGATACGTTTTTAAACAATTAACGTATCAGATTACGAGAACTCTATGCCTTCAAATAGCGACCCATAGCAATAGCAGAGCCAAAGAGTCCCAGTAGCAGGCCTAAAAGCAGCAACAAGCCGCTCATGCCCCACTTGACTGTTGGAGGAATAGCAAAGGTCAAGAAAGACATGCTTTCTGCCATAACAGGAAGAAGGAAGTGGGCACCAACTATCAAAACTACAATAGCGAGAAGAGCGCCGATAAGAGCCTCAAGCACGCCCTCCATGAGGAATGGTCCACGAATAAAGCCATTTGATGCACCAACCAAACGCATAATTGCAATCTCACGACGACGAGCATTAATAGCTAGGCGAATAGTGTTGTTAATAAAAACAAATGCAACAAACACCAGAAGACCAACAAGACCAAGTGCTCCTACACGGATATATGCCGTAACACTAAACAGGCGTTCAACGGTCTCACGACCATACTGCACATCACCAGAAGGGTTGCTCTTGTTGTCAGCAATAGCTGCAAAAGACGTTGAAGACGCAATACGCTGAGCAACGTCTTGAACATCTTTAGGGTCCTTAAGCTTAATCACAAGAGAAGCAGGAATAGGATTCTGGCCATCAAGAGCAGAAACTGCATCAGAAGCATTGCGATAGCTCATGGTAGTGCGATACTCCTCAAGAGCTTGATCTTTACTCTTGTAGGTTACAGACTCAACCTCACCCCAGCCTTGAATCTCTTGCTGAAAAGCGGTAACTGCAGACTGATCAGCATCATCAGAAAGAAATGCCTGGATAGTAACGCGATTCTCGACACTACCTACCATATTTTCAATAAGGGCAGAGCCAAGAATAAACAGACCAATGATAAATAGTGATAAGAAAATAGTTACGATTGCGCCAAGAGCAGTAGACCAGTTCCTTCTAAAGTGGCTTCCGGCCTCACGCAGAGAATATCCAAAATTAGAGAGCCCCATAGTAGCCATAGCCTCCCTTCTCCTGGTCGCGAACAATATGACCAGCTTCAAGCGCAATAACGCGTCTACGCATAGAATCGACCATCTCGCGATCGTGTGTTGCCATTACAACTGTAGTGCCCGCACGATTAATACGGTCAAGAAGTTTCATAATGCCCAGAGAAATAGCTGGGTCCAAGTTACCTGTAGGCTCGTCACAAATAAGCAGAGGTGGACGGTTAACCATTGCTCGTGCAACAGAAACACGCTGCTGCTCACCACCAGAAAGCTGATCTGGATAGGCATCCATTTTCTGTCCAAGACCTACCAGACGTAAAACCTCTGGAACTTGTACCTTAATGACAGAACGAGGTTTGCCAATGCACTCAAGTGCAAAAGCAACGTTTTCATAAACGGTCTTATCTGGCAGAAGCTTAAAGTCCTGGAAGACGGTACCAATCTGGCGACGCAGATAAGGAACCTTAGAGTTACGCATACGCGTAAGATCCTGGCCTGCAACAATTACCTGACCGTGAGTTGCCTTCTGCTCACGCGTAATAAGACGCAAGAGAGAAGACTTACCGGAACCAGAGTGTCCAACTACAAAGACAAACTCGCCTGGATAAATATCAGCGCTGATGTTATCCAGTGCTGGACGGTTTGGTTGTGATGGATACACAAGTGATGCGCCCTTAAAAGAAATAGTTGGGGTACCAGTACGCTCAACCTGAGGCGCATTTTGCGCAAGATCAGCAAAGAACTTTGCACGATCAAGAGGAGCTTGCTCAGGGTTATTTTGCTGCTCAGCAGTTACCACATGAACAGGCTCTACTTCTGAAGCAAATGGATCAGATACAGTTGTTACAGGTTCAGCAGCCTGGGCCACTGGCACATCAGTAAAAGAGTCCGGGGTTTCAACTTGATCAGTTGCTACATCCTGTTGGTCAAGCTGATTTAGATCATCCTGAGAAATTACCCCAAAACGATCATCAAATGCGGACTCCTGTTGCTCATCAGTGCGAAAATGATTAGCCACAGTTGCTCCTTTTCTTACTCCGAAGAGACAGATACGGTTTTTATTTTACCAAAAGTGCAGGTATGTTACACGTCATGCAGCTCATCCACAGAAAAACCGCCTTCACTTTACAGAAAAAGGCGGTCTAACAATAGCGAGAAAAACGTTAATCACGTATCTTGCCCTTTAATCCAGATAGAAAATTTTTATTTTCCCTAATATCCCTTCTTACATAACCATATTCTTATCCAGTGCTATTTGTCATGTTTTTTATCTATTCGTTTTAAGCTACTCTTAGATGGCGCCTAACTTGGAAAATAAACTCAAAAAAGTTGTTCATGTATAGTTCTACTTGTTGCTGCGTATAGCACATTTGTTTAAAAAAATTACCTTTGTCATTATTCATATTTTATTTCAATTTTTTCATTCTCTGTTGATTTATTGTTTTTATTCCCTTAGTTTATTTTCTATTGAATACTCAGATAAAGCAGCTAGAACATAAGGAGTTCTATTTATGAAAAGAAGTAAAGAGTATGTTGATTCACGCCGTGAAGACATCACTGCTTTTCTAGAGAAAGAAGGCCAGGCAAGCGTTATTGAGCTTGCAGAGCACTTTAATGTGTCCACGTTGACTATTAGAAGAGATTTAGAGTTTCTCGAGAAATGCGGAATTCTTTCTCGCCAATATGGTATAGCAACGCTCCTCAACCCTTACGGACGTCCATCCGGTTCAAAACAGATCCGTTCCAATAAAGCAATTGCCCGTAAGGCTGCTCGTTATGTTGAAGACGGAGACTGCATTTTTATTAACAGCAGTTCTGTCGCGCTTGGCATGCTTGAATGGATTGAAGCTCGCGATGTTACAGTCGTTACCAATAATGGAAATACACTGATGTTAGAAGATGTTCGTGATCTTTCTATCATTTTAACTGGTGGTGATATTCGTCCTCCACGCGCTTCCATGACTGGAGAGACTGCCCTTGATTGTATTCAGCACATAACAGCTTCCAAATGCTTCTTGGGTTGCACGGGATTTTCTGCAGAGTTTGGACTTACTTCTGCAATTTCTCTCGAGCCAGCAATTAACGCTCAGATGCTCAAGCGTTCAAGAAAGCACTTTATTGTTGCTGATTCATCCAAACTTGGCGTTACTTCTAACTTTCAATTTGGCTCTGCAGAAGATATTGACCTCTTGATTACGGATACTGGCGCAACCGATGAGCAAATCAAAGAGCTCAAAACCGCAGGTCTTAAGGATGTTGTCTGTGTTACTCCTTCTATTCTTCCTGCTAAGTAAGATTTACGCCTCTTTGTTTCTTATGCAAACACACACAAAGCGACCTTTACAGGTCGCTTTTTGTTTATCAAGTCACAGTATTTTGTTGAACGAAACACTAAAGAATCTTTTAGTAAACGGCAATCCTGTAGATAGGCTTAACTTTCCAAAGCTTCAAACGACTTAAAGCCTTCACCAATTGCCTCGTGCACTTCTGAAATGAATACCAGTGCGTCCGAATCAATCTCAGAAACGATGCCTTTTAACTGAACGAGCTCAGTACGACCAAGAACACACATCAAAACAGGTTTATGAGCACCGCTCCACACTCCACGCGCCTGAAGCTCCGTGCAGCCACGATTAAGCGTGTACAAAATCTCATGAGCAATTGCATCATGTTCAGAGGAAATAATATAAACACAGCGTTCAGTTCTTGGTCCATCAATGACAAAGTCAATCATTTTTCCGGTAACAAAGATCGCTAACGCAGAATACAAACCGTTTTCTAACGAGAAAACCGGAATGGCCGCAATAATGATGACAATATCAACAACAATAATTGCGGTACCCGATGGAATAGAAAAACGCTTAGAGACTGCTTGGGCAATAATGTCTGTTCCACCAGTATTACCCCCTGCCCTAAACACAAGTCCAAGACCAAAGCCGCAAATAATACTACCCCACAGAGCTGCAAGCATAAGATCATTGGCACCTAGGGCTGGTAAAAATGGCGCAAACAGATCAACAAAGATACTAGAAATCAAAAAGCCTACTACGCTTTTAAGCAAGTATTTCTTATTTCCGCTCTTTGCCACAAAAGCCATCAAAATGATATTCATGGCAATTGTTTGCATACCAACCGGCAGCTCAAAACCAAAAGGCTGCGCAACAGCCCTGATAACAGTTGCGACACCAGTAATACCACCAGCTGCCAGTCCGTTAGGAACTTCAAATACATCAAGGCCAACTGCAAAAATTGCACAGCCAAGGACAATAAAGAATGTATCTTTAAAGGTCTTTTGCCAAGTAGATCTTTGCACACTAATCCTTTCCGCCAACAACCCAGCGATGATACGCAATGATGAACTGATCAAGGTCGCCGTCTGAAAGGACGGACTCAACATTTCCTGTTTCTGCTCCCGTTCTTAAGTCCTTAATAAGCTGATAAGGATAAAGAACATAGCTCCTGATTTGATTGCCGAATGAGATTTCTCTCCTTGGACCACGAAGCTCATCAAGCTCAGCCTCGCGTTTCTCTTTTTCAATCTCATACAAACGACTGCGCAAAATATTCATTGCTGCAGCTTTATTCTGTAGCTGACTACGCTCGTTTTGGCAGGTTACTACTGTTCCTGTTGGGATATGAGTAATACGAACTGCTGAGTCCGTAGTATTAACTCCTTGGCCTCCTGGACCAGATGCATGATACACATCAATGCGCAAATCATTGGGGTCAATATCAACCTCAATATCTTCCGGAAGTACAGGCAAAACTTCTACACCAGCAAATGACGTCTGTCTTCGTTTTTTGTCATCGGTAGGAGAAATTCTTACAAGACGGTGCACGCCCTGCTCTGCACGAAGCATGCCGTAAGCGTTCTTACCACTTACCGTAAACGTTGCACGGTCAAGTCCAATAACCTCCGCAACAGGAGCGTCATTAATATCAACTTTCCAACCACGCCGATCACAATATTTGAGATACATACGAAAAAGCATCTCACACCAGTCTTGAGACTCAAGTCCACCTTGCCCTGGCTTAATAGTGACAATCGCGTCACCATGGTCTAGATCGTCAGTAAACCAACTTGAAAGCTCAAGCTCTGATAGATCTTTTTCAAGAGACACCGCCAGTATTTGAGATTCGTCAAGAGACGCTTGGTCTTCAAGTTCTGTTCCAAGCTCAAAAGCAGCTTCGGCATCACCGAGTTTCTCTTTAGCCCTATCAATACCAGCAACATCTTCACGAAGTGAAGCCAATTCAGTCATTACTTTTTGTGCAGCCTCAGCGTCATCCCAAAAATTGGGACGAGCACTTTCTGTCTCAAGTTCTGAAATTTGCTGACGCTTCTCGGCGAGATGAAGATACCCTTCCACCTCGGAGAGACGCTCCGATAAAGCTTGGAGCGAAACAACTTCTGTATCAGCCATTCTTACCTATTTCGGCCGTGGCAGTTCTTAAACTTTTTGCCGCTTCCACATGGGCAAGGGTCATTGCGGCCAACGTTAACGTAAGGATTTGGATCGTCAGACTTACGGTAAGTAGATACAGAAGACTGGCTGGCACCGGTTCCCTGCGGGCTCTTGCCAATAGCTGCAGTGTTCTTGAGCATACCCTTGCCTTGCTTAAGAGCCTTTTGATCGCCATCTGTCTCTTCTCCACCAGAATAGTGAGCATTCTGGAATGCCTCTGCTTCACTGTTCTGACGTGGACGATTAACCAGCTCAAGACGAAGAATAGTACGAAGGAAGTCCTCATACATAGTATTTACGAGCAGGGTAAATGCCTCATATGCCTCAGTCTTATACTCAACCAGAGGATCACGCTGTCCAAAGCCGCGAAGACCAATACCAGTCTTCAGGTAATCCATCTCTTGGAGGTATGCCATCCAGCGAGTATCAATGACGCGAAGCATTACTTGAGCAGCAAGCTCTCGCATAACTTCTTCACCGAGTTTTTGCGTCTTCTCGTCAAATGCATTCTGAACAAATGCAGTAACATCCTCTTCAAGCTGCTCAAACTTGGTATCATCAGAGAACTCAGGAAGGTGGGTTTTACCAGTAAGTTCGGTAAGCCACTTCTCAAGACCCTCAAGGTCCCATTCGTCGGCATCTCCGTAGCAGAATTCCTCACAAATGCGCTGAGTGGTAGAAGCGGTAACTGTCTCGATAAGCTCCATAAGATCCTTGCCATCAAGAATCTTGTTTCTCTCTGCGTAAATAACCTGACGCTGCTTATTCATAACGTCATCATAATCAAGGACGTTCTTACGCATTGCAAAGTTGACTTCCTCAACCTTGCGCTGGGCGCCCTCGACAAGCTTGGTAACAATCTTTGCCTTAATTGGCATGTCATCAGGAAGCTCATAGCGCTGCATCATTGCTGCAACACCATCCATGCGGTCTCCGCCAAAGCGACGCATCAAGTCATCCTCAAGGGAGAGATAGAACTGGGTCTGACCAGGGTCTCCTTGACGTCCTGAACGACCACGAAGCTGGTTATCAATACGGCGGCTCTCATGACGCTCGGTACCAATAACGCACAAACCACCTGCAGCAGTTACTGCCTCACGCTCAGTGGCGCAAATTTCCTTAGCCTCTTTACGAGCGGCTTCTTTCTGCTCCTGCGTTGCCTCAGTTGGATCAATTCCCTGGTTGCGAAGGATATCCTCTGCCATAACATCTGGATTGCCGCCCAAAAGAATATCGGTACCACGGCCTGCCATGTTAGTTGCGATAGTAACCGCGCCCTCACGACCAGCTTGAGCAATAATCTGTGCTTCACGCTCGTGGAACTTTGCGTTCAGAACGTTATGTTTAATGCCGCGCTTAGACAGAATGCGAGAAATACGCTCGGAGTTGTCAATGGAAACGGTACCAACAAGTACTGGCTGACCATTTTGATGACGCTCTTCAACGTCTTTAACAACGGCCTCAAACTTAGCATCAATAGTGCGATAGACCAGGTCATCAAGGTCTTCACGCTTCACAGGACGATTAGGTGGAATGACCTGTACAGGAACGTGATAAACCTCACGGAACTCTGCGTCCTCAGTCATTGCGGTACCAGTCATACCAGAGAGTTTGTCGTACATGAGGAAGTAGTTCTGAAGCGTAATAGTTGCCAGAGTCTGGTTCTCTTCACGTACTTGGACGTTCTCTTTTGCTTCAATTGCCTGATGAAGACCTTCGGAGTAACGACGACCTTCCATAATACGACCAGTAAACTCATCAACAATCTTAACCTCGCCATCGATGACAACGTACTGCTGGTCACGATGGAACATATACTCGGCCTTCAGAGCCTGCTGAAGGTGATTGACCAGCTGGCCAGTCTCATCGTTGTAGATGTCATCAATGTTGAGAGCACGCTCAACCTTTTCAAGGCCAACTTCTGTTGTTGCAATGGTGTGTTTGGCCTCATCCATCTCAAAGTCAATATCTGGGGTTAATCCGCGAACTGCCTTAGCAAAATCTTTATATGTACCTGCAGATTTAGTGCCAGCGCCAGAAATAATCAAAGGAGTACGAGCTTCGTCGATGAGGATAGAGTCAACCTCGTCGACAATGGCATAGTAGTGACCTCGCTGAACACGCATCTCTGGACGAGTGACCATGTTATCGCGCAAGTAGTCAAAACCAAACTCAGAGTTTGTACCATAAGTAATATCAGCCTCATATGCAGGCTTTTTAAGACTGAGACGCATACCATTCTGCAGAAGACCAACGCTAATACCCAAGAACCTGTAGATGGTGCCCATCCATTCACTGTCTCGCTTAGCCAGGTAATCGTTGACGGTAACAATGTGAACGCCTTCACCGCTCAATGCGTTAAGGTAACCGGCAAGAGTAGAGACGAGCGTCTTACCTTCACCAGTCTTCATCTCTGCGATAGTGCCCTTGTGAAGTGCGATACCACCAATAAGCTGAACGTCAAAGTGGCGCTGACCAATGGTCCTTACCGATGCCTCACGAACCGTTGCAAAAGCCTCGGGAAGAAGATCGTCCAGACTTTCTCCCTCAGCATAACGAGTCTTGAACTTCTCGGTCTGAGACTGAAGCTCTTCATCACTCATTGCCTGCATTTTTGGTTCAAGCGCATTGATCTTATCGACAATACGCTGATATGCTTTGAGGTCCTTATCAGCACCAAAGGACAAAATCTTAGAGAGGAAATTAGGCATAGCTTTTCCTTGACGTCAGGTATCTATCTAGAGTTGATAGACACAGTATTCAACATATATATGATACCCTGCTTATCTGCTCAAATCACACTACATAGCATCGTAAAATCCTAATTTCGTTATTTCTCCACCACTAGTTTCTATTGATTCTTTTCCTCCTTCTGAAGTTCCCATCATCCTAAGCTGCTTGGACGGCATTTTTCTGCGCTTCATGACATATTTCTGCACATACAAGTCATAGTAGTGTTGCGCGTCCTGTGCTCGTCCGCATTTTCTTAGCGCCTGAATAATGGCTATGAGCGTGTCTTCTCTCATATCATCAACAAGATAAGCTAGCTCTGCAAAATGTACCGCAAGCGTATAGTGAGTGATTCTCAACGCAGCAGCTGAAGCCGTTACCATGGTGTCTATATATTGATCTCTTAAGGCAATTCGAATAGGCTCTGCAAATCTAAAGCACTCATCTTCAGGAAGATACAGATCACCTTGATAAAGCTCCTCCGCTTGCTTTGCTAAGTGGACTATATCTTCATCACTATTTGACGACGCCACGCTCTTTGCCAAACGTGTGAAAATATCAATGTCTACCGTTACTTGTTGAGGATTTAATCCAAGAGTTCTTTCAATCCTAGACGCTTCAAAAGGTTCGCAGCTTTCTTGAATAGCCTGCGCTTCTTTGCGAATGACCCGAGTTGCTTGATACAGGCGCTCTTGCCATTGCCCCTGATCAGCCTCTGGCCAAATCTGTTGTGCAATTTGTGACCTAAAACTCATATGATTGTGAGCAAGCGCTAAATACACAAGTAATGCTTTTGCTGATCGATAGGCAATTTTTCTGCCAGCAATCTCTTCTCCCTGCACCGACATACTAAATCTACCAAGAAGAGTAACGTACACTCCGGGATGCGTATTTTTTATCTGCAGGCTCTTTCCTATAGTCTTTACTGTTCTGGGGTCATTTGCAGTTTGTTGAGAATCTCTCCATTTTGCTACTTCTCGTTTGCCTTCATTTGATTTCAAATAGTGAAGCCATTCCTCTGGTAATTCTTTCTCTAAACACTGCTGAAACTCAGATTCATCAGATAAAAGTGCTCTTAAAAGCCACATAGCATTCTCAGGAACTCCATACTCAACAGCATCGAGCCAAACAGGAGTTTGTCTTTTTACGCTTTTCAAAAGAGCTTTGTATATTATTCTGCATGCAGTTTTTAGGGATGGAAGTGTGATTGCTTGAAGGCTATTTTCTGTAGGGCTAACTCCTAAAAAGAATCCAGCAATATCCTCAATTATCTTTCCTACCTGCACTATATATAGCGAGTCCCACTCTTTGCTCAGCATCACTGCTCTTCTCGCTTGAAGCTGTGCTTTAGGATATGCTCTGTTTTTGAGGCTAAGAAGTGCTCCTATAAGAAGTGCAGGCACTTGAATCATGCGATTGCCTTGCATTTCCGACTGACTTATAAGCTGCTCAGTATCGTACAGATTGCCGACAGAAGAGCTCTTTTCAAAAAGATAACGGGCACATTTAAGTAGTCCAGCAGACCCCTTTAAAGCGTTTGCTTCGCCTTCTTGTAAAAAAGAAAGCGCTTTTAAGCTACGCATATTAAGGTCTTTTGTATATACACCCAATAATACGTAGAGCAATTCAATATCAACTGCTTGCATTGAAGAAGTTATTGAAAAGGTCTTTTCATGTTGTTGCTCGAGAAGAAGCAGTTGAAGAGCATATTTAAAATTTCCCTGCACTACTAAATCAATTATACGTTTGTGCAGTACTATTTTCTTCTCCAGTGAGCCCAATTCAAGGTCTTCTTTCAAAGGTGGAACAGGTTCTTGCAGAACTATTTTCAGCAAAGTTAAATAGGCTGTCTGCTTAAGAAAACTATTGAACGACGAGAGATTTTCTAAAGTTATCTCAACATTTTTAGCAATCATTGGGCCTTTGGTATTAGACAATGCCTCTATCATTCGTTTTACAGCTTTTTTACTTGAATTTTCTAAAACGCAGTCAGAATGAGTAGCGGTGAGAACATTATCAACTAATTCAATATATCCAGCGTCTACAAATTCTGATGCATGAGAAAGCACAATTTCCCAGGAGATCTCTTCTCTGACCAAAGAGCTCACAAAGGCTGCCTTAGAAAATTCTCTTCTATCAATCAATAAAGCTATAGATTTCAAGATAAGTTTTTCATGATTGCTAGCCAACGCTACAAGCTCTTGTTTATTAAAATTCAACACATCAAATCTTGTAGTATGAAGACATGAAAAGCGCTTTGTCTCTACGTGTACGCCAAAGAAAGGCGCGTCTCGTTCTATTTTTGCCAGATATTCAAGATCAACTTGTCCACAAATATGATTTAGATCATCAAATGATCCGTTTCCAAGGAGCATCATTCCAAGACGAAGTCTGAGCTCTTCAATTCCAAGTGAATTTCTAAGCATATATGACGCTACGCACGCAAGACTTGTCTGATATGTAATTGGCACATCAGAGTCTTCCTGCTCACGAAATGTTACGGGAAGAGAATATACAAGAGTTGGGATACCGCGTGTTAGTCGCATGTTATTCAAAACAGACTGCTCAGAATTATCAATTCCAGGCATAATTGCAAGAAGCTCATCCTTGCCCAAAACATACACGCTAGAAATTTCTTCAATTAATTGACGAGCTTCCGGTGACAAAGAAAATGCGACAAGACAACCAGCCATACGAAGACGTGCAATCGATTTGACTTGACGAACAACAAAATACTCATCAGACGGAGGAAAATCATCAATAAGAACAAGTCTTTTAAGATCTTTGCTGTTCTTAGCATTACAAATTGAAGTGCTCCTTTTTGACAAAACCTGTGTTGCCTCCTTTGCAGAGAGACTAGAAAGAGAAATCTCATACACAGTCCATCCCTTTGACTGAGCAAAGTCAGACATCTCTCTCAAAAACATGGTCTTGCCCATACAGGGCTCTGCACAAAGAGCTATAGGACGCTTAGTCTTTTCCATTGTCTTAAAGAAATGCTGAGGAGAAATAATCCTTCTATAGTCTCCCATCATGTTTTGAGAAGAACCGCCTAGCAATGCCCCCACTTCAACGTCTTCTCTACCATCTTGCTTCATAAAACTCTCCTTACTGTCCAATATTTAAGCGCCATAAGCGCCTTACATTTCACATCTACAAAATTTAGGTGGGATAAATAATCAAGCTAAATTTAAATAAAAGTGAGAAAGTTTAGGTGAACGGTAGATAAATTATGGTCAGATTCGGGAAAGATTTGTAACAAAATATCCTCAGAAATGCACAAATGTTGAAATTAAATAAAAAATACTGTAAAAATTATTTTCTGTGAACGGTATTGAATTAGAAAAATTATGAAAATCTTGTGATGATATTAAAGTAAATGCGTAATAAATATGTAATTTTAATAAATATTTTTATTCGATTTTCGAATATTATTCCCCAACCAAAAACTTCAGTAATAAAAAAGACCTTACATCGGTAAAGTCTTTTGGCATAAAAATACCCCTTGTTGGTCAGCGACGTCCTGCTCTCCCACGG
>CABKMA010000012.1 GCA_902373375.1 uncultured Atopobium sp.
CTCTTACAGGAAGCTCTTCAATAACCTTATCCTTAAAGCCCTTTTTGCGATACTTAAACGAGACTTTTTTCTTCTGCAAAAGTGCCGTTTGAATAGCATTGAGCGCATAAAACACAGACTCGTTTTGCGACTTAATACGTCCTTCGACATGAATGCGCTTCTTCAACGTATCAGAGGTAGATTTCCCGCCCAGCTCCCCAATAAGGTTTACCAGGTTGCTTGCTTTGCGCTCTGTCAAAAACTTTGACGACTGCACCGCATCTGCCATCAGCATAAGCTCTTCAGCCTGAAACTTCCTGGTAGCCAGACCGTATTCAACAGGATGACGCTGGTAAGACTGAATGTCGTAGCCAAAATTCTGCAGCGATTTAATATCGTCGTAGAGCGTTTTTCGCTCTACGCTCAGTCCACGTTCTGCTAGCTTTTCTATGAGCTGAGGAGTACTTAAGCCATGATCATCGTCAGTTTCTTCCTCAAATATTTTTACAAGATGCAAGCAGCGGGTCTTCTCGCTTGGCATAGTGCCTCCAAAATCTAGCTCCAAATAAAAACTCCTGTCCATTTTAGTGGACAGGAGTCGAAAAAAACGTATGGTCAAAAACTCGTCGGTAAACGGCGCGTAAGTCGCAAACAAGCCTAAACTAACAAGCCCTAAATCAACTGCTGTTTAGCCCCAAACCTCTTCCGCAATTTCTTTAACCAGCGCAATCTTTGCCCACTGCTCATCTTCGGAGAGCTTGTTACCAATCTCGCAACTTGCAAAACCACATTGGGGAGAAAGACAAAGATTCTCTAGAGGCACATACTGTGCCGCCTCATGAATACGCTGGATAACATTGGCTTTCTCTTCCAGCCGGGCGTGCTTGGTGGTGATCAGACCAAGCACAACTTTTTTCCCAGCTGGAACAGAAGCCAGGGGCTCAAAGCCACCAGAGCGATGATCATCAAATTCTAAGAAGAAGGCATTTACATGCTCTTGAGCCAAAAGCGTATCAGCTACATCGTCATAGCTGCCTTCGCATGCCCACGTGCTGTGAAAGTTACCACGGCAAACGTGCGTATTAATAGTCAAATCAGCTGGAGCTGCATCAAGAACGCGGTTATTAATCTCCAGGAGCAGTGCTTTGATCTTCTTAAGACCCTCTTGGTCAGTGCCAAAGAAAAGCTCTGCACGAGGGTCAACCAAAATGCCCCACGAGCAATCATCAAGCTGAAGATTGCGGCAGCCTGCAGCATATACCTGCTTAATAAACGTGCCGTAGCCAGCAACAATATCTTCTAGAAGCTCCCGGTCATTGGCATAGTACTTGTTGGTTTGCTTACGGT
The DNA here is from genome assembly GCA_902373375.1 of uncultured Atopobium sp. Classification (GTDB taxonomy): domain Bacteria; phylum Actinomycetota; class Coriobacteriia; order Coriobacteriales; family Atopobiaceae; genus Lancefieldella. The sequence continues at coordinate 1,327 of CABKMA010000012.1, forward strand.
TCATGGGCATAATGAACTGCTCAATAAATTGTGCAGGTGCTGGAATAGTAAGTTTAGCAACGGTTGACTTGTCTTCAAACTGCTTGACAAAACGAAAGTGCTCAATAAACGGATGGTTTTTGGTAAGCTCTACTTTTCCTACCAGGAATGTGTCGTCTATCTTTGCAATCTCATCGTGGAAAGGTAGCCCGGTATTAGTTGGTGCGTGACCGATGCCTTCAAACGCCCACATAAAATCAAGATGCCATGTTGCGCGTCTAAATTCTCCGTCAGTAATAACTTTAAGACCCGCTTGTTTTTCTTTTTGGATAAGCTCTGTAATAGCTTTGTCCTCTACTTGCCTGAGCTCATGGGCATCAATCTGACCATTTTCAAACTGGATACGAGCCTGCTTAAGATTTTCTGGACGTAGAAAACTACCCACAACATCAAAGCGATGTGGAGTAGTTTTATCATTTATGATTGCCATTTTTACCCCTTTGAACTTCTTATGGAAAATCAGTATGACAATCAACGCTTTACTTGTGAAATACAAATACTTAACTAATTCATATAGCTAAAACCTATATGCTAGCGCTCACCATTCCATTCATATAAGAACTCATCTACATACTCACGCATGTACTTCTCGCGAGCTTTTCCTAGTTTTTTACCACTACTCGTATTCATCATATCTGCCAGTAAAAAGAGTTTCTCGTAAAAGTGGTTAAGCGATGTTGATTTGTGTGAGTGATACTCTTCACCGCTCATGTTAAGCGTTGGCGGCTCATCTGGGTCATACATACTGCGACCATGGCTTCCGCCATAAGCAAAGGCGCGTGCAATACCAACCGCTCCCAGCGCATCGAGACGATCTGCGTCCTGAACGCACATTCCCTCAAGCGTTGAAGGAACTACCGAATCTGTTCCCGAGAAAGAAACCTCATCAATAGCGGTGCAAATTGCCTGGATAGTGGCCTCGTCGAAAGCATGCTGGCGCAGAAAACCAACGGCACGATCTTTGTGCTCATGCGTCTCTGGAGAAAGTTTGAGGTCATCAACATCATGCAAAAGCGCTGCGAGGGAAACAATCTCTTGATTTGCCCCCTCCTCTTGCGCAATTCGTAGCGCCATTTTGTACACACGCAACGTGTGAAAGTAATCGTGACCACTAAAATCTGAGGAGAAGACCTCTTTAACAAAGTCCAAGGCACTATCAATAATTTTTGAGTTCATAGTTTTCCTATTCAGTACATTCTGGTCCTATTTATGAGCAACTATTATTTGTCTTAAATTTTGATACATTTCTTTTGAAAACCTTATCCGTTACACATTTGTGACAAATGTCAAAAAATTTGTCAAAAATAGAGCAATTTAAATGCTGTTTTTAAACGCGTCAAAAATTTTGATTAAATTATTTATATAACATAAATTGAAAGCAACTTTTGAAATGTGTTCAAACTATAAAAATAGCTGGTTGAAATAATAATTTCCAACAAAATTATGGATAATTATCTATACAAAAAAATGCTTTGAGTATGTGTCATTCATTTCTTTTGTTATTTGTGAAGGAATGGTACTTATAGCACAAGATTTAATTGCAAATTTTGTTTGAGTATTCACTATTTGTTAGGGGTGGGTATGGAAAGAAAAGGCAAAACTTTTGTAAGCAAGAGCGCCAAAACAGCTATGTCTTTAGCACTCGCACTCTCTCTAGTCCCTTCTTCAGCTTTAGCAGAAATTGCTGACACGCAAGGGGTAACTCAAACACAAGAAATAGCTGCTACTCAAACAAATGATGCAACAGCCTCAGTTGCTGGGGCTGCAGAAAAAGACTCAACCACAACTACCTCAGGTGCAGAGGCAACTTCCAGCCAGCAGAATTCCAACCAAACGGCTACTCCTGCGGAAAGATCTTCTCGCCGTGTTGCAAGAAGCCTTTCTAATGTTTCATATGAGCTCTGGGTAGACGGAACCAATGGTAACGATAATAACGAGGGCTCCAGTTCAGAGCCTCTTAAATCTCTCCAAAAGGCACTGGATCTGTGGGCAGAAACTTCTTTCATCGACACCATTCACCTCAAAGGTAACCTTGATATAACCTCTACCGTTTCCATCCCTTCTGGTATGACCCTTAAAATTGAAGATGAGGGAGCAACTCTTACCGGCACCGGTAACAGCATTGACGGTCTTATTCTGGAGCCAGGCTCAACGCTAACCGGCACGGGCACTCTTACCATGTCTGGCTTCAAAACTGCGCTAACTGCACAAAACGGCTCCACTATCACCGATGGTACCTACGTCTTTAGAAACAACGCAGGTACCAGTGGTTCTCATGGTATTTCTCTTGGCGGAACCGTTAGCGGTAGCACCAACAAAAACAGCGTAACCATCACCGCAGATGATAAGAGCAATACAAACTTTTTTGAGTCTGGCGTCACCTTTGAAAATGCAACTATTAAAGTAACTTCACAGGCGCGTACCTGGAATGATGCTCGCGATCTTACCCTTCAGAATGCTGATCTTACGGTTGAGGGCTTTGGTCAGACGTTCTATGTTAACCAGCTCAATATGACTGATTCCACCCTCACCATCAATCCATCTTTTTGGGGTCAAACGGGAATGACCATTCAGGGTTCTTCCAATATTGTTAACTCCACCATTAATGCAAATGCCGGTTCAACTTCTGGTATTTCTGTTGGTGTAACTGGAGGAGCAGTAAACGTTACTAATTCGACCCTTAACTTTACTAACGGTGGAGTTGGTGGCCTTAACGTCAATACTGGTGACGTCATCATTAACAACTCCACCATTAAGGGAGATGGTCACAACTCTGGTGCTCTCTTTGGTGCGCAAACAAACGGCTCTATCCAGTTCACCGGAAACAGCCTGGTAGAAACCCCTGCTACCAAAAACTCCGATAATGGCGCAGGTCAAACTCGTCAAAACTACAATGTTGTTGGCGGTTCTTATCTGCTCAAATATGCTCCTAGCTACAACAGTGGCTTTGGCAGCACCATTCCTACAAACGGTGCAGCTAACGGTAATGAGGTTCTCTCGCTCTTTACCCTTGCAAATGTATCAACTAACTCTCTCAACCTCATTAATGCCAACGGAGCAACCTATACCTACTCTGTTGCTAACCCATCAAGCGATGGTCAAAAGCACGTCTGGGCACCTGCTGCAACTGTCACTTTTGATCTCAATACCCCAGGTGTTACGGGTGTCAATCCAACATTTGCTGATGGTACTACTGCTAACAAAACTGCCCTTGCTATGCGTGGTAACTCTCTTGCCACCGCTTCTTCTGTTGCAGAAGGCTCCACTACCCTTCCTGCAGATCCTTATGCAAGTGGTCAGGAATTTGACGGTTGGTACTACACCGACGCTGCTGGTACCGAGCATCAGTTCACCGCTGATACCCAGGTCACCTCTGACATGACAGTCTATCCACACTGGAGAGCTAACACCGCTTGGCTCTACGTTAGGTATCACAACGGCAACGGAATCACTGTCATTGACCGTGTAGCTGCAAACGCAAGCCGTACCGTAACAGTCCGCTCCGATGCTGATGTCAATAACCTCAACAATAACTTCAATATTGCAGGTAAGACTTTTAAGCGCTGGACTACTCAGGCAAACGGTGCTGGTGATGAAGTTGCAGCTAACTCCAACCTGGCTATCCCGGCTGGCTCCGATACCATTGATTTGTATGCAGAGTGGGAAGAGCAGCACCTCACCGTGTCCTTCTCGGCAAATGGTGGTACCTTCTCAGCAAACAGTGTCTTTAAGCAGAATCCTAACGTCTTTGACATCACAACCGATGCAAACGGCGGAGAGGTAGCAACTATCAAGACTCACCCAACTGTAGCTGAACAGACTAACATCAATGCACTGCTTCAAAACCTCAGTGGCAATACCCTAAGCGCTACAACAGCTGGAATTGCAAGCCCAACTGGGTCTAATACCAATAGTGCATACACAGATATTGCAACTTTTGAAAACCACATTCTGGATAATGCAGATGATCCTCTAACCATCTTTGGCTTTGTTATTGGTCATGACTATCGCTATTGGTTTACTGACGCTGCAGGTAACACTCCAGCAACCATCAACGGCAATGCAACTCTTACTAACGACGTTACCTACTACCTTAAGTGGACAGAAGATCCTTCCATCCAGAAGGTAGAGCTTACCAGTGATCTTCCTGCTGATATGTGGAGTGACTCTCAGAGCAACACCACTCAGATCAAAGAAGTTTCTAACAATAAAAGCTTTAGCCTTACCGGTGCTATTGATGCTACTTCCGTCATTAATCAGATGACCGCCTTTGAAAATGGCATTGCTGGCGGTCAGAACGATTTAACTAAGGTTACGCTCTCTGGTACAACTTCCACTTTTACCGCTAAGCTCACACTTCCTGCCGGCGTTGTTGTCCCAGCCAATCCAACAGTAACCACTTCTGGTCTTGGTAACCTCTTTGAGGTTTCAAACGTCTCTGTTAACGGCCAGGAAGTTACCGTTACCCTAAAGCTCAAAGGCTCTTATAGCAATTACAAGCAGCTCAAAGACGCTGTTGAGACGGTCGGCAAAGACGATGCAGCAACTACAGAGATTGCAAGACCTCTTACCGTAACTGTTGATGGACTCACACTTGACCCAACACAGGTGACCAACGGTCAGGAGCTTACCGCTACAGGTACTCTTACCGGTACCTTTGAGTCTTTTGCAAAGAATACTGTCACCAATGTCACCAAGAAGTACGAGCTTTCTTGGAATGGCGTTCAGATTGCTGCAAGCAGAGACCCTCGTGGCACCGGCATTCAGCAGACTCTGATTGTGAACAACCCTATTGAGATGAACCTTCCTGCAGATATGCTTGCTGACGAGAATACCGAGCATGACCAGGTAATTACCATGAAGGCAGGTTCTACTTTTAATCTCACTGGTTCAATTCTTGCTTCCTCTATTCAGGAGCAGATGAACAACATCGAGCGTGCTTATCCTAATGCCAATTACGACACCATTACGCTAAGCAACCTTAAGTTCAAGTTCACGGCAACTTTAACCGTTCCTGAGGGAATGACTCTTCCAAGCAATCTTGATGCCAATACTATTCAGGCTTCCAACTTTGGTAGCGGCTTTAAGGTCAGCGATGTCCAGGTTAACGGCCGCACCGTTACTGTTACGTTTGAACTCAGTGATCCTTCTTCCATTAGGACTTACTCTGACCTTAAGCGCATTGTCGATGAGGTAAGCGCAAACAGCGGTTGGATGAAGCTCACTATTCCTGGTGTCACCATTGACTCCAATGTTGCAGCAGGTACTCAGCTTACCGCCGTTGGCACAGTGACGGGTTCCTTCAGTGCTATTGCTGACTCCGCAGCTGGCAACCGCAAGGTTTTCTCGTTCACTTGGAATGGTGTTCAGTGGCCCGATGGTAAAGACGCAGTTGCAACTGATAACGACACAATCCAGCTGACCGTTACTGTTGCAAAAGATGAGACTCCAGAGACTCCTTCTACTCCAGCTAAACCATCTAAGAAAAAGAAGCAGAAGACTCCATACACCGGAGACGCTTCTGCAGCAGCTCCTCTTGCTGCACTTTTTGCAGGTATGACCGCTGTAATGACTTCCCTTGGCATTACCAAGCGTCGTAAGAATAAGTAAGAAGGTAGGTAAGTAAGTAAGTGAGTAAGTAAGAAAGTAAGAAAGAAAGTGATAAGTTCTGTTTCGCTCTAGTTAGGATGTGCTATGAAAAGTAAGGCAAAGATTGTAGCGGGATTGCTTCTAGCTGCCGTTGCATTCGTCGCAGCATTGCTGCCCAACCTTAGCGTGGCTTACGCAGAAGACACTACAGGTCTTCAAATCAATGCTTTGACCATTGAGGATGCGTCCACTCACGCCCAAGTTGCTGACCTTCTTGCTGGTCAAACTCCTGCCCTTAAGGCCGGAGTCACCTATGCTTTGAACGTTGGCTACACAATTCCTGCATCATTGCAGTTCTCTCCAACTTATCTCAATGTAAGATTTGGAGACGGACTCTATGTCACAGGTCTTCCAGGTGCCACGTTTACCGTTGGCGGTATCTCAAACACCAGCTTCTCTAACCTGGTTACTACACCTACGGGAACAGGAACCCTTCCTTACGGCTATCCTGGTGCAAGCTCTGAGAAGAACCGTAGCGGAGATTTAGTCTACATGACCAAAAATGGCCTGACTCAGGTTTCTTCCAGGGGAGAAATTCAGTTCAAGCTTGATGACGCTGTTGAGAACCAGAGCGCAAGTCAGGTTATTGCAAACGCAATTCGCGTGAGCCTGAGCACTGCCGCAACACAAAACGTTGACCCTCATACCTCATCTGTTACTGCAGCCGATCCAATGACCTATGGTTTCTGGGCTGATCAGTCTACTGAGGTTCTCTCTAAGGGTGGCACTACCTCTACCCTGCAGGTTTCTGCAACAGGCTCTAAGGTACTCACAGAAGCAAACAGCAAAACTACTGTCCAGATTGTTTATCCAAGTGATGTGGAACTTGTTGGTGTTAACGAGACAAGTCTCTATAACACCGCCGGAACCATTGTTTCTACTACTGATGATGGCACTAATAAGACAGCAACAGTTGAGTGGAACGAGCCTGGCTCCTATGCAGGTACTCCAACCTTTAAACCACAGATTAAAATTCCTGCATCAAGCACCAGACCAAACAACTCTTCTTTTAACGTCACCATCAAGAACCTCACGGTACCTGTTTGGAACGACACTCCAAACGCTAACCGTACCTCTGGAAATGCTTCTTCTACCCTTACGGTCACCGTTATTGACGGAATTGCCCCAGAACGTCTGACCACACATGCTCTTGTTGACACAGCTCCTAACTGGGCTTACAAGAAAAACGACACCTATAACGTTCGTCTTGGTACCTATCTCATCAAAAATGAGCTCTCTACAGACACCGCTCCAAAGACGCTTGAGATGACCATTGACCAGAACCAGACCGCTATCATCCGTGGCGTCACCATTCCTTACAAGGCTGGTATGACCTATGGACCAATCCACTGGACCGCATCGGACGGCACAAGCGGAACTGCCGATCCAAGCATTCTGCGCACCTCTGGTGTCTCCGCGCTTATCACTAACACTGCCCTTGGCCTTGATATCAACACCTCCATCACTTCCATCAAGGTTGACCTTGGTCCAATTCTTGGCGGATATGATGGCATTAGGCCAATGAGCGATCTTCTCGATACATGGAATCCAAACAACAAGCATGTCACTGACGAGTACTACGGCTGGGACTACGTCTCCAACGGCGTGTTTGGTTCCTGGAAGAAGGGTACTAACGCCGACGTTGTCACTAACGTTAAGCTCTACAACACAGGCACCACTCCTGATGCAGGCGTTACACTGACCGCTAAGTCTGGCGCACCTAAGGTTTTAAATGGCGTTGGCAACATCGATAAGACCCAGATTAATGGTGGCGAGACCTTTAAGATTTCTGGTCGCATCGACGACGCAAACTGGGACTGGAATCCTCTTCAGGAGCCAGTACTCTACGTCATCATGCCTGAGGGCTTTACCTACAGTAATCTCACCGTTTCTAACGGCACACTCGGTACTCCAGAGTATGTAGGAACATACGATAAGGACGGCGTAGCCGTTAAAGTCTGGAAGTACACCATTGATGTTGGTAACGAGACTCGCGGCCAGTATCAGCCTGACTTTACCAGCAAGAACATGACTCTGAGCATGGATGTTCACACTACCGATCTTGCAGGCAAGGGTATCTATCACATCAACGACTTTGTTGGCATTACTACCAAAGACTTCAAGCAAATTGGCGCTCAGATTAAGAAAGAGCACTGGGATCACAGCAACTGGAACACTTCTCAGTACACCAGCTTGTTTGGTAACAGCGTAAACTCTGGTGAGACTATGGTTTCTCTCTCCGAGCGTCCTGGCATCAACATTGCTCAAGCTTCCGCAATTGCTGCTGCATCCACCCTATCTGTTAAGGATGGCGTCTCTGGAGCCGTTACTGACTACACGTACGATTCCACAAACCCAAGCGCCACTACTCCAGTTATGCAGAGCGGAGACACCGCTACTGTTCACATTGCTGTCCGCAATAACACTGGCAACACTGCAAATACCACACAGCTGTTTGTTCCTCTGCTTTCCAAGTCCGCAAACCGCGGTGCTGGCATCAACCCAGAGGGCGCAACTCAGCTTCCTCTTGCACTTGAGGGTGTAAGCACTTCTTCAAACTTCTCTTACAAGTACATCAAGCTCAACCCTGGTGTTACCTACGCCGCAAATCATGCTCCACAGCCTGGTGACTACACTGTAGTTACCAATCCTGCTGACGCTGATATGGTGCTATTTACTTCAAACCATGCACTTGCTGCCAATAGCGGCGGCTTTGTCGACGTCACCTATAAGGTTGCCGACAACGTTAACGCTTCCTACACGGGCAAGCGCAGCGTATTCAGCAGCGTTCTTGACTACGATATTGCTGGTAACCACTCCACTCGTAGCCTCTCTACCCACGCTCTGAGCTATGCTGGTATTGATCTTAAAATCAATAAGGTTTGGGACGATAACAACAACGCCGGCGGAAAGCGTCCATCCACAACTGATTTTGGCGCTAACAACTTGGTTCTCTCTAACGATAAGAACCTTGATACCAGCACAACGACACCTGTAGTTACCGATAATGGCGACAACACCTATACCATCGTCTACAAGGGTCTTCGCAAGTACGTAAACAACACTGCAACCGATGCTGTTTCATACACCATCACCGAGAACGTTCCTAATTCTTACACTTCAACTAACAGCAGTATTTCTCACGTTGAGCAGTACACCACCACTCAATCGCTGGTAAATGTCTACAATGTCAGACCTGTCACTGTGACCCCATCCATCACAAAGATTGTTGAAGGCAACTATCCAACAGTTCCTACGGCAGGTGCACCTTCTCCTGTATCTCTTATCAACTCACTTACAAGCTCAAACGCTACTAGCGCTTCAAGCAGCAACTTAGCTGAGAGTCTAACTGGAAGCTTCCTGGCAAATGGTTCTGAAGACGAGGATGAGGCTCCTAACGTCTTTGTTTTTGAAATGACGCGCCTTAACCCATCGAGCCCAATGCCTGAAGGAACTACCGGCAACACCGCTCGCACCCGTAGACTTCTTGCTGGTGATGCCGCATTCCACAACATCACCTTCAACCAGCCAGGTACCTATGTCTATACCATCAAAGAGGTCACAGGTACTCAAGGTATCCAGTATGACCAAAGCATCTATACCGTTACCTACAACGTCACTGATAACGGCTCTGGTCAGCTTAAGGCAACGCGCACTATGACCAAGACTGACGAGGACGGAAATGTTACTACTGTTGATCTAGGCGAGAACAACGACGCAATTGGCGCTGTCTTTACTAACATCTACCCTGATCCTCTACCCGTAAGAGACTATCCGGTTGTTCGTAAGGTTGTTACTGGTAATGCACCAGACACTCCAACAGACTATCCATCAGTCCTTCCTGATGACAACGGTGGTAACCCACATACCCCAACAACTCAGGACGTCTTCAAGTTCACACTCACTCGTAACGATCCTTCCTATCCAATGCCAAATAACGCAACAACAGATAGTGTCGAGGCATCTGTTGCAGTTTCTGGTGATACTAACTTTGGCGAGCTAGCCTTTACTCAGCCTGGTACCTATGTCTACACCATCAAAGAGGTCACTGGAACTAACCAGAGGGTTACTTACGACAAGTCTTTCTATACGCTTACCTACACTGTTTTCAAGACAGATACTGGAGAGCTTGACTTTACGTATCACATTACTAAAACTGCTGAAGACGGAACTGTTTCAGACGTTGATCCGTGTGATTGCCATAGCACTCCTCCTCTAGTCTTTACTAACGACTATCCAGAGCCTGAGCCTCAGCCAACACCTAGCTCCGATCCACAAAAGCCTTCTAAGACTAAGAAGAAGCACGCTCTGCCATACACTGGTGATGTCGCTGAGCTTGTAATTGCTTCTGTTGGCGTGGTTGCCTCTGGTATCACTGCTCTTGGTTTTGCACTAAGGGCTCGCAAGCAGAAGTAACGTTGAACTGCTAGAGCAATCTTCTTGCTTGCTAAGTAGTAGCGTTCTACAAAATAACCCCGGATTTCCGGGGTTATTTTTTGTGTAAATTTCATACGTTATTCAATTACAAAACCACTCATAAAAACAGCCGCCTTCACAAGAGAGCGGCTGTTTTTCTTGAATAAGAACGTTTTCCTGCTAGGAATTACTCCCCTAGCATGGTTTGTAGGTCGTAACCAAAGGACTTAACAAACTCGTAGGCATCCTTCTGCCAATCCTCTTTGAAGACGCCAGGAGCGGTCTCAAAGAAACTGGAGTCCAAATAACGAATAATAATGAAATTACCATTTGGCTGATCGAAGCCATTACCCCTACTGAAATCTATGCCATGACCAGTATTTCTTCTCATTGCAGCTTCGAGAATAGGTACTGTGAGCTCGTTGACGGGGACTACAATGTCTGCTCTATCAAAGAAGCCGCCCTTCTCTTTAGTGAAGACAAAGAGATTGTTGAGAGGACCGCCTGCAACACACTGAACTCGGCGAATGTCAGAAAGCTTGACCTGATGCTTTGCGCTGGAAATCACGCCGTTTGCAATAGTAATCTTTTTCTCTTTGAGGCTAAACCCAAGCGTGGTGTTTAGCGTCTCAAGGTTATTAGGAAACTCAGAAGTAAGTTTATTAGCTGCAAAGGCAAGGATAATAGTCTTGGTATCCAGGATATTATGACCAAATCCACGGTGCTTAAGGTCTGTATCAATGCTAGCAACGTTATGGCCTTCGTTATCCTTAAAGGTAATCTCGTAAGGACCATTTGAGCTGCAATAGTTCAACAAAAAAGTTGAACCAACCTCAGAAAATAAGATTCTAACCTCTGGCTTACCATTACCTGGAACATAGGCCAGGCCGTCTTTTGTGACGGTATAAGAATACTTATCGTCGCACTTAATTGATACTTGTCGATCCTCAAAAATGCTTCTCATGCGTCTTTTACCTCCACTTTTTGCAGTACAGGAAATAACCAAGAACTACCTAAAATTATATCGTGTTGCTAGGAAATTGTTTGCCGCACTATACAAAACAGGCTCCTGGTTTACCAGAAGCCTGTTTTTAGTAAGCTATCAGCTAGTTCAAAAGCCTAGCTACTAGTTGTTCTTCCTTCTCAGAGCAATACCAAGACCACTCAATGAGAGAGCTGCAGCTCCAATAATTGAAGCAATGCCTGAAGCGTCACCAGTATATGGAAGACCTGGCTTCTTAGGCTCTGGAGTGGTAGGGGGTGTGGCTGGAGGAACAGTAGGAGCAGTGTTGGTCACTGTGAAACCGTCGTCTTGATTACCAGTAATCTGAGTTGTGTAACCAGAGACAGGAGTCTCAGAGATGGTATATGCGTACTCGTGACCGTCAGTCTTATCGTAGACTTCCAGGTTGCTGAATGTGTGCTTCCAATCATCAGCCTTGGTAATAGTTACTCTATCAACCTCGACACCATCGCGATACAGAACAATCTCAGCAGAATCGCCTTCCTTATTTTCCCAGACTTTGGTGACTGGAATATCGCGAGTCTTCATGTTGGTGTTAGTTACCACATAGTTAGTAGCATCGCCAGTAATCTGTGAGGTATAGCCGTCAACTGCATCTTCAGTAATGGTGTAGTTGATGAGCGCACCATTGTTGTACTGATTAAGATTGGTGAACGTGTGCTGCCAGTTATCAGCAGCGGTCAGAGTTGCACTCTGAACCTCAACACCGTCAGCAAGAAGGTGAACAGTTACGCTATCAGCAGGTGCGCCAATCCATTTCTTTGTTACTGGAACTGAAACCTTTCCTTCAATGGTATTGGTAACCGTAAGCTCAGTAGTTGAAGAACCAGAATAGGAAGCGGCGTAATGAGGAACTGCGTCTTCCTTAACGGTATATACAATCTCGTGGCCAGCAGTGTACCTTGGCAGACCATTGAAGATATGAGACCAGTTATTTCCTGCATTCAGGTCAAATTCATCTACCTGAGTACCGTCTGCATAAAGTCTGACGTGAACACTAGTAGGACGCAAACCCTGAGCATTATTATCGTCAACCCATACCTTCTTAACAGGAATACTTATAGCCTCAGGAGCATGCTGATTTGTAATTTCATAACCGTTAATACTTGCAGTGTAGCCAGGTACTGCATCCTCAGAAACGGTGTAAGTGATCTCTGTGTTACCACTGAACTTAGGTAAATCAGAGAAGGTGTACTCCCAGTTATCAGCTGCAGTAACTGTCTTGTGCTGAACCTCAACACCGTTAGCAAGAAGTCTTACAACAATTGATGCTGGGCGCTTACCATCGTTATCGTTAGAGTCGTCCCAAAGTTTCTTACCGGAGACAGAAACCTTTTCCTGCTGCAGCTGGTTGGTAACACTCAGAGCAACTGAATCGTTTGGAGAATTCTGATCAGCCTGACCAGAAGTGGTAGTTACCTTGAACTTCTTACCGTTGTAAGTTACCAAGCCATTGGCATCTGCGCCTACCTCTTCAAGAGTGTAGACAATAGGAGTCTTTATACTGGTACCGTCACTGTGAGTCTCAACAGTGTACTTACGAAGGTGCGTAAACGAAGCAGTCCAGTTATTAGCTGCAGTAAGGTCAAGCGTCTTACCTGTATCAACGCCATCAGCAAAAAGCTTAACGGTAACTGAATTAGTGTCTGGCTGAGCAATTGCGTTACCGTCAGCATCAAGCCACTTCTTCTCTACCTTGACGTCCATGATATCAACAAGCTGGTTTGCAACCTTCTCGGTGCGACGCATAGCAGCTTCGTTGTTATAGATAACGCTCATGTCATTGTATGCCAGAGCCTCAGAGAGGTTAGGGTCATACAAAGGTGCCTTCATGGTCATAACTGCAGAAAGAACAGTATATGGATGGAGAATTGTGCCATCCTTACCAACAATCTTAATGGCTGTTACTTTAGTGTAATCAGCTGGAGTCTTAGTCCATTCAGGACTATTAATCTCGTTGATATCGTTCTGAGCAGGGTGCTCATCGGTGCGGTAATAAATTTCATACTGCGAGCTAACGTCAGTTGAACCAATCTTCAGCTCAATAGGACCCTGAAGCGTATTGCTAAAAGCAGAATTTCTGCCGTCACCCACATATGGCAACACGTCATACATAAGAATCTTATTCATTGGCGTGTTGTAGTAGTTACGAATGCTCAAGCGATACTGGAAAAGACCGCTGGTATCTGTAACGCCAGCAAAGTCAGTCGTGATGGTAGCTGAAGTAAATGCTCGACCGTAGAATGCTCCACCACCAGCAATATTTGGCTCAAGACTACGAATGTGCTTGTCTGACTGAATACTCTCAACGTTGTTACCAAGAACCTTAGCAGTTGCCTTTAAGATGGTCTCGTTAGTAACACCATTCTTATTGATGTCCAGATCATCCTTTACAAAGTTACTTGCATTGTAGAGACCAGAGATATCAGCTGGAGTACCGTGAGTCCAGTTTGTGGCGTAGAAGTAGACGTCATTATTGTTGTTCAAAACGTCATTTTCGGCCTTAGAAGGAATGATGTCGTCGTTGATTACCAGGTTCTTAATCTCATAAGCCATGGATCCATACTGATATACGTATCCAGATGGAAGGGTAATCTTGATTGCATTGCGGCCGGTCTCGTTGTAGTTCCTGATGAACTCAACATGCTCAGGTCTCAGTGAGTTGGGCATTGTTATGACTGTTGTATTCTCATCATAAGAGACGCCCGAAGGAAGAAGATCAACGAAGGTTGGATTCTTCAGGTAACGAGCGGGGGAAAGCTCTGACAGCGTTAAGCCCAAGCGAGCACTGAAGCGCTCGCCAGGCATACCAACACGCTGGAACCAAGAAGACTTGGACAGCCAGACCTTCTCGTTAAATGGAGTGTAATGAGTATCCCAAGCTGCGGAGAAGTTCATTGGGGTCTTGGTGCCATCGGTATTAACTTTGTTGGCGTTGACCTTAATGACATTGGTGATTGGCCTATCGCTGTAGACCTCAGCAAATGGATTCATGAACATCATCTGGATGTTGAAATCAATGTTGCTAGTTGGTTGCAGGGTTACGTTCTTGAAGTAAATACCAATCTTCCTGTACTGAGGAGAAACAGCGGAAGCATTGGATGGATCAAGCGTGCCCTGGTTGATCTGGTCCAGATAAGACTGAAGCTGCTGCTGGCTAGCCGAGTTCATATCAGCGCGATACAGCCAGTTTGCACCGTTAGTTCTAGTAGGAATAATGTCATAGCTGCCGTCAGCCTTATAGCCACGAACCTCAATCTGGTCCATGTTGAGTCCAACTCGCTGTCCAACTGCAATAAGATTGCCGGTCAGTGCAGTCATAAAGAGGCGATTGTCAGTGTTGGCAACATCCTCGATAAACTCGATATCAGTGAGTGGAGTATCCAGCTTGTTGACCAGCTTGATGCTGTAGTCAAGCTTCCTAACAGCTAGACCGTTCTTATCAAACTGGATGGTTACGGGACCACGCTTGCTGACCATGCCATTGCCACTGAAGTCATTACCAGCAAGGCGGAACTGCTTGGAATCATCATCAAAATTATGCTCATTGCCTGGGACATGACCAACTGTCTCTTCAGCAGCACTTGGGTTATAAGGAATACCCTGGAGCGTTGCAGTGTTGTTGAAGATTACGCGATTAGTGCCATTGAGGTAACGAGCTCCTGGGAAGGAAAGTTTGAGCTGAGAATATGCAGGAAGATTATCTCTGACGTATTCACCAAGGGAAAGAGTTCCTGCAGGAACGTCAAACTTAAGGGTTACAGTACGTCCATCGGGACTGAGTGTCCAGTTAGGGTTCTTAGCTGGATCAAAGTGAGCAGTAACCGTCTGGCCTGCTGCATTTACATACGTAGGAAGGGTATCGGTAATGATGAGGGAGCGATAAGCGCGATAGTTCAGATTAAGCTTAAAATTAAAGGTGACATCTGCAGTTCTATCATTGGAAAGAGCGGATGGATTACCTGGGGCGTTAATACCACCGTACAGGAGCTGATTGTCAGTCTCATCACCTGCAACTTGCTTCACGAACCAAGGCTTATCATAGATAATGGTATACGTCTGATCTGGTATGTTAGCCACCTCGGTACCGTCTGCCTTATATGCACGAACAACTGGCTTGAGCTGGAAGTCTGCTGGGGTAACCATATCTCTGAAGCTCATAACGTAAGGAAGCTCCAGCTTAACGGTAGTATCGATAGTGTTGAGATACAGCCTCTTAATAGTCTTACCATCAGGGGTAACAATAGTCTCCTCGCGCTTGATAATTGGCTGCGTAGCTGCTGCTGGAGTAGCAAAATTGTCGAGATAGGTATTAGGAGTAATGTTATTAGTATTGTTAATGCTATCAGAGGACTGCTTAGTATTTACCTCAATCTCCAGATAAAGACCCTCGATTGGCTTATGGAGGCCAGTAGCGTCAATCTCAATACCTGTTGAGATGTTTGCATCACCCTTAACAGCTGTGGGAGAAGATGGTTTAAGGTTGATAGTAAGATGTCCATCAGCGCCAAAATCAATGTTTTGCGACATCGGAGAGGTCACTGCCTTTGCAACAGTGCTTGTACCTAAAATAATGATACCGGTGAGCATCATTATTACTGCAAACATAGTTGCAAATGACTTCTTAAAGTTGCTCATATTAACCCTATCTATCCTATCGAACATATCTCTCAAGATATACAAAACCCCATAAAACATACTAATAGTTTTGACAAGATATTTGAAGAAATATTGCGTCAAAATAAATTTTTTAATTTCAACCTTAGACAAAAACTTTGAATTTGACTTCTGTATGAACAATTAATGCTATAAAACGCGTAAATTTAGCTTCATTAACATTCGCGAGAAAAATACAAAATACCGCTTCTCTTTGATCCCTAGTTTTTACAACTCCTTCAAAAAAATTTGGCTGGCGTTTTTTGCGTCAGCCAAGATGCAATCTTTTTACAGGAAAAATGATACTGAAATAAATACATATCAACAATAAATTAACCTCGTCTTGAGTGAATAATCAGATTAACTCCACAGTTTTTAGTTTGGAAGCACCCCTCAGTTTAGACAATAAAGCGTCAAGGTTTATCATCTAAGACGTTGTAGATACAACAAACAAATATAATAGATGCACGTAAAATAAAAACACTAACCAAGCAATCTATGGTTACGATTAAATAAACTGCTGTTGAACGCTACGGGAGAGTCGTGCCAGAACGAGCCTACATTTCCAGATCAACTCGCCTCATGGGTGCGACTATCACTATCTCTTTATTGCCACCTTCCAATGGTGAGCAGGTTGAGAGCCTTGCAGAGCATCTGCTTGATAACGTCTTTGAGCTCCTTAACAGCTATAACCAGCGATTTAGCGCTAACGATGCTCATTCCGAACTTATGCAGGTCAATCTTGCAGCAGGTAAGCATCCTGTTTCCGTTAACCCCGAATTATTTGAGCTTATTCAAATTGGTAAAGAACAAAGCTTTCTACCTGCAAGTCATTTGAACATTGCTATTGGACCTTTGGTACAAGCCTGGCGAATCGGCTTTGCCGATGCTCACATTCCAAATAATGCTGAAATCACACACGCGTTGTCGCTTACTGATCCGCAGCTCATTGAATTAGACCCCCTGAACCACACCGTGTTTCTCGCCAAAAAGGACATGAAACTGGACCTGGGATGCTTGGCAAAAGGCTACATCGCCGACAAAATTGCAGAATACCTAAAAAGTCAGCATGTCACCTCCGCACTTATCAACCTTGGCGGTAACATTAAGACACTTGGCACCAATGTGCTTACGGGTAGACCGTGGCAGATTGGCATCCAGGATCCACAACAACCACGAGGCACCAACCTTGCGGTACTGCCTATTGGTAACCAGTCCGTGGTGACCTCCGGTACCTACGAAAGGAAGCTGCAAGTAAACGGGCAGACCTATCACCATATTATTGACCGAGATACTGGCTATCCAATTGAAACGCAGATTGCAAGCATCACGATTATCTCGGACAACTCGCTTGACGGAGAAATTTGGACCACGCGCCTTTATGGCGAGAAACCCCAACAGCTCCTTGCCCGTGTGGAACAAGAAAAAGACATCGAAGTACTCATAGTAACCACCGATAATTGCGTATATTATTCATCGGGGATCTCGCCTGAGCTCCTTGCGTAATTCAGAAAGGAAGTTTGATGCTTAACTTTGTTGGCCTCATTGGCACCAATTCAAAAGAGTCAAATAACCGAAGGCTCCTGCAATTTATGCAGAAGCATTTTGCCGACAAGGCCGCCATTGAGCTGGTGGAGATTGACAACATTCCCCTGTTCAACAAACCTGCCAAGATGAAGGTTCCCGAGGTTGTCTCTGAACTTGCAAAGAAAATCGAAGCCGCTGACGGCGTCATCATTGCAACTCCAGAGTACGATCACTCCATTCCAGCCGTGCTGCAAAACGCGCTTGCCTGGCTGTCCTATGGCATCTTCCCTATGGTCAACAAGCCTGTCATGATTGTCGGCGCGTCCCTGGGCACGCTTGGATCTTCTCGCGCGCAGCTGCAGCTCCGTCAGATTCTGGATGCCCCCGAGCTCAAAGCCGCAATTATGCCAGGTTCCGAGTTCCTCCTTGGCCGAGCTCAGCAGGCATTTGACGAGAAGGACAACTTGAAGGACAAGGCTACCGTCAAGAAGCTTGACCTGCTCTTTGACGACTTCCGTCTGTTTGTGAAACTCAACGAAAAAATGGCCGCATCGCGCGAACTTCTCCGCAAAGAGGCCGAGAACTTTGACTGGGAAAACCTGTAGGCCTGGAAGGAACTACCACTATGAAATTTGTCGGAATCGTCGGTTCAAATGCGGAGATTTCCTATAACCGAAAGCTTCTGCACTTCATCAAAAAGCACTTTGCCAAGCAGTTTGAGCTTGAGATCCTTGAGATCGACAACATCCCCCTGTTCAACCAGGATCTTAAGTGGGATGAAAACTTCCAGCTCCGCCTGCTATACAACAAGATTACTCGAGCTGACGGCGTCATTATTTCTACACCAGAGCACAACCATACCATTTCACCTGCACTGAAAAGCGTTATTGAATGGCTCTCTTACGATGTGCATCCATTTGAGGACAAGCCTGTCATGATCGTCGGAGCTTCTTACTACGATCAGGGAACTTCTCGCGCACAAGTTCATTTGCGCAAGATTTTGGATGCTCCAGGCGTAAACGCTTACGTTTTACCTGGTAACGAGTTCCTTCTTGGAAAGGCTAAGCAGGCCTTTGATGAAGATGGCAACATCACTGATGAGCGCACCGTTAGCTTCCTGGGCTTTTGCTTGAATAACTTTGTCAAATACGTAGAGGTGGTCTCCAAGTTGAAGAAGCCAAAGCCAATCGCTCCAGAGGATCTGGACGTAACCAACCCAATTTCCACCACTATCCAGGGCATTGATCCCGACGATCCTGATTGGGTGGAGAAGGCCGCTGAGCTTGTAGGTGCAGTCTCGGGCGACACATACGTAAAACTTGACCATGGCATTTTAACAGTCAACCAAATTGACATGTTCTTGAAAGCAATGCCATTTGAGCTTACCTACGCAGACGATAACAACCAGTTCCTGTACTACAACAACACTCATGACAATCCAGACACCATGCTGGCAAAACGCGTACCTGAGCAGTCAGGCAACCGTCTTTCCACAGTTCACAGCTCTCTTCCCGAAGGTCGTATGAAAAACGTTGAATATGTCATTGGTGTGCTTCGTAACGGCGACAAAGAGTATGTTCGCACCATTGTCCCGGGTACACCGGCTGACATCATCAACACCCACAACTACCAGGCAATGTACTACCCTGATGGCTCGTATGCAGGCATCAACGAGATTGTCTTCAACTTCAAGCCCTGGCTGGATTGGTACCTACAAACCACAGGTCAATGCCTTGTGAGCGCTAACGGTGCAGTTGTGCCACCCGCTGGCGGCCCAGCACCTGCTGCTGGTGCTCCCGCACCAAGTGCAGGCGTAGACGCAACCTCAGGCGCAAGCGCTTAACGCGCAGCTAAGTACGCCGACGCGTGTGCGACTGCGATTAGGCGCAACGGAGTGCGCAACTGCGACATACGACCAGGCGCAGCGATGTGTGCGCGTCGAAAAGTTCGTAGCTGCAGCGTACCAATACGCATTGATGCAATACAATCAACCTTCGCCTTCCAGAACAGACCTCTGGAAGGCGATTTTTTGCGCTAAGTTGCAATATTTCTATTTCAGCTAGAAATGTATTCATTTTTATGAATATTTATGCTCAGATATTCAATTTTTTGTATCAAGCAATTTTTAGACCAAAATTAAAGGGGCAAAAAAGGTAAAAATCCCGTTTAGTTGGAGATCAAAACGTTAAAAATCAAATTTCGGCTCCAACTAAACGCATTTTTTACCATAGTTGCAATTTTTTATCTGCGAAAACACGCTATGCAGAAAAATGAAACTCCAACTAAACGCATTTTTTACCACTTTGGCAAAAATCGGCGCTCAGTAATGCCAAACGTCATTCTCTCAACTGGGCATCCTTTAATCCACTGCTCAGCGCTTAACTAGCCGGACATCGTCAAGCATTACCCACGATCAATCAACAGCCATCAACCTTTGAACTTATTGACTTTTCTGTCGTAGGTTAAAAGGCCGTTTACCTCTTCCTCAACGTCAGACACCTGCGTGTAGACGTATCCCGCAAGTCCTTCACTCTGAAGCGATTCCGCCTCTGCTAGCAGCAGTTGAACTGCCACTCGCCAATCCTCAACCGTGGCAAAATCTCCATACCCATACGAATGATCTAGCGATGTATGACCTGGTGTCATCTGAGCAAGACCGCCAAACTCAGAGATTATTGCAGCTCGATTCCCTTGTAGTTTTCCCTGCCAACCTGCACGAAGCGGCCTAAAGTAATTGTGAATACTCAAAAAATCTCCGCAGTCTTGATCATACCAACCACTTGTTGCATCGATTGGCCGTGTTGCATCCAAAGCACGAACAGCCTCAGTAGCAGCGCGTGCATCAAATTGACCCCAGCCCTCGTTAAAAAGCGTCCAGAACCCAACTGAGGGGTGTCCGTCCAGAAGTTTGACCATTCCCTGACAGATTTCTGTCCACTCTTTGCGATACGCCTTGTCACCAGCGGATAAAGCCCGATGATGACTTGAAGTTGTATCGTCAAATCGACCCCAGGTAAAGCTAAACAACGTCGGCTTCTGACTCGTATGCCAGGGACTATACGTGCCACCTCCCGAGACACAATCCTGCCAAACCAGCATACCTAGTTGGTCGCAGTGGTAGTACCAACGCTCACTTTCAATCTTGATATGCTTGCGCAACGTGTTAAATCCGGCCGACTTCATAGCCTCTAAATCAAATACCAGCGCTTCATCGGATGGAGCCGTCATCAATCCATCGGGCCAGTAACCCTGGTCCAACACGCCGCGCACAAAATATGGCGCTCCGTTCAAGCAAACCCTTGGTACGCCAGCCGCATCCGCCTTTACCTCGACAGTACGAAATGCGCAATAACTGCGAGCTACGTCAACAACCGCACCATCCTGTCGAAGCACAGCCTCCACACCGTAGAGGCGCGGGTTCTCTGGTGACCAAAGCTGCGGGGCATCTACATGCAGCTCAGCAGATACCTCCCCCGCCTCGTCCACTGGCAGTGTGGCGAGAAGAACTTCTTGCCCAAGCTCGTCTTTGAGCCCCAACTCCAGCTCAAGCGTACCTGCTTGCTCATCTACCTGCGCACTCGCCTTAACCGCGAGCGTGCCAAACATGTCGCCTTTTAACGTCAGCGACTCGAGGTGAACTGCAGAAACAACCTCATACCACACGCTTTGCCAAATACCACTCTGCGCTGTATACCAAATGTCGCCGCGCATAAGTTGTTGCTTGCCACGCAGCTGCGAGCCGGTATCGCTTGGATCCCAAACGCAAAGCACAAGCTCGGCCGCAGCAGCGCTCTCATCCGTGGATGCACGCTCTGCCACACCAGCACTCTTAGCCGTGACTGCGCACTCTACCGTGTTCGTCGCCTCGGCAACGCTCTTCCCCGCCCCAGACGACCCAAGAAAATCCGTGATATCAAAAGAAAACGGCAGGTAACCGCCGACGTGCGTACCGACAAGCTTGCCGTTAACAAAGCACGCACACATCCAGTCAACTGCCTCAAAATGTAAAATAACCTGCTGGTCATCGGTCAGTTTTGGCAAGTCAATTTTGCGCTTATACCACAAAAGCTCGTTCGGCCACACCGTACGACCAACCCCAGAAAGCGGAGCTTCTGGCGAGAACGGCACCACAATCTGCCCATCCCAACAAGAAGGAATCACCTGTTGCGTGAGGGTCTCTACACCAAGTGAACCGCTCGAACTCACAGCCGCATCCTCAGACGACACAACCATGCCATCCGCTGGCACAATCACATAATCCCACACGCCATTCAGCATCACGTAATTCTCGCGCTGTAGACGAGGACGCGGGTACTCAGGCAACACATTCGACGGGTCAAGCGTCTCTCCCCACACAGTCGTCAGTGGATTCAGCGTCTCCTCCGTATGCTTTTTGGGTGCACTTGCCAAAACGCGACGAATATCCAGCATCGCAGTTCTCGTTTCTTCTAGATTAGCAGGTACAAGCACGTAACAAGCCAGCGTGACATGCGTATATCATAGCTACATCGTATAAGAATTTATATGAGCGATAACTATATGGCGCGAGAAAATCGAACAAGCCCCAGCTCAACTATGGGAGCTGGGGCTCGACTAAAAGCAAATGTCCGCCTGAATGTCCACATAAAAGCTAGTGCCTGGGAAACCATGGAATACAGCGATTAACTCGCTTGCAGTAATCTCTATACTCGTCGCCAAACTGCGCGAGAAGCCACTTCTCCTCTGTAACCTGCATCATCACAGTTAAAAGCGCCCAGAATACAAGAGGCATCGGAATCAAATACAGATTGCTAGAAAGCAACGACGCACCTGACAGGACAAACGCAAATGCGGAGTAGAGAGGGTTTCTGACCAGTGCGTAAACACCGGTGGTTACCAGCTGATTTGCGATGATTTTCTCGCGAATTTTTTCTTTGATGGCAGCGGAAACCCACAGCCAAATACCCACAATCAAAAAAGCCGTGCCCACAGAATGCATCACGGCAATCGTGGAACGAATGCGAAGATACGGAAGAATCCCCAGCTTAGATAGGGTAATGCAGGCAACTGTCAGCACCGTAATAGTAATTACGTACGCAGGACCGACACCAAGTACCGGAAGGTGATCCTTCTTTTCATTCTTCTCGTTCTGAGCAGGCATTAGTTAAACTCCGTTCAGTTGACATTTTGTTAGCCCAAGGTAACTATTCGATAAAGTTTACACCTTTAACTGTGCCTTTATGGGATGGTTTTGAATGATCCTTCAGACATAGACGTTAATTGCTACGTCAGCACCTCATGGGAAATCGAGCTACTACCTCCAGATGACCTGCTGTAGTCGACGATCAGATTTTCTCGCCCCTATTGCACCACCAGCTTAAAGTTGTCATTTGATCGCTGAATGCTCCATTTTATAGATGTAGCGGAATCAATCAGCGAGAGATCATGTGAGACCAGCAACAAAGCTCCTGGATATTTAGACAGTAAACGTTCAAGCGCTACAGTTGAACCAAGGTCCAAATAGTTAGTTGGCTCGTCCATCACTATAAGCTCTGGTGATTCGAGCATTCCCTGAGCAAGCATAAGCTTTCTCATTTCACCTGGACTGGTCGACTCACCTGCAAGAACATAATCAGGGTCGGAATTGAGTTGTGCCACAATAGACAACACTCTTCCGCGTTGGGAGTTTGATAACCCTTTGATTTTTCTTACTGTCTCTTTTTGCTGCAGTTCAGTTGGTTCCTGAGGAATATATAGCATCCGCACATCGTCAGAAATACTTGAAATTATTTTCTTTACCAGCGTTGTTTTACCACAGCCGTTATCGCCAACAACACCAATATGATCTATGTTGCCAATAAACAGCGGTGGGGTTTGTAGGCAACTCTCTCCCATGCGGATGTTATTAGGTTCCATCCTGACCAGAACCTTTCTGTTACTTGCCTCACAATCCAACCAGATATTGGAATCGTATTGTTTCTCAACCCTAATACCTGTGGCTTTTCCCGTTGCCTTCTCAAGCCTATCTAACATGCGAGCAGCTAGCTTTCCCGCTTTGCCATCTTGACCTGAGACTATATAAACTTGCTTTTTTTCACGCGCATCGCTGTCATGCTTGTCAATAGTTCTTCCACTTTTGCGCGCCTGAACTCTAGAAGCCTCTTCTCTGCGCCGCTGGGTTTCTCGCTCAATGCGTGCCTTCTCTTTTTGTGCCGCTTCCTTTGCGTGCAATGCACTAGAGCGTTCAAGCTCTACCTGCGATGATGCCCGAGAATAACCGCCAGCTCTCATATTTGCCGTTCCGTTAGCTACAAACAAACATTGGGTACAGAGCATATCCAGTAACTCCCTATCATGTGAAATAAGCACCCCAATGCCCTTGAACTGCGATAACGCCGCAAAAAGAGCATGTCTTGTTAATACATCCACATGATTAGTGGGCTCATCGAGCACAAGAACATCGGGCGAGGCCCATAAAGCACACGCTACTTGGAGTCGTTTCTGCTGACCACACGAAAGCGTTTCAAAACGCCAAGGCCAATCATCCTCCAACGAAAGCTCTCGTCTCAGCTTAATTGCCGCATCATCATAGGAAACCGCAAAATCAAAAAGAGTAGCTGGGACCTCCGTTGCATTTTGTGCACAATATACCGAGAAAAATGATGGGCTTATAACTCCCCTGTCAGGTTGCAATAGACCACACACGATACGTGCGAGAGTTGTTTTACCAGATCCGTTATTACCAACAAAGCCGGTCCATCCCTGTGGGAGTGTAATAGTCACATCATGTAAGGTGGACTCTACCGCTGATGGATAGGTATATTCAATATTTGAAAGATTAAGCTGCATGATACCTCGGTTCTGCCGAAGACCACGCGGAGTAGCATGCAAGTATGCATAGATAAATGGCTATGAATTAAGACATGAGTGAGCAATACTACACCCGCGGTAGTGCCGTCAGCGACGTTACGTGAATTCGGGTTTTATGAGTATCGCTAGTTGTTCATGCACCTAATCCCTTCTCGCACCAGCGCTTGCCAAAGGCCCTGGCAATTCAATTGAACTTATAGTAGCTTGGAGAACTCTCGAAAACAAGAAATGTTCTGCGGTCATCCCCCTAAGCAGAAACGTTATCAGCAAAAACTTGTCGAAATTCTTACGTAAAGCTGTTTATTTCTTGCCGATAACGGCAAAATCCAAAAACTGAATAATAAAAAAATACTGACCATTGTGATAGACAGTATTTGAGGTTGAATATTTATAGTCCCTAGCACGCAGGATTGCCGTACTCGCGCAACATAGCTTCACGGTTAACAATCCACTGCTTACCATACTTGCGAGCATCCACTCCTGGAACTATTTTGCCGTACACAACAGCTTTACGCAGAGTTGACTCGCTTAGACCCCAGAGTTCGCTAGCGTCTGAAAACGATATAAGTCCATCAAAGGGCGTTGCAACTTCCGTTCCGTTTTCCCATAACTCGTCGCAAGAGAGATCAAGGTCATCGTTCCAGATAATACCGTAGCCGCCCTGATCAACTTCTACGCTTCTGAACAGCGATTCGTCTTTCAGAAGCTTAAAAGCCGAAAAACGATGCATAAGTGGAGTTACATCGTAGACTTTTGTAGTTCCGTTAGTAAACTGAACACTCAACTTAAAGTCAGCCAACGCAGAGACTTCTTTGACCTTATGAAATTTCATAATATGCCTCCTTTAGATGAGTGGATCGATTTTCTTAAATTCTTGCGTCTCCCACATCTTTTCTCTTGTTTTTAGGATATCACGATATCGTGATATTTTTGAATAACTTTTATTACCTAAACTCATCACATTTAAAACTGCCTTCATTTCTGATTATCCAGTTAATGGAGGCAGTTCTTTATTTCTATAATCTAAAACAGCAAAATAACGTCAAAGCAAGATCTAAAAACATACCTTGCTAAATTTCAGCACGGTATTAGTTGTTAAAATACATTCTATAAACACTCTAAACCAAGAAACAAGTTGAATATAATAATTTGAAGAGCTTATTCTAATAGAAAAAAGTAGTTAGGTGCTAAATGGTAAAAAGAGAAATGTCTTCTCCGCTTATTAAGTGGGCTGGAGGTAAACGACAACTTTTGCATCATATAGATAAGCGCTTACCCGCTAGCTTTGGTAAATACTACGAGCCTTTCTTTGGAGGAGGGGCTCTCTTTTTCCATCTTCAACCCAAGGATGCAATATTAAACGATCTTAATCCTGCGCTTATTAATTTATATAAACAAGTTCGTAACAATCGTGAAACATATAAAAGGATTTTGTCACAAATTGATTTTGAATTACAGAAAAATGAAACTAATGCAAGTGACTATTTCTATGCAGTTAGGGCACATTATAACGAGTTGCTTTCCTCAAACACATTTAACGTTGAAACAGCAGCGCTATTAACTTTTCTAAACAAACACTGTTTTAACGGCCTTTATAGAGTTAATGGAAAGGGAGCCTTTAATGTCCCATATAACAAATCCTTAAAGTCCTCATTTGATCCTGCAAATACTGACGCAGTGTCTCTTGCCCTTGCGCATGCTGAGATTCAATGTGGCGACTTCGCGGATTCTGTATCTAACGCTGAAGCAGAAGATTTTATTTTCTTTGACTCACCGTATGTTCCTCTTAACGACAATACCTTCGAAGCATACACAAAAGAGGGGTTTTCTGAGAGAGATCATTATAGATTAGCGTCTCTTTTTTATGAATTGGACAAAAAGAATTGTAAATTAATGCTTACAAATCATGACACCCCTTTGATTCGCAAACTATATTTAAACTACAAAATAGATGTTATTGATGTCAAACGATCTATTAACTCAGATGCAAAAAATAGACAGGGAACTGAAGTTATTATTACGAACTACCTGGATTAACTATGAATAATTTTTACTCTGATACTTCGACTAAATTGCTTTACGGCGATACATTTGAGGTTATGCAAAAATTACCGAGCAATACATTCGACATGATCTTTGCAGATCCGCCATACTTTCTCTCCAATGGTGGGGTTACCTGCTCAGGAGGAAAACAAGTAAGTGTAAATAAGGGTACTTGGGATGAAGGCTTAAAGTTTGACGAGAAATATAATTTCAACCGCCGATGGATTCATGAATGTAAGCGACTACTTACCCTCAATGGAACTTTATGGATAAGTGGAACATTTCATAACATTTATTGTTGTGGATTGGTGCTTGAACAAGAGGGTTTCCGAATTCTAAACAATATTACTTGGAAAAAACTAAATCCACCTCCCAATCTTTCCTGTCGAACCTTTACTCACTCAACAGAAACTATTCTTTGGGCGAGAAAAGATGAAAAACATGTACAACATTACTTCAATTACTCCTTAATGAAGGAAATTAATAATGGGAAGCAAATGAAAGATGTTTGGGAAGGATCATTAACTCCTCAATCTGAAAAAAAATATGGTAAACATCCAACACAAAAACCCATTTATTTACTCGAACGTATTATTCAAGCCTCAACTAAAAAAGGAGATAATGTTCTGGATCCTTTTGTTGGAAGCGGGACAACATGTGTTGCCGCAAAAATATTGGGACGAAACTCTGTTGGAATCGATAATTCGCTCGAATACCTTACTATTGCACGTGAACGATTAGAAAATACGGAGGAGTCGGATTCATGAAAGAAGATTGTAGGAATTTTGACACTTGGATCTCTGAGTTTAAGCCAATTATCGCAAGTTTTGACTATTACGTTGACTTCGACAAATGCATTGTTAACGCCGAAAAATGGCGGTCAGAAATCCATCTTATGAATTCTCTTATTGGTTCAAAAAATATAAAACAAGACTTCTTAGCACTCTGTAAAAAATATCCTGACGTGCTTCACGTTATTCCCATTCTTCTTGCTATTCGAAACACCGAAATCCCTATTCTTGAATCGGAAATCCTAGTTAACTTTAATTTTGGAGAAAAGGGTGATCTAAATACTCCTCAGGAATATGCAGATTTCATGCAATCTACAGGTCTCTTTGAAATTATGGAACGCCATATTATAAACAATCTATATGACTACATTTTTGGCATTGAAGTTGGCCTTGATTCAAATGGTCGTAAAAATCGAGGAGGACACCTCATGGAGAACCTCGTCGAATCTTATTTAATTCAAGCAGGTCTTAAACGTTGCGAAATTAAAGCTGAAACTTTTCATGTATTTAATCCGAATGAATTCAATATTTACTGTAAGGAACTAAAGGCTAGTCAAGCACAGGAGCTTTGGGGCATTGATTTATCCCCCATTACTAATAACGGAACTGTGGAAAAGCGCTTTGACTTTGTTGTGAAAACGAAAAACAAACTATTCGGTATTGAAACAAACTTTTACTCCGGTGGAGGATCTAAACTTAACGAAACTTCTCGGTCTTATAAGGAAATGGCTCAAGAAGCAAATACCATTGAGGACTTCACATTTGTATGGGTCACAGATGGAAAAGGTTGGAAAAGCGCACGAAACAATTTACATGAAACTTTTGACACAATGGAAACTATTTATAACCTAGCGGATCTCCAGCGTGGCGCATTCAAAAAATTGTTTAAAGATTTTTAGTATTTTAAGTTCATAGATTTAATGACTTACCATGTTTTTTTATCATGACATGGTAAATTTCATTTATCTATCTAATGTACTGTCTATATATCTTTTCGATGAAGCAAGGGACCTTATGTCAAAAGTAAAATAATCACAGATATCGTAAATGAAGAGGTATCCCTCTCTTAGTCGCTAACTCGACTACAAGTTATAGCTTATGATCTCAAGAGCAAATCATTAGAAAAATGGGCTGAAGATGAGTTGACTGGATATACTGATGAAGAAAGCGTTCCGGAATATAGGCATAAACACACTATTAATTTTAATTATTCAGGAATTAACAATATGGTTCATCATGTAAAAAATGTAAATCTTAATCCAAGTCTACTCGGCACAAATGTACTAGAACAAACTGTCGAAATATCTTTTAAGCAAAGTGTCCACGCACTCGAAAGCCTCCTCCAAGAATGAACTGCCTCCCATTTCTTATGTCCAAGAAATGGGAGGCAGTTCATTAGCAGGTGGTTTTGTGTTTCACCCGCTTCCCGCACTCAACAGGCTAAAGCTTTGAATAAAAATGGCCTCCTCTAATACGAAGAGGCCATCTAGGGTGAGCGATGGGAGCGTTGTGATTATTTATCCACGAGGAGGAAAAGGATCATTTCCGTACGAGTCGCGTGCCCTAATCTTTCCATTAACTCCGTGAATGTAGAGCTCACTATTTTGATTATGACTGACATTTCGACCGATGCTAATTGCTTCGGCTTGGGTGTTAGTTACACGATATGCCCTTGACATCCCCTCGGTCTTGACTTGCCAGGTTCCATCGGAACGCCGTGTTACATGTACATTTTTAGAAGCCATAGAGCCTCCTTCCTGTTGCCTCTGCGCGAAAGCAGATTTATAATGGCAACGGTCAATTACGTTTGTTCGATAATAGACTGCTGAAGCCCCGTTGCAGCGGGGCTTTGTTTTTGACGACTTAATAACGTTTAGCGCCATCTGCTCGCCATCACCCAGAATGAAGTTACAACCTTCGATATATAAAGTCAAGTCTTATGTGTCTCAATATTGTAAATCTGTGTCCCATATTGTACAATTCGAATTAGAAAGGAATAGGAGGAAGCCATGAAGAAAAGAAACGTGATCAATCTAATTCGATACCATTCGGAGAGAAATGAGCCGGCATTTCGCGCCGAAGCTCTCGCTATCGCACAAGAATTCGACAAAGCTGGTGATACACAGCTCTCCGAATACATCATGGCTCTTCTTTCTGACGCCAACACTTTTGTCCCTCAGATGGACGAAGCTCCATGCTTCCTGAGCGCGGTAAGTCCCGCAGTGTCGGCATTGCCCTTGCCAGAAATCATCGCTTCGGATATCTCAGGCATCACCAATGCCATTCGCGGCAATGTTGGGGTGAACAAATTTCTGTTCCAGGGACCTCCTGGCACAGGCAAGACCGAAGCTGCTAAACAAATTGCGCGAATCTTGAACAGGGATATGTTCATGGTTGACTTTGATCTGCTCATAGATAGCAAACTTGGTCAAACCGGAAAGAATATCGACGCCTTATTCTCTGAGATTTCCAGTTTTAGGCACCCGGAAAAGGTTATCGTATTGTTCGATGAGATAGATGCGCTTGCACTAGATAGAAGCAGCAACAACGACATCCGCGAGATGAGTCGAGCCACCTCCATCCTCCTACGTGAACTCGATCGGTTGGATGACTCCATTGCTCTCATTGCAACTACCAATCTCTTCGATGCTTTCGATAGAGCTTTAGTCAGAAGGTTTGACGCATGCGTGAGTTTTGATAGATATTCACAGGACGACCTTATCGAAATTGCAGAAACCATTACAACCGAACTACTTACAAAGTTCAAAAATGTTGGTAGGGACATGAGGCTTTTTAAAAAGATTCTTTCACTATCTGACTGCCTCCCTTTTCCAGGCGACCTAAAGAATATAATTAAATCTGATATAGCGTTTTCTGATCCAGAAAACGAATACGACTACCTCAAGCGCCTATACAAACAATTCACAGATTCCGCGACCATAAATATTGACATATTGAAAAAACAAGGATTTACAATCAGGGAAATGGAGAAACTCACAGGTATTTCTAAGAGTACGCTCTCTAGACAGTTGAATGGAGGAAACGATGAGTAATGCAATTCTACAATTACGAGGCACCTTTAACCAAAAACGAAACTCGTCGCGCCCTGGTCCGCCATCACTTCCTGCTCAAAAAACTGTATCTTCAAAAAAAGTGAAGGCTCTTAGAAATTCTCTTGCTCAAATACAGACATACTGGGAGGATTTCAAACACGATTACAAACCCCTTATCGCAATTCGATATGAGAGAATCATCGCGAAAAGCGGCCGTGTGAGAAGACTACTATCCGAATCAGAATCAAGCTCATCTAATAACACTATCGTCGGAGTAAGATTTTATGACAATGGCAAATTTAGACAGCATGTAATTACTCACTGTGTAAGCAAACACTCTCTCAAAACTTCTATCAAAGATTTGTATAACCTTGCCCTTTGCATTGATGAACTTTGTGGAGGAGAGATTACCTCGGAGCAATTAAAGAAGATTAATGAGCAGAAGACTTCTTTCGATCATTTACCCTTGTCCCGAAGCGCTTTTTCTAGACTTGTCGTTGACGTATGCCATATTGAGTGCTTTGAATTAAACGTGCCTAAGGAATCAATTGAAGAACCGTCTATGGTTACCTTGTATAAAGGAACGGGTATTAACAATACAGAATTTCTAAGAAAAATTGGAATATCGGAACTAAATCTTCGCACCTATGATGAATCAACTTACCTTTTGACTCCCCATCAGTACAAACTCCTCCACAATACTGCGCCTCACTTAATTGCGATGGCAATAAAAGATATGAACGAGATTCCACATGACGAAATTATAGGAATTGAAAACGACCGCGGAACGATTCCATCACCAAGCAGTGAACCATGGATTGGTGTGTTCGATACCCCATTTAACAACAATGTTTACTTTTCTAATTGGGTTAGAGCAACTGTGGAAGTTGATTCTGAACTTTTAGCACCTAGTGATTATTCTCATGGGACTGGAGTGAGCTCTATCATCGTAGACGGTCCATCCTTAAATCCAGAGATGGATGATGGATGTGGACGTTTTCGTGTCCGCCACGTCGGCATTGCAGCAGATGGAAAGTTTAGCTCCTTCACGATTGTTCGAGAAATCGAAAAAGCTGTCATCAAATTTCCTGAAATTAAAGTTTGGAACCTGTCGCTCGGATCATTCCTTGAATGTCCAGAAAATTTTGTCTCTGTAGAAGCTTCCGCCCTTGACAGAATCCAGGTAGAACACGATGTGATTTTTGTGATTGCTGGCACAAACGACGAAAAATACTCAAAGAAAAAAAGGGTTGGGGCACCTGCTGACTCCGTCAACTCTCTTGTCGTAAACTCCGTGAGAATGGATGGCTCTCCTTGCTCCTACTCAAGAAAAGGACCAGTGCTCTCGTTTTTCGGAAAGCCAGATGTCTGCTACTACGGTGGTGATAAAGATCAGCCTATATGCGTCTGTCAGGAACCAGATAGAACAGCGCTGGTTTCAGGAACTTCATTCGCAGCTCCATGGATATCAAGAAAGTTAGCTTATTTGATTCACATTGTCGGGTTCAGTAGAGAAATTGCAAAAGCATTGATTATTGACTCAGCTAGTAGTTGGAAACAAAGTGAAAATCCTCATTATCTCGGTTACGGAGTTGTACCAAAACGAATCGAGGATATTCTCTCAACTTCAGACAATGAAATTAAGTTCGTCCTAAGTGGAACATCTGAATTGTTTGACACATATACACATAACATTCCAGTGCCAGTCGTCCACGACAAACATCCTTATTATGCAAAGGCAACACTTTGTTACTTTCCACATTGCGAACGAAGCCAGGGAGTTGATTACACAAACACGGAAATTTCTATAACGTTTGGACGCTTAAATGGTGAAAAAATTAAACCTATTAACAACAATATTCAAGATCTTGAAGGGTCTTTTACCTACGAAGAAGAAGCAAGAGAGTTCTTCCGTAAATGGGACAACGTAAAGCATATCGCGGAGGAAATTAATCCCAAAGGACGAGGAAAGAAAAGCTACGAAAATGGATTGTGGGGCATCAGTCTAAAAACCAAAGAGCGACTGGACGAGAGTTTTGGAGAGAATATGCGCTTCGGACTCGTTGTGACACTACATGCAATTGACGGCGTAAATCGTATTGATGAATTCATCCAACGATGCTCTTTCCGTGCTTGGATTGTCAATAAAATTAATATCGAAACACAGGTAAATATCTTCAATGAGGCAGAACTAGAGATAGAATTTGAATAACCAAGACTTAACTCTGTAGTGAGTTGAGTACAGAAAACAGTTATAAACTGGCATTATATTCAATTCAAAACTTATTTCCTATTTCCGCTCAATAGTCGCAGGTGGCTTTGGAGTGATGTCGTAGGCCACGCGGTTAACGCCAGCAACCTCACTGACGATGCGAGAAGAAATGCGGGTTAGCAACTCATAAGGGAGCTTTGCCCAGTCAGCAGTCATAGCGTCACTAGACTCAACGGCGCGCAGGATAACTGGACGGGCATACGTGCGCTCATCACCCATAACACCAACAGACTTAATGTCGGGTAGCACGGCAAAGTACTGCCACACACTGTGCTCGGAGTTACGATCTCCTGTCTCGTTAAGCACTTTAACATTAAGGCGAGAAAAGCAGTTACACCTACTTATCACCGTACGGAATTCGGAAGTAATCCAGTGTGGCTTTGAATCTATCCTGAGCTGTAAGGCACGTATCAAGAAGATAGCCGTTCTCCTTATCCCATTTAGAGAGTCCGCGATAGTAGAAAGACTTTAAATCATCAGTAATGACAAACGGAACAACGTCATGAGCAAGGCATTCTTTAAGCATAATCAACCTACCGACACGTCCGTTGCCGTCTTGGAATGGGTGAATGCGCTCAAAGCGAACGTGATAATCAACAATGTCTTCAAAGGTATGAGAGCTACTTGAATTATATGCCCTTAACAGCGATTTCACTTCTTTAGCAACATTTTCTGGAAGCGTGGTTTCTCGCCCACCGACCTCATTTGGTAGGCGTTTGTAATCTCCAACAGCAAACCAGTCCTTTACAGAATCTGTTGTTCCCGTTTTTAGAATACGGTGAAGTTCTTTGATGATGACCTCTGAAAGAGGGTTTTTTGAGTGGTCAATCACGTAATCGATAGCGTGAAAGTGGTTCTGAGTTTCTACGATGTCATCAATGTGAACAGGATTTCCATCAACACCGATGGTTGCCGTCTCAAAAATCATGCGCGTCTGATCAAGGGAGAGTTTGCTTCCCTCAATGTGATTAGAATTGTAGGTAAGCTCAACCTGGAGCTTATGGTAAATGCCACCCTTTATTTTTGAGGCCTTTTCTTCAATCAAGCGCGAAAGCAGCGGACTTGTTGACGATGTTTTAGCATTTTTTCGAGAAGGTTTTACTGCATCGACTGGAATGTTCCAAGTTTTTCCCACGAGAAAAGCACCTGGCACGCGGCCATTAGCACAGTAATTGCGCACACTTCGCTCGGATATATCCCAGAGCTCAGCAATCTCTGCTGCAGAAAGAAATCCCATCAAGCTTCACCTCCCTATCGGCAAAAACTAATGAGATTATTATAGCAAATGGGGCTATTTCTTGCCGATATCGGCAAAATTCAAAACTACAGCTATCTCCAATCATACTTGCAATCGTTGCAATGAAACTTGGGGTCTTCTCCACATACAATACAGCCACCTAAAATGACACGGCCTTCTTCGATATCACGCAACATAGCATCACGGTTAACAATCCACTGCTTACCATACTTGCGTGCATCTACTCCTGAAACTATTTTGATCAACCGCAACATCTCTGAACAATGATTCATCTTTTAGAAGCTT
>CABKMA010000013.1 GCA_902373375.1 uncultured Atopobium sp.
CCATTGTTTCTACGGCAAAAATGGCAATGACTGATTGTGGTCATACAGACTTTATTGAGTCAGACCTTAAAAAGCTTGTAGGGCCACCGTTTCCTTATGCGTATGAGTTGGTCTTTGGCCTGAGTCATGAGGAGGCCGTTGCGGTTACTAAACGTTACCGAGAGCTCTATGTAACTACAGGAAAATGGCCTCTTTTTGAAGGCGTGAGGAGCCTTATTGATGACTTGCATGCAGCTGGTAAGAAAGTTGCTGTGGCAAGCTCAAAAAATCTACCCATGCTAGAGGTGGGGCTTAAGGACAACAATCTTATTGGTGTTCTTGATGCTTATGCTGGAAGAATAGATGAGGAGGCTACTGATAAAGTCACTGCAATCGCTCATGTTATGCGTCAGCTTAGCTTCGATGCTTCTGAAAGTATTATGGTAGGAGATCGCCGTTTTGATATGGAAGCTGCATTTCCAAATCAGATTCCATGCATTGGTGTGCTGTATGGTAAAACTACCAACAGACAAGAGCTTATTGATGCGGGTGCGATTGCAGTTGTAGATACGGTAGAAGACCTACGCCACGTTCTTCTCGCCTAAGAAGGCTTTACATACGCACAAAAAACGCCTTGCCACAAAGATGACAAGGCGTTTTGTATTACAGAAGCTGGCTGTTACTCAAGCTCAAAGGCTCCTGTGTAAAGCTGATAGTACGTTCCTCTCTTGGCGAGAAGTTCATCGTGCGTGCCGCGCTCAATAATTCGACCGTGGTCAAGAACGACTATAACATCTGCGTTTCTGACCGTAGAAAGACGGTGAGCAATAACAAAGGTGGTGCGGTCATACATCAGAGCATCCATACCACGTTGAACAATTGCTTCAGTACGCGTATCAATACTGGAAGTAGCCTCATCCAGAATCATGACTGGTGGATCTGCGACTGCTGCTCGGGCAATAGAGATGAGCTGACGCTGTCCCTGGGAAAGCGCGCTACCGTTGTCCTTGAGCATGGTGTGGTAACCTTCTGGAAGGCGCCTAATAAAGTCATCAGCGCCAGCAAGCTTTGCGGCCTTTACGCAGTCCTCATCAGTAGCATCAAGACGGCCGTAGCGGATGTTATCCAAGACAGTGCCCGTAAAGAGGTTGACATCTTGCAGAACAATACCGAGAGCGCGACGAAGAGCGCTCTTTCTAATTTTGTTAATGTTGATGCCGTCGTAGCGAATCTTGCCGTTTTCAATGTCATAGAAGCGGTTGAGTAGGTTAGTAATGGTTGTTTTACCAGCACCTGTTGCGCCAACAAAGGCAACCTTCTGACCAGGTTTTGCATAAAGAGAGATATCATGCAACACGGTGTGGCCAGGCTCGTAGCCAAAGTCAACATCAAAGAGGCGAACGTCTCCCTTAACAGGGGTGTAAGTAACCGTGCCGTCACTGTGTGGATACTTCCAAGCCCAGTAACCGGTGCGGTATTCAGCTTCCTGAACCTGTCCATCAATCGTTTCTGAGCTGACCAAGGTGACATAACCCTCATCAGTTTCTACCGGTTCATCAAGCAGCTCAAAAATGCGATTGGCGCCAGCAACGCCCATGACAACGGAGTTAATCTGAGCTGAGATCTGGTTAATCTGAGCAGAGAACTGACGTGTCATGTTGAGGAAGGGAACAGCTACTGCGATGGTAAACGGTAGCCCTGAAATAGAAATATTTTGAATATTTAGAGCAATAAATACGCCAGAAACAATAGCAACAACGACGTACATAATGTTGCCCATGTTGTTAAGTATTGGCATAAGGGTATTGGCGTAAAGGTTTGCATTTCTAGAAACAACCATCAACTCATCGTTGATCTTGTTAAAGGATTCAATGGTTTCTGGTTCATAGCTAAAGACCTTGATGACCTTCTCGCCATTCATCATTTCTTGAATATGACCCTCAACGTCTGCTGTGGTCTTTTGAGTTTTGACAAAGTTCTTTGCGGACTTTCCACCAAGATGTTTGGTTGCAAGACCCATTAAAGAAACGCCAAACAAAATAACTAATGCCATTAAGGCGCTGTAGTAGAACATGATGAAGACAACAGAAATAATTATTACAGAGGTAAAAAGAAGCTGCGGAAGACTCATGCCAATCATTTGGCGCATGGCATCAATATCATTAGTGTAATAACTCATGATGTCGCCGTTGAGGTGCGTATCAAAGTACCTAATGGGTAAGTCTTGCATGTGCGAGAACATCTTTGAACGCCATTTTTGCAACGCTCCCTGGGTAATGAAGGCCATACCTTGGGTTGAAATGATGTTTGCAAGAAGTCCAATGACATAGAAGATGGCGAGAAGTGCTACGTTTTGAAAAACTAAGCCCTCAGCAGAACTCCAGTCACCGGAATCTATATAGCTTGAGATGATAGAGAGAATACGCTCAAGAAAGACACTTGGAAGCGATTGCATGATTCCCTGGATAATAGTGGCAAGAAGTGCCACAGGAAGAAGAAGGGGATAGAACTCCCAAAGCATTTTAATGGTACGAGCAAGAATTTTTCCCACGGGAAGCTTTGGCCTTGTACCATTTGTTTCTACTGCCTTACTCATGAGAAGTCACCTCACCTTCCTGGGACTGGTTTTCATCAACACTTTGTTTATTCTGCGAGAAGTACACCTCGCGATAGATTGGGTTATCTTTTAAAAGCTCTTCATGTGTACCAATGGCATTTATACGGCCGCTATCCAGAACAATAATCTTGTCAGACTCTTCAATACTGGATGTTCGCTGAGCAATGATAATCTTGGTGGTATCGGGCAGGTAATCTTTGAGGCCTGAGCGAATCAAAGAATCAGTCTTTGTATCAACAGCACTGGTAGAGTCATCAAGAATGAGTACTTTTGGACGTTTAAGTAGTGCGCGTGCAATACAGAGACGTTGCTTCTGACCGCCAGAAACGTTGTTGCCACCCTGCTCAATATGAGTTTCATATTTATCGGGGAAGGTTTGAACAAAGCTGTCTGCCTGAGCAAGACGTGCTGCCTCAAGAATCTCTTCATCGGTAGCGTCAGGGTTACCCCACAGGAGATTTTCTTTGATGGTACCGCTAAAGAGCACGTTCTTTTGAAGAACCATAGCTACAGCACCACGAAGAGTATCGATATCATAGTCTTTGACGTTATGCCCACCAACAAAAACACTGCCAGCGGTTACGTCATAAAGACGAGGAATGAGCTGTACCAGAGTAGACTTAGCAGAGCCGGTACCGCCGATGATACCAATGACCTCTCCAGATTTGATATGAAGGTTTACGTCAGATAGGGCTTCTCGACCTTTTGGTCCACAGTAGGAGAATCCAACGTTCTCAAAATCAATGGATCCGTCTGTAACCTCAGTCAAAGGATTTTCTGGGTTGTTAATAGTGGAAGTTGCAAGGAGTACCTCACAGATACGGCGTGCGCCTTCTTCTGCAATGATAATCATGGCAAAAACAAAGGAAAGCATCATAAGAGCCATAAGCATCATAAACCCATAGGTGATAAGAGAAGAGAGCTGACCAACGCCAAGGCTTGTTCCCTGAGAGGAAACAATAAGGTACGAACCAAAGTAAAGAATCAAAACAAACAGTACGTAAATAGTAAAATTCATAAATGGCGAGTTTAGAGCCAAGAGTCTCTCTGCTGTAGTGAAGTCTTTACGCAACTCTTCCGAAGCAGTATCAAACTTCTGGCGCTCAAAGTCTTCATTGACAAATGACTTAACAACGCGAATACCAGCAAGGTTTTCTTCTGCAGACTCATTAAGTGCGTCGTACTTCTTAAAGATCTTTTTAAAGATAGGGATAACTTTAGAAATAATGAGGTAGAGACCAAATCCTAGAAGCGGCATGATAGCAACAAAAATAATTGCAAGCCAGCCACCCATGATAAAGCCCGCAATAAAGGCCGAGATAAACATGAATGGAGCTCGGACTGCCATACGAATAAGCATCATAAATGCCATTTGTACGTTAGAAATATCAGTGGTCAAACGCGTTACCAATGATGATGACGAGAAGGCATCAATAGTGGTAAACGAGAACTTCTGAATATTTTGGAACATATCACGGCGTAGATTGCGGGCAAATCCAGTAGATGCCTTAGCAACAGAAATGCCAGAGAGTGTTCCAAATAGCAGCGACAACATTGCCATGGCAGCAAGAATAAGTCCAGCCTGAAGAATAGCGTTAAGATTGGCCCCTGTGCGAAGGGTATCAATGAGGGCTGCTGTTCTAAAAGGAATGAGAATCTCTAAGATGGTCTCAACCAAAACAAAAACTGGAGTAAGGATGGCGTCTTTTTTAAACTCGCCGATACTTTTAGCAAGGACGGTAGCAATCTTTCTAAACGATAAAGTGCTGACATCTACAATACCTGTCAGGGTAGAGGGAGCCAAAGTAGTATCTGCTTCAGATGTTTCAACCATGTTTTCAAGATCTTCAGTTGAAGTTACTTCTTCTGACATGCCGTTTCTCCTTTCTCATCTTTATTAAATGTGTCCCAATGTTCAACTAATCGATCTAGATATCCGCAAAAGGCAATTTTTTCTTCATCTGAAAGAACCGATAAAGCCTGTGCTTCAAATGACTCAATAGATTCTTGAGCTTCTTGTGCCTGTTTACGCCCTTCTTTTGTTAGTGAAAGAAGCGCCTTTCTGCGGTCTTTATCAACACGTGTCCGTTCAATGAGACCTTTTGCTTCAAGTTTGCTCACCATTTCTGAAAGAGATGCAGATGTATTCTTTGTCTTGGCGAGAAGATCTTTTTGTGTCATATCTCCATCACGATAGAGCGCAGTCAAAATAAATTGTTGACCGCCATGACATCCGCGCGTGATGTAAAGATAATGACCTAGATGGCCAAGATTGCGAATAATACGCATTTCTTGAGTAGGTGAGGTAGGTGTTTGATGCATGAGTACCTCCCATATAAGAAATAATTCTTGTCAGCTATTTTACATAAAAATTTTGATATAGCAAGGTACTTAACAATTAAGTACCGAAGTTTTATTTTCTTGAAACAAAAGCACATGATTAGGCTCATCTGGTAGCTCTTCTGTTAAAGAAATGCAAGATTTGCAAAAATCCTTCTTACTACAGCACCAGGAGATACCTTAGGAACATTGTGAGGACACCCAGGGATGAAGACCAGACGAGCGGTTGGAATTGCCTCAGCAATACGATGGGTTTCCTCTGGATAAATCTCGTCATACTCACCTGCCATGACAACAACAGGAACAGAAATATGTCCAAGGGTTGTAGGGTCAATATGAGGGTTATCCACCATGAGCTCAAGGTGCTCTGCAATGCGAGCGGCTTCCGCAGGCGAGGGAACGGGGTAGCCATCTTCTAGAACAGCACCTTCCCAGCCTTCGGCTGCCCAACGCTAATTACCCTGGATACTTTCATATAGCCAGGTCATATCACCTAACGTATCAGGTTCAAGATTTGCTCCGATAGATACGAGAGAGGCAACAATATCGGAATAATCGCGTGCTAAGAGAAGTCCTAGGATGGCGCCATCAGAAAAGCCCACAATGTGAGCGGAGGTAACACCAAGTTGCTTGAGGACAACATACGCATCTTCTGCCATCTGCTCGTAGGTAAAGGCAGCTGTTCCTCGAGTACTCAGACCTTGATCTCTTGAGTCAATACCAATAGCGG
The DNA here is from genome assembly GCA_902373375.1 of uncultured Atopobium sp. Classification (GTDB taxonomy): domain Bacteria; phylum Actinomycetota; class Coriobacteriia; order Coriobacteriales; family Atopobiaceae; genus Lancefieldella. The sequence continues at coordinate 5,667 of CABKMA010000013.1, forward strand.
TGTAACCACGGTTGCATACCTCATCAATAATGGCGCCAAAGATGCCATGCTCTTCTCCATTTCCATGGAGAAAAACAATGGGAGTGGCAAAGGTATTGTCAGTGATAGACGCTACATAAGCTGCAGTAGAAGCCAGGTCTTCATAGGGTTTCTCGCCAGCAGAGGCGTGGGGAGTGTAGACAAACGTTGCAATTTCTGCGCCGTCATCAAGCAACACCTGAAGATGGCTCTTCAGGTGTGCTGTTGGCTTGCTATAAGGTTTTGGGCGGTAGACGGGTGGAAACTCGACCACGTATGCTCCTAACTGCGTGTACTTTAGTTCTTCTGGCTTGGATGTGCTTTGAAGAAATCAAAGCGAGGAGGAAGCTCTTCAAGCTGGTGCTCCTCTGCGCTCTGACCAAGCTTTGCAGCAAGCTCCTTTGGACCCATAAAAGCGTTCTCCCAAGAGAAAAACTCCTCATGGGGGAAGTTGAGGGCATCTGCAATGCGCTCGCAGCCCTCAGGAACAGCTGGGTGCATAAGCAGTGTGATGGTCTTGAGTGCATAGAATGCATCAGCTAATGCTTGATCATAGGCCGCATCGCTGCCCTGAGCAGCCTTAGAAGCCTCACCCCAGCGCTTGTTTTCTGCGCGAGCGTATTCGTCAACAGCGGCAAGTGCTGAGTGTGCGTCAAAGCCGTATGCAAGCTGCTCGTACTTAAGCAGAACCTCTTGAGCAGCGTTGATAACTTCCTGGTGTGGCTCACTGACAGGCAGGTGACCGCCACAAGCATTGGCTGCACCATACAGGCAGCTACGAGCCATGCGGTTAAAGATATTGGTGAGGAATGCGGATTCCTTGAGCGCAGGGTCAACAACGCGAGGATCATCCTTTACCAGAAGGTCTGGCTCGCCGTCTTTACCCTTCCTGGATACGGAGGTATCAAAAGCCTTTGGCGAGAAGGACACAGCGCGCTGATCAAGACCAAGAGAGAGCCAGTGAGCGCGGAGTTGCTCAGGCGTGTAGAACTGAAGAAGCTCCTCTGCCATTGGAGGTTTGATAGCACCAGAGCTGGAAGCTTTCTTGTTCATAAAGAGAATGTGGTAGTTAGCAACTGGAGTATCAGTGGTAAGACCCCAATCAAGTGCATCCCACAAAGGGTTCTGGACAATGCAGTAGAAGAAGATGTTGTCCTGGCCAATAAACTGGTAGACAGCGGCATCATCGCTGCACCACCAATCGCGCCACTCGTCAGAAGAATAGCGGCTACCGCCATTGCTAGCGTCTTCAGAAAGAGCTGCGCGAGTAAAGGTAATAGGAGCCCAGAGAGACTCAGTCCAAACCCAGATGGTGAGGTCTTTAAGATCTTCAATGTCCGGAGACTTGAGACCCCAAGAAATATTGCCCGTCATGCGGTAAGGCAGAAGCGTCTTGCTTGTTCTGAAACGAATCCCAGCCTCTTTGAGTTTCTCGCGAGCTTTATCTCTATCTTGCCAGTTTTCAAAAACAACTGAGAAAGAAGAAGCGTTTCCTTCTGGCTCAATGACACTATGAGCTGGGAGGGAAGAGGCAACACCGTCAAAGTCTTGGCGGTAGGAGTTTTGGATGTAGATAATAGGCTCGGTCAGAGTTTCTTGAACGGTTGTGGTAACAACTGAACGAATCTGTGGGTTGTTCTTCCACTTTTCTACCAGGTTGTTTAGGAACTCTTTGTATTGTGGTAAATCAAAGTACCAGCTTGGTGCAGGACGAAGTTCTGGTGTAGTGCCGGTAAGCTGCGAAACAGGAGCAATGAGCTCCTCTGGATTGAACTGATGGCCCAGATCACATTCTTCTGCATAAGCCTTCTCTGACTTACAGCCCTTGATGGGACAGCGTCCATTGACCTGTCGGCCATTAAGGAAGGTCTGAGCTTCAGTATCGTAAAACTGTTTGGTAGAGAGCTTAGAGAGTTTGCCGTGCTCGTAGAGGCGGTGCATGATGCTATCTGCCATCTCTTCATGAATCTTTGCTGCAGGCTCTAATGCGGAGCCGCCGTAGAAATCAAGCGAGATGTTATAAGCGTCAAGAGCGCTTTTCTGCAGGTTATGATTTTGGTTGACGTAATCGAGGATAGTTCCTTCGTAGCCCTCTTCCTCAACCTTTTTGCGATAGCCCTCTGCAATAGGAGAACCATAGCAGTCAGTTCCCGAGATAAACAAAACGTTTTTCTGGCCAATTCGATCTCTTAAGAAACGAGCAAAGAAATCTGCTGGGACAAAGACGCCTGCAATATGTCCAAAGTGAAGATTCTTATTACCGTAGGGCATACCTCCGGTAATGACAGCACGCTTAGGAAACTGTGGGCGGTTGTTCATGTCGTAGCTTTCAGCCATGGATACCTCGCTGTTGAAAGTAGTAGATTTAAGCAAATTATCTTCTTATTCTAATCTTTTTTGAATCACTACACGAATAGATTCAGAAGTCGATACTATAGTGAGTAGAAATTATGTAAGGAGAGTTCGTGGGAAGAAAAAAGCCAAAGACAAGTCTTGAGTTTGTTCAAAAGAATCCGCCAAAGTCTGTGGTGACGCCCTTCCTTGTGGCTGACCTTGCACTTTTACTTATGTTTGTCTGTCATATTCCGCTGATGGTTATAGGAGAGCTTTCGCCAAACGATATGCTTCCATCCATGTTGAGTCTTCTAGGAAGCATACTGGCAGGTAGCTTAATTCTTGTGTGGGTTACCCGTATAAATAAGCGTGATCTTAGGTCTTTAGGTCTTCGAGCAAGCATGTGGCCTGGTTTTATGCGTGGAGTCACCTTTGGCTTTTTAATGGTTTTGTTTACCTTTGGTTCTATTTTGCTCATTGAAGGTTTTGATTTTAACTTCAACGCTTCCTATAACATTTTTGCTGCTCTTTTTTTACTTGTGGCAACCCTTATTGAGTCCGCGGCAGAAGAAATCTTGTTTAGAGGTTATTTACAAACTGGTGTTGCAGCTAAGAGTTCTTTCCCTGTAGCGCTTGTACTTCAAGCGATACTCTTTACTGCAACGTATGGACTAACGCCTAATATCTCTGTTGCCGCGGCAATTTCAGTTTTCTTGATGGGCATTCTCTATGGTCTGGTTTTTTGGCTTACGGATAACCTACTTATGACCATTGCTATGCACTTTATTTGGAACTTTGTAACCGGTCCCATTTTGGGTATCTCGGTTACTACTACGCTTCTTCCTACCACGCTTTTAACGGCGTATCCTGCAGCATCTGAGTTTATCTCGGGTGGCGCTTATGGTATTGAAGCAAGTGTTGTTACCATTTTTGTATGTCTTGCTGCCTGCGCTATAGTAGGTTGGAAATGTCATAGAGCACAAGACGAGAAGAACTAATGACTTCAAACACGCTTCAGTCAATTGAGACTCTTTCAGTAGAGCCAGGAACGCCACTTTTGCTTCATGCATGCTGCGGGCCTTGCTCTCTTGAGCCTTTAAAGCATCTGAGAGAAGAGGGCTTTGAGCCAACTATTTGTTGGACTAACCCTAATATTCAGCCTGTTGAAGAGCATGATAGACGACTTCAAACGTTACTTACGTGGGCTCAAGAAGAGGCTCATGTTGAGGTAATTGTGGCAGGAGATCCTCGAGAGCGGTGGGAGCGTACTGTTGCCCCACAGGGATTTGAACGAGATCGTCGTTGTCGTGCTTGTTACGCAATCCGCTTGGCAGAGAGCTGTCGTGTAGCGGTTGAGCGCGGGTTTGAATACGTTTCTACAACACTGGCTGTCTCGCCCTATCAGCTCTTTGATGCGTGCGAGGATGAGTTGGTATCTATTGCGCATGCTCACGGGCTCACGCCTGTATGGAGAGATTTCCGTCCATATTACCCAGAAGCTACAAAAGAGTCTCGTGAGCTTGGTATGTATCGACAAAATTATTGCGGTTGCAGATATTCCGCGGCCGAGGCTCAGATAGAGCGTCATGAAGCTCGTGACGCAAGAAAGGCAGCACGTCATGCGAACTGACGATTTTGATTACAACCTTCCAGAAGAGCGAATTGCACAAGCTCCTGCTGAGCCAAGAGACTCTTGTAGGCTTTTGGTGCTGCATAGAGATGATGGTCGCATAGAGCACAAGCACTTCACCGATATTCTGGAGTATCTTGAGCCAGGCGATTTGGTTGTAGTTAACCAGACGCGTGTTATGCCAGCTCGTCTTGTGGGCAAAAAGCAAAATACGGGTGGCGTGTCAGAAACGCTGCTTTTAAAACGTCGAGAAGACATTGATGCTCTGGGTAGTGTATGGGAATGTCTAGTAAACCCTGGTAAGCGTCTAAAGCCTGGCGCTGTAATTGAATACCGTGCAGGTGGCTTGCATGCTCCTGATTCAGCTCCTGTTGTGCTGAAGGGCACCATTGTGGACTTTGTTGATGACAACAGGGGAGGCCGCCTGGTACGTTTTGAAGCACAGGGAGACCGTACTCTTGATGAGGCTATTCATGAGGCAGGCCATGTTCCACTGCCTCCATATATTACGCAATATGAGGGAGATCCAGAGAAGTATCAGACGGTTTACGCTATGCAGGACGAGCATTCTGCCGCAGCTCCTACCGCGGGTCTTCACTTTACTCCTGAGCTTATTGAAGCTATTAAGGCAAAGGGTGTTCAGTGGGCATCAGTTGAGCTTGAGGTGGGTATTGATACCTTCAGGTTGGTAACAGAGGATGATCCTACTAAGCACGTCATTCATACCGAGCGCTACCACGTAGCTCCAGAAGTTGTAGAAGCAGTAAAGGCCACAAAAGCCGCTGGCCATAAGGTTATTGCCATTGGCACCACCAGTGTTCGCTCGCTTGAGAGCGCCTGGGATAGTCAGATTCCAGCCGATCAGCCTCCTGTTGTTGCGCGTCGCTTTGAAGAGGCAGAAGATTCTGCTGCGGTAACTCACAAAGGCGATATGGTTGCCCGAGAAAACGCTACTACTAACTTATATCTGATGCCAGGATCTACATTCCACGTGGTAGACACTATGGTGACCAACTTCCACGTTCCTCGTTCAACTTTGATGATGCTGGTTTCTGCGTTTGCAACGCGCGAGCAGATTATGGACGCCTATCAAAGTGCCATTGACGAGAAGTACCGCTTCTTGTCATTTGGTGATGCCATGATCATCATTTAGCTGTTTGCTCTTTACGTTTAGCTTGAAAGCTTAGTTTGAAATCGACAAAGAGGTGCTCACGCTTTGTGAGCACCTCTTTTACATACCTAAAATGTATCTGCTCTTGTAAAGGCTTTATCGGTTAAAAATCAGCCATACAAAAGATGCAAGAATCGCTAACATACCAAGGACAACAATGACAAAGCCAATGCGCTGACCACGAGTTGTATCTCGAAGGATTTTCTCGCCATCAATAAGACCTTTAAGCGTAAGTTGCTTAGCAGCAATGTTGCCTTCTTGCGCTTTAACAGACCTTCTGAGTTGTTCAGTAATTTCTGGGGTTGCATAAATTTCTTTAGCATCGTCAATGATTGATTGCGCTGCGTCATGTTTATCTGCTGCATCGTTAAAGAGCTCTTTGGCTGTTTTAATGTTCTCTTCAAGGTCTTCTATGTCTTTACTTAAAATTCTTTGACGGGCATTAGCCTCAGCTAACACAGCGTCATATTCTTGCTGCTTTTGTTCATAATCTTTACGAGCTGCATCAATAGAAGACTCTGACGATTCCAATGATTTACCCTGTGTCCAGTAATGAGTTTGAGCCATTTCAAGAGAAGACTGGAAAGAACTTTTCAGCTCATCAGCTTGCTTTTTGGCTTGTTCTGCGCGAGCAAGCTCTGACTTAAGATCTTCTTCAAGGCGAACAATTGCATCGTGATGAGCAGCAGGGTCTGTTTTAAGACCAGTAAGCTCTTCTCTTAGAGAAAGCTGTCTTGCTTGGGAGTTTTCCAAAGCTTTATTTGCAGATGCTACAGCGGCATCTCGTTTTTCAGTTATTTCTTTAAGTTGAGCTTCAGCGTTTTTAACACCACGTTGCGCCTCAGAAATAGTCTTTGAAATGTCATCAAGTCTACCTTTGGCTGTGGCAGCAACCTCTTTGTAAGGCTTAATTTTTGTTTCATCATCAACTTTTTGCTGCTCAAGCTTCTGAATAATTTGATTTTTCTTAACCGTGAGAAGATCTACTTGTGTAGATTGATCACTCAAGACCTGAGCGGTCTCTGCAAGAATTTTCTCTTGCTCGGCAATAATCTGTTCAAATGAGCCCTGTACGTAGTCCCTGTGCTCTAGATCTTGCTTGTCTTTAGTAAGATGTTTTTGCATCTGCTTAAGCTCCTGCTTTGCAGAGTTTGTTTCTTTGGCAGCGTTGTGAACTTCTTTGGTAGCCTGAAAACCTTCTGCAACGGCAGTTGTAGCACTCTCAATTGCGCTGCTTACGCCCTTTGTTACTATCTGGGTAGTGTCTTTAGCAATCTTTTGGATGTCTTGAGATTTGTTCAATCCAGAAGTATTTGCAGATTCATTTTGTTCATTCAAAGTTGTTGATGAAGTAGGCATGTTGTCCGATTCCTCAGTTTTGAGGTTTTGGATATCGTTTTCAGCCATAGTGAACCTCCCATAAGAGTTCCGACTTTTTATTTTTACCCCGTTTTTAGGGAATTCATAGTCTAATTTGGTTCTTTCTGGAAATAAGATTAGATATAATACGTAATGTTTTGTTACGATAGTAACGATTAATCGAGAATAACTCTCGAGTAGATTTTTGGTTTCCGGAAGGGGAGTCCACTTATGGTTTCAAAGCAGACTACTATCATCAATGCAACTGGTCTTCACGCTCGTCCTGCATCCGTCTTTGTTTCTGAGGCAAAGAAGTTTGAGAGCAACGTCACCATCAAGAATGTTGACAAGGACTCCGCACCAGTTAACGCTAAGTCTATCATGATGATTCTTGCTGCTGGCCTTGGTACTGGCACTAAGATTGAGATTGCATGCGATGGCGCTGACGAGCAGGCAGCTCTTGATGCTCTTATCGCTCTCGTTGATAGCGGCTTTGGCGAGTAAGTTTTAACTTACATAAAAGTGCATGTTAAGCCCGGCTTTTGCCGGGCTTTTTTCAAAGAGAGGTTCGTATGACATTTGTTGCAACATGGCTTGTAACTACCGTAGCTACATTGGTGGCATGTACCTTAATCCCTGGAATGACCATTGTGGGTGGCTCATGGGCAGGTCCCATTTTGTTTTCGTTAGTACTTGCAGCAGTTAACACTGGTATTAAACCTATTGTTAAGCTGCTCTCGTTGCCTATTAACGTGCTTACTTTAGGTATCTTCTCGCTCTTTATTAATGCCTTTATGCTTGAGCTTGCAAGTTTTCTTTCTAGAAATTTACTGCATGCAGGCGTAGCTATCGATTCTTTAGGTACCGCTATTCTGGGCTCAATAGTTATTTCAATTGTTTCTTCAATTGTGAGTAGTCTTACTGGCCTAAAGAAGGAGAACCTTTCCTAAGTTCCTTTTGGGCCTTATCAATTTTGGCAAAACCTTCTGAGATTGCAGAGGTCAGCTGAGAAATCTGCGAAGACTCAGTAATGTTTTCAATCAAAGAAGTTGCTGATGCATTGACAAGCGAACTGAGGAGGTCAAAAAAGACCTCTTTGGTTTGCTTTTCTGTTTTTGCAAGCGCTGTAATAACAGGTTGTAAGTTTGTAGGCGAGCTTATAATGTCGCTGAAATAAATGGCTCCACCAGCAGAGAGGGCATCAAAGAGCTCATTGGTAAAACGTTCTCTTTCTGAAAGTGGCAGCTCTTTATACCAGGTACTAAATGCTTCGTTAATCTTTTTACATTCAAGTTGGAAGTCATCAGCAAATTCAAATGTGTTGCGCATAATCTGCCATGAAACGCCATCGTGCGCCAGCATGCCTGTTTCTGAGCTTTTTACAATGAGCTTTGGAACAGCAGGATTATCAAAAATCATGCCAACTACGCTGAATTCAGGCAAAATTCTGATGTATTTATCGCCTAATACCTGGTAAGCAGTATCGTGGAGAAGCTCTGGACACATATTAGGACCATCGTTACTCCAAACGCGCTCGAGCGTACCAAGTAGCTCTTCAGGGCAAACCGTTGCTGCGTATGCTGCAAGGTTGCCGCCCTTAGAATGACCACCAACCATAACGTTTGCGCAGGTATTACTGTTTCCTTCTGCAATATGCTCACGAATACGCTTCTTAAGGTATAGAGCAGCTGACCTATCAGCGGAAGTAACCTGAAAGCTAAGGTTAAGATTTTCTCGCCAACCAACCAGAGTGCCGTCAGTTCCTCTGAATGAAACAAACATCTGTCCCGTAGGAAGATAGGCAGTAAACGCTGCAAACTGTAGGCTTTTCTCAACATTAATGCGGTCTACATAACGACCTAGTTCTATGTTGGTAAAGCGCGGAGCGTTAACCAGTGCTTCAAGGAAGGTTTCATCAACGCGAGAAAATCCCGTGATAAGAGACGGATCGTCTTTGAGTTTCTCCAGCATTTTTGCGCAAGCGTTACCTAGCTGAACGCGTTTCTCGCTGCGCTCAGAAGGAACTACGCCACCAAAACCCAGGTAGGATAGGATTGAAAGAATCAGGTTGTCAACGTTGTTAAAGGGGTCTTTGTCAAACGTCAGATCGCCGCGCCAGTGTAGATAGTCAACGACATTTGCCATGATGCCTCTTTCCTGCTGATATATTTCGTATACTTAGCTTAGTAGAAGTTTGATTACTTTGGGGAGAAGCCCGTGGAAAAAGCTACAGTTTCTTCAAAATCAGCAGCTGTCAAGAGGCGCTTTGTTTTTGCTGATGTTCTTACTATTCTGGCAGGTATTGCAGTTGTTATGTTGCACACCTCGCTCAACGTTTTTTCTCTTTCACACACCAAAACATGGGCCTTCTCTTTAGCGCTACAAGCGGTATTTATCTTTGCAGTACCAATCTTTTTTATGCTCAGCGGAATGAATTTACTTGGTTATAGAGACAAGTACTCCACAAAAACATTTTTCATGAAGCGTGCCAGAAAAACGTTGATGGCGCTTATTTTTGGAAGCGTAGTGGTGTATCTGATGTACGCGCTTTTTCCTACAAAGTTTTGGGGTGCTGAAGAAATTGCTGCAAGTGCTAGCGTTGCTGATTTTATCAAGCGTTTTCTAACCAACAACGTTAACAGCACGCTTTGGTTTATCTATACCATTTTGTATCTGTATCTTTTGACGCCTGTTCTTTCTTTGGTAGTGCAGAAAAAAGAAACCTTTCTTTATGTTATGGCGCTCACGCTCTTTGTGAGCTTTGGCTTGCCGCTTCTTGAGTTTATTGGTGTTCGCGGTGTCTATTTTGATCTGCTATTTAGATGGGCCGCCTTTAACAGCGAATGTCTTTTCTATTATTTGCTTGGCTATTACGTTAAGACGTATTACGAAGAGCTTCCAAAATTTACTAAAAACAATATTGTGCTTGCTGTATTTTTCTTACTTTCATCTGTGGCTATGTTTGGATGGGGGATTGTTGCTAATAACTTTGGAACTCCGTTGACGCCAGACATGACGTATCAGAGTTATCCAGTTGCTATTAAAAACTTCCTTTGTGTAGTACAAACGGCATCTTTGTTTCTTTTTGTATGTAACTTTGAGCCAAAGTTACAAAAGTTCTCTGATGCTGCTAAGAAGCGCATCAGCACAGTATCTGCAGGTATTTTAGGAGTCTATTTGTTCCAGATTCCTGTTATTAACTTCTTGGGACTAAGGCTTGGCCGATTCCCCTACAGCTTGCTTGGAAACGCTTTTGTTCGAGGAATTTTTGTTTTTATAGTGACTCTTGTTGTAGCGATGGCGTTTCAGTGGCTCATGAGGCAGGTAAAGAAAGCTCAAAAGGCCAGCAAGAAAAGCATTTAAAATTTCTACTCTTGACCAGTGACCAGCGTAAGCGTTGCTTCTCCAGTCGCGTTTGCCGTGCTTATTTCAACATCTATGACGCCTGGAATATTGCTTGCAATTTCAACAATTTGGGATGCACTAACGTCTTCAGAAAGCTTTCCATGTGCACGTTGTTCAAAAAGAGTACCTGCAAGTACACCGCGCATGTGTTTGGCATTATGCGATACAACACTACGCTTTCCCGTATGCAGATCTTCTCGCTGAACAACAACTTGCAACAGCTCACAAGGATGCTTTGTCGAAGGAGTCCACATCTTTCGGTATTCTCCTGATCGACAATCTACAACTATCTGATCTTTTAGTGCTGCGTTTAACAGGGGATTGAGCTGCTGTTTCCAGTAAGTTGCAACGGTACCAACAGTGGGCAACTTAACTGAAGCAGAAAGTCTATAGTTGGGGAGAAAATCGTGCGGCCTCACAACACCCCAGAGGCCAGAGAAAATCATGATTTCTGAATTGAGGATATCTGCTGGTAATGTGACTGTTTTCTGCGAGATTTCTGCTATGGCGTTTTCAAGCGTTTGGTTGAATTTAGCAGCCTCAAAAAGTACGCCAGTATAGAGGTTGAGAGCAGTTGTAGTTGGGGCTTCATAGATGTCTAGGTTGTCGGCAATGTCGCTGACAGTGTTTGGACCAATTTTAAGCACCTGAGCCGCGTCTGCATGAGAGCATACCTGATGCAAGTCCTTGATGAGTTTTTCTCGGCAGGTAGTGAGTTCAGAGCCAAATAAAAGTGATGAAAGATCAAGAGAAGGACCAGATGTTGGCGCAGTTTTTCCTGACGATGGCGGAAGCAAAATAATCATGAAAATCCTTTTGATACGGGATTTTTAGTTGTTGTTTAGTTTGATTCTAATTTATGTCCGGTGTGCGTGGTAACTTAAGAAGTAAGAAAAATTGGAGAGGTGACGTATGGGCTTACTTCTGTACAAACAGCAAACAGGTGCTTTCTTATCAAACTCTGTTCAAGAGCAGCTAAGGGCTTCCCTTGAGCGGTGGGGGTCTGCCCAGCTCATAGTACCTTCGTCCGATACAGTGTTGTTAGTAAAGAGACAGCTTGGAGCCATCCAAGAGCTCTCTGTTGGCGTGAATGTTTCAACTTTTGATGAATGGGTGCGTGATCAATGGAAGTTGTACGGAACTTCTGATCGTCTGCTTTCAGCTACGCTTCGAAAGGTATTATTCCAGCAGATTTTGGATGAGATGCCTGCTGGTGAGCTAGGTTCTTTGAATGCTGGCAAGGGTACCGTGGAGCTTTTGTCCAAGCTTGCTCCAGAGTATCTTGCTGAGCTTGACCAGATTATGACCTCTGGTCAACTTTCTGCTGGTCAGATGAGTGCTTGTAAGGTGCTCGAGCGCTATAAGGAGCTGCTTGAAGAAAAATCTTACGTTGAAATGTGTCAGTGTTTGGACCACCTACTGCAGTCCATACCAGCACAAGGACCTGCATTGGTTTTCTCGCGAGTTGAAGATCTTTCGGAGGCGCGTCTTCAGTTTGTGCGCAGCCTGTCGCAGAAGCGGGACGTGGCGTTTTCTCTTTACGTGCCCGAAGGACCTGCAGGTTATGCAGCAGAGCAGCAGTTGGAGTTAGTGGGCGGCCCGGAATGTAATTGTCGTGTGGATGCAGAGCTTGTGCCAGCCGCAAAAAGTCAGGAGCTCACCGATCTTCTCGCCAGGGTGTTTAGGGCCCAGAAGGGCAATGAGGTTACGCCGAGCGGTGCGGTAACGTTTTTGTCGCCGTTGGGTCAGCTTGCGGAGGCAGAGTCTATCAGCAGATACATCTCTCAGTGTGTAGAGTCTGGCAGTAAAAGCTTTGCGGTCTACACCTCAAATCCTCAAAGGGTTTGGGAAGCGCTTTCGCAAAAGCTTGCAGCTAAAGGGATTGCAGCTCACTATAAGCGCTCGGTGCGCATTCAAGACTCGCTTGCTGGTTGTGCATTTGCTAGCTTAATTGATGCGTATGCCACGCTCAGTGAACGCGCAGAGCTCGAGAAAAACCTTGACTATCAGGCTTCTGATCACCAGATGGGGGATATGTCGTGGTGGCCGCCGTGTACCCTTACAGACTATTTGATTTCTCCCATTTCTGGCATAAGCGTTGAGCGCGCGTGGGCGCTGGATAAGAGTTGGCGCGGTAATAGAACTCTGTATGCCACCAAGGTGCTTGAGACATTATCTAAAGCTGCCATGAGCTCACGTTTGTGTGCAGAGACTATTAAGAGTCTTGGTCTGGGTAGAATTGGTTCTGCCGCGCTGCGCATTATTGAATATCTTGCTAAAGAAACATCGAATGAGCAGTCAGAAGCTGTCCAATCAGAAGAGGATTCTCTTCAAAACCAAGAGTCGCTTAAGGTGATGAACAAGATTGTTTCTTCTGCACAGGAGTTGCATGAGGCAGGATTAAAGCTCACTCCTCAGACACTCAAATCGTTTATTGAGCTTTGCAAAGACCAGACGGTCATGATGCCAGTTTCAAATGGTATCAAGTCTGATATTCAAGTGCTAATTGCTCCTGTAAGCCAAGCTCATTCTTTTGAGCCTCATACTTTTGATACCGTCATTTTCCAGGGCATGGATACACTAAATTTTGGTGTAAAAGCATCCGATGGTGCGTTGCAAGAGTTTGTTCGCCATGCGAGTAAAACGCTAAAGGTATCAGAATTTGCTCGATATCAAAGAGATTTTTATACGGCGCTTTTAACTGCTTCTACCAGTGTTGCATTTGAGAAGGTTGAGCAAAAAGATGTCTTTAATGCGGTGGCTCTCAGTGAAGTCAAAGCTTGCTATCCAAAAGACTATGCAAAGAAGGCAGGAGTTGTACGCGGAGAAGAAGAGGTTCTAGTAAACCTGTTGCCTCAAGCTACTGAACCAGAACGTGTTGCAGAACTCCCAACAATCGAGTCTGGTGAGATTGATCCTAAACTCAAAAACATTGTGGTACTCCCACGTTATTTGACTAGGGAGACTCTTGAGCAGGAGCTGCAAGGTCTTATTGAGGTCTCGCGAGAAGGGCTACCGCTTCTTTCTGCTTCCCAGATTGAGACGTATCTTGAGTGTCCCTATAAGTGGTTCACGCAACGTCGCATCAAAATTTCTCAGGTAGATACTGAGTTTGCTCCAATGCAGATGGGTACCTTTATTCATCGTGTATTAGAGCTAACACACGCAACACTTTTAGCTGAAGCACTTGGCCGTGATGTGGCTGATGTTGACTTAGCGGTCGAACCTGTGCTTCTACAAGATATTGCTGGTTCTAGGATTACATTTGATAACTTAGAGCATGCAAAGCAAGTGTTAGATACCTGTTTTGCTCAGGTTTGGGATGAGCAGTTCAACAACATTAACCGAGCATCTTCAAATGAGCTTATTCCGCATAGTATTCAAGAAAGAAAACAGATTGAGAATATTCGAGAGAACCTCAAGGATCTTCTTGAGTTTGAAGCTTCACACTTTATTGGCTATCAGCCTAGATTTTTTGAGCTTCGTTTTGGTAGAGAAGAAAACGTCGTTGAGTATGCAGGAGCTCAGTTTACTGGCTCGATTGACCGCGTAGATGTAAACGCTCATGGTCAGGCACTTATTATTGACTATAAGCACAAGGGCACAAAAGATTTGAAGGCCTACTCAGCAAAGTTAAGTCTTGATAGCGAGCTTTCAAAAGAGATTCTGCCAAGGCATGTACAGTCTGCAATATATGCTCAGATTATGAGAAAACAGCTCACCAAGTACAAGCTTGAGCCAGTTGCTGCAATTTATCTGGGTACCAGAGAGCAAAAAGATAAGCCTTCATTTGCTCTTGCGGGCATGGCAACAGAAGCGGCAACAGAGCATATTTGGAACATACATCCAGAAGATAAAAAACTCAGAGACCAGGCGGTTATGGTTGTGTCTCAAAACTCAGCAGAGTTTGCAGACTACTTGGACGCTTGGGAGAATTTGATCGCGCAGAAGGTCCAAGCCATGCTTTCTGGAGATGTTCGAGCCAATCCTTGTGATAAGGATGCGTGCAAGTATTGTCCAGTAAAACTGTGTGACAAGAGGAGGTAAGTTATTATGGCTGACACACGTTATACGCCTGGTCAAGAGAAGACCATCAAGACGCTTGATAAGCCTCTTTTTGTTGCAGCAGGTGCTGGTTCAGGAAAAACTTTTACGCTTACACAAAGAATTGTGTGGGCTTTAAAAGATGGTTCGGGAACTGACGGAAAGCCGTATCTGAGCAGTCTTGACCAGGCATTGATTATTACGTTTACCAATGCCGCAGCTACAGAAATTAAGGAGCGCATCAGAGAGGCTTTAGAAAAAGAAGGTCTGCATAGCGCTGCGTTGCAGGTTGATGATGCGTGGATTAGTACTATCCACGGTATGTGCAGCAGAATCTTAAAGATTCATGCACTTGATCTGGGTCTTGATCCTGAGTTTGAAATCATTAACAACATGACCAGAAATCATCTGGTCAATATATCTATTGAAGAAGTGCTCAGAGAGCTTTCTCAAGATGAAAGCTATGCTGAGTTTCTCTCTACCTATGCAGGAAACAAAGATGTACTGAAGGCTCGTATTGAAGCACTAATTTCTTATGCTCAGTCATCTTCTGCAGGAATGGATGCTATCTCGTTTGTAGGGGGTAGCTCTGACCTGGAAGTTCTTAAAGCAGAGCTTGAAAGTTTCTGTGGTGCGCTTGAGGCGCTAAAGGTTGCAATTGCTGAAAAGAAACCAGATGAAGCAAAGCAGCTACAAAGTGTTCAATCTGAGCTTTCAAGTAAATTGCAGCAACACGTGGCTTTCTCGATCACTGATTTTGACCAGGTGTTTTGGGAGGCTCTGGGAAAAGCAGTCAAGGCCGTTCGTTCTTCAAAAGAAATAAAAATTGTTAAGGATGAAGCTGCACACCAGCTTAAAGTTTGTAGCTCTTTATTTGGACTTATTCAGGATATGTCTGAAGGTCAGTGTCTGAAAGATGTTACAGAGCAGGTCTACAAGCTTTTTAAACAGAAGAAACGTGCTGTTGGCGGCCTTGATAACGATGATCTTTTGCATCTAACAGCCAAAGTGTTTGAAGAGCATCCGGAGATTGCAGCTGTTTACATAGATAAGTTCAAACTTGTAATGGTTGATGAGTTCCAAGATACGGACGAGCAACAGGTGCAGATGATTAAGAGTCTCTCAGGTAAAGACGCTCAATATCTCACAACAGTTGGTGATGCGCAGCAGTCAATTTATCGATTCCGCGGCGCTGATGTTGATGTGTTCTTCAAGCGTCAAGCTGAGGTTCCAGAAGATTTACAACCTCGTCTTGTAGATAATTTCCGCAGCCACAACGAAATTTTGCGATTTGTTGCAAAGGTTTGTAGCGCTGATGGCATGATTGCTAACTTCATGGATCTGTCTGCTGGGCGAGAAGAACCTGTAACTCCGTTCATTGCTCATTCGCCACGAGTGTATTTTGAAGTAACAAATTTTGTAAAGTCAGGAAAATTTATGCCGGGCGATGAGGTTTCAAGAAAACAGCTCGTTGCCTATCAGCTGGCAGACAGAATTAATACGCTCATGCAAGACGAGAATATCCAAGCAAAAGACGTTGCAATTTTGATGAAAACGGTTAAAGAAGCGCAACCCTATATTGAGGCGCTCCGCACCTTTGGAATTGAAAGCGTGGTTTCTGGTGCTTCAACATTTGGTGAGCAGCCTGAGGTTAAGCTGATTGGCAGTCTTTTACAAACGCTCGCAAATATGTACGATTCATACGAGGGATTGTTTCCTGTACTTTCTAGTGAGATTTTTAGTCTTGATGCGTCTGACTTGCTTTTACTTGGTACTAATTTTGGAGAAAATGGTCAGAAGATTACCAATAGAGATATTGCAGAGTCATTGGTAAATGACGCGTTTAATCCACCTTTTGAGATAAGTCCAAAGCTTAAAAATGCTTTAGAGGTTTTGAGTAACGCGCGCAACTCCCTCTCAAACAAGAAAATTTCGGACGTTATTAAAAAGGTAGTCCTTGATGCTGGATGGATTTCTCGTCTTCAAAAGATGGGTAATGAGGGACAGTCAAAGATTGCAAATATCTTTGCAGCTCTTGAACAAATTGATGGCTTGCAAAAGGAGCTCAGCATTGGCGTTGCTTCAGTTGCAAAAGCGTTTAGTCAATGGTGTGATACAGCTAAAGAGTCGCCAAAGGTACTGCATAGCAGCACTCAAAATGCCGTTACTTTTATGACTATTCATGCTTCTAAGGGATTGGAATTTCCTGTTGTTGCTGTTGTAGGAGCTGTATCTGATCCTAAGACAGACGCTGGCAGTAAACCATTTTTGCATGTTAAAAAAGATAATTCATATCAGATTGCATTCTCAAGCAGATCTAAACAACTTAAGGAATTGTATGACGGTTGTCATGAGGTTCCTACAAGTATCGATGAGTGTAAGAACCTCCTTGAGTGGAGAATGTTTCTTGAGGATCAAGAGAATGAAGCTGAAGAGCAGGAGCAGAACCGCCGTCTGTATGTTGCTTTAACACGTGCTCGAGAAGCGGTCATTCTTACTTCAACCATCGACCTTACTAAAGAAGGAATTAGTCCTCGTTATACACGCAAGATTACAGATGCCTTGTTTGGAGAGCCACCGCTTTCTGTCGGTGAGCATCCTTTCGAATATGGTGGCAACATTGCCGGCTGTATGCGTGTAGTTCAAGGCTCTGGTAAGAAGGATGAGCCGATTCAGGTTGAAGGTTTAGAGTTGGTTGAATCTTTTGGCGGCACGCCTGAACCTTCTGATAGCAATCAAAGTGAAAAGGCAAACTCTCAAGCTAAAGAAACGTTTGATCTCTATGAGAAGGTTGAGCTGAGCGTTATACCAGAAACTACGTATGACCAGCGAAAAGATTTCTTTAGCTATTCGTCAGCTCACCAACAAATGGCAGAGAACTTCAAGGGCGAGAATAGCCAGAAACTTGAGGAGCAGTCTCAGGTGGAAAGTCAGGAGTGTGAGGCGGACAACCTTCAACCAGTGGCTGAGACTTCCGTTGTGTTGCCTGGTACATTAGCTGATGATGGAGTAGATCCAACAAGCCTCGGTTCAGCCTTCCATGAGCTGGCTCAGATTATGGTTGAGACTCAGTCTAAGGTTGATGAAAACACGATTGATAGATTGTGTTTGAAGAACAGCGTTCCTCAGCGAGCTGTATCTAGAGTTAAACAAGCACTTGATTTGTGGGCTAACTCTGAGATAAGACAAGAAGCTCTTGCTCATGGTGTGGTTATTGCGGAGTCTCCTTTTACACTACAGGTTGATTCCAAATATGGAGACTATGTAGAAGGAGCCATCGACCTTCTCGCCTATAATAAGGGAAGCAAAGATGCGCTGGTAGTTGACTATAAAACAGGCGATAAGGGTCTTAGCGCAGCTCAAATTTACGAGCATCATCAGATGCAGGCAAACTTCTACGCTTACGTATTGATGCAACGCGGATTTACTAAGGTTGAGTGCGCATTTGTTTGTGTTGAGGTTGAAGAAGCTGGTCAGCCACATGTTGCTCGTTACTTGTTTGATGTAAACCATCAACCAAAGCTTTAAGGAGGAAGAACGTGCCCTTTGCACATGTTGTTTTAGACATACCAACTCGTGCTCTTTCGGGCGCGTTTGACTACGCCATTCCAGAATCTTTGGAAGAGACTGCGGTTGTGGGAACAACGGTTTTGGTGCCGTTTTCTCACAGACAGGTTGTTGGTTACGTTGTAGGTGTCTCAGACCGTGTGTCTTCAGGTTTGGATGTTTCGCGCGTTCTTCCAATAACACAAGTCCTGGCAGATTCAGCGTTTGATGAGCGGTCTGCGCAGGTAGCAGAATGGATGAGCAAAGAATACGCCTGCAATTATGCAGACGCACTACATCCGTTCTTAGCACCTGGCCAAAAGGTTAAAGTCACCAGAAAAGACGCAGAGTCTCCCTGGCAGCTTGTTTGCGAGAAGTCCGGCCCTGTTGACGAGCGCTGGGTTGAGTTGACAGAAAAGGCGGCTGACTTTACGCCTTTGGCAAATGCAAGTAAGCAGCGATCAGTGCTTGAGGCTTTGGCGCAAGGTGCCATGAGGTTATCCGAGCTCTCAGCTACCATTTCAGGAGCTCGCAGTGCGGTTACTGCACTGCAGAAAAAGGGCATTGTTGAGGTTCGCACTCAGCGACAAATCCGTGGAAGCCAGGAGGGTCTGGGAACCACGCTTTCAAGTGGCGTGGCGGCTCGACCTCAACAACTTACTGAGGGTCAGGTATCCGCTCTTGAAGCAATCGAGGTTGCACAAACTGCTGCTCAAGGTGATGTTGTTCTTATCGATGGCGTTACAGGCTCAGGCAAAACTGAGGTGTATCTCTCTGCTATCGAGAAAACCTTAGCAGCCGGTAAGGGTGCTGTGGTACTTGTCCCAGAGATTTCTCTTACCGCACAAACAGTTGGTCGCTTCCGTTCACGTTTTGGTGAACAAGTAGCCGTTCTTCACTCAAAGCTTTCGCTCGGCGAGCGCTTTGACCAGTGGGATTTAATCAGGCAGGGTAAGGCTCGTGTGGTAGTAGGCGCTCGATCTGCGTTGTTTGCGCCCATCCAAAACCCTGGACTTTATATCATTGACGAGGAACACGAGGCTTCATACAAGCAGGATTCGCTTCCTCGCTATCACGCAAGAGAAGTAGCTGCTCAGATGGCGCGTCTTCGCGGTGCTGCGCTGGTGCTTGGTTCTGCAACGCCTTCGCTTGAAAGCTTATATCGAACAGCCCAAGGAAGTTGGCGCGGCACTAGCTGGACGCGCGTCGCCATGACCGAAAGGCCTGGTGGGGCAGTACTGCCACAGGTCCAGGTGGTTGATATGGCATCCCAGTTTAAAAATGGAGGTAGATCGGTCTTCTCGGCAACTCTTGCTGAGGCGTTGCAAGAAACAACAGAGCGCGGCGAGAAAAGCGTTCTGCTTCTTAATCGCCGCGGATTTGCAAACTTTTTGATGTGCCGCGAATGTGGTTGTGTACCTGAATGTCCGCACTGCTCGACATCTCTTACGTACCATGAGCGCACGCATTCTCTCGTCTGTCACAGCTGCGGTAGGCAATGGTCTCAGCATGCGTATCCCAACCCTTCCAGCAAATGTCCAAACTGTGGAAGTCGTTACATGGGTGCTTATGGCGTGGGAACACAGCGCGTAGAAGATGAGCTCAAGCTTCTGCTTGGCAGTGATGCACCAATCATTCGTATGGATGCTGACACCACAGCTAAAAAGGGCGAGCATCAGCGTCTTCTTGAGCTCTTTGATGCAACTCCTGGAGCAGTGCTTATTGGCACGCAGATGATTGCAAAGGGCCTTGATTTTCCAGACGTTACTTTGGTTGGTGTTATTAACGCCGACACCATGCTTAAGCTGCCAGATTTTAGAGCGGCTGAGAGAACGTTTGACTTGCTTGAACAGGTTGCTGGTCGTGCAGGCAGGGGAGAAAAGCCAGGTAAGGTCATCATTCAGTCGTACTGGTCAACGCATCCTGCTATTGCTTCTGTAGTTACCCATGACAGGCGTCCGTTTTTGGATGCAGAGCTTAAAGAAAGAAGGGAAGGGGCCTATCCGCCTTTCTCGCGTTTGTCTAATGTACTTTTCTGGGGTGCTTCAGAAAAAGAAGTTCGTCGTATAGCAGAGCAGATGGCTGAGGCTCTTCACGTAAAGTTAGATTCACAAGAAGGATGGGAGATTTTGGGTCCCGCTGATTGTGTAAAAGCTAAGGTAAAAGATAAGTATCGCAGACACATTTTAGTAAAGGCTCCCGTAGATGCTCAGGTGGGAGAAATTCTTTCTGAATGTGCTGCTTCACTTGATAAAAGAGTGGGTATCAACATGACATTAGATGTTGATGCGTACGACATGATGTAAGGATAGTTATGAGCTCTGAAGCTGATGATATGGTACTTTGGCCAGACCCTCGTCTGAGCCAAGAGTGTGAAGAAATTGACGATATTAACGATGACGTTCGCAAGATGGCTGAGCATATGCTTAAGGTTATGTATGCCACCGACGGCGTTGGTCTTGCTGGTCCTCAGGTGGGCTACATGAAGCGTATGGTGGTCATTGACGTTGATTATCCCAACGGTCAAAAGAACCCCTTTGTACTCATTAATCCAGAGATTAAAGTTGCAGATGGTGAGCCTCGTGTATATGAAGAAGGCTGCCTTTCATTCCCGGGCATTACTGTTCCTGTTACACGCCCAAGTCACGTTGTTGTTCACGCATATAACCTTGATGGCGATCTGATGCGCTATGAAGCAGAAGGAGATCTTCTCGCCGTTTGTCTGCAGCATGAGATTGACCACATCAATGGCGTAACCATGCCTGATCACCTGGGACCAGGCGCTCGTATGGAGATATTGCAGCAGTATAAAGAGGCTTTGGCTTCTGGTGCCCGTCCTGGTCAGACAGACTATTAGGAGTTGGCATGCGCGTAGTCTTTATGGGAACTCCAGATTTTGCCGTTCCATCGCTTACAAAACTTGCTCATGAACATCAGGTTGCTTTGGTCATCACAAGACCAGATGCTGTTCGCGGTCGTGGCAAAACACTTGAACCATCTCCTGTAAAAGAATGCGCACAAAAGCTTGGATTGCCCGTTCTTGAGGCAAACCGCATGACTTCAGAAGTAATTTCTGCCATGCAAGAGGCACAACCAGAAGCACTCTGCGTAGTTGCTTTTGGCTGCATTTTGCCAGATGAGGTTATATCCCTTGCACCTTATGGTGCCCTGAATGTACACGCGTCATTATTGCCTCGTTGGCGAGGAGCTGCTCCAATTCAGCGCGCTATTCTTGCAGGTGACACGGTCGCTGGCGTTTCTATTATGAAAATTGCACATCAGCTTGACGCAGGAGATTGGTGTAAGCAAGCCTCGTGTGAGGTAGGTTCTAAAAATACTGAGCAGCTTACTGATGCGCTGGCACATTTGGGCGCTGACGCTCTGTCTGAGGCTCTTTTTGGGCTCAAAGAAGGATCTCTTACGTGGCAGATACAAGATGAGCGAGAAGTAACGTTTGCTCCTAAAGTTACTAAGCAAGAAATGAAGCTTAATCCAGAAGATTCAGCTCAGGTAAACGCGTTGAGAGTTCAGGCTTCCTCTGATGCAGCTCCTGCTCGCGTGTCTGTTGGAGGCAGGTCTCTTCGTGCTCTATCCGCTCAGCCGGCACCAAGTGAAATTTCTGTTGCTCAAGGGCAGGTTGATGTTCAAGATCATAGGTTGTTCCTTGGCTGTGCTGAAGGAACTCTTGAGCTTCTTGAGGTTCGTCCAGATGGTAAGCGCTCTATGGATGCTAAATCATTTGCTGCTGGACTTCAAAAATCACAAATGAACTGGCAGAAGTTGTAATAATGGCTACACTTACTCCCGCTCGCAAAGTAGCCTTTCAAGCATTTTTTGACTGCAGACGCAACAACCTACGTATTCGTGATTACTTAAGGGAGTCAAAAGCTTTCCTGGAGCTGTCTGTGCAAGATAAAGCTTTTGCTACTCGTCTTGCATTGGGAGCAACTCTTACCAAGGGTAAACTTGATGAAGCTCTAAAGAACCATCTTAAGTCTGGTATTCACCTAGAACCAAAAGTACAGGACGCCCTCCGTATTGCTGTTTTTGAGATTTTATATTTAGAAACTAGACGCGATGCTGCTATTAGCCAAGGTGTTGAGCTGGTAAAGTCTGTATCAAAGCGTTCTTCAGGACTTGCAAATGCAATACTCAGAAAGATTTCTGAGCAAGAAGGCAAGCTTACGCGTGCAAAGAATTCTAAAACGCCTTCAGAACTTTCGTGGACGTCAGGTATTCCCGAGTGGATTTGCTTGGAAATTTTAGAGTCACTTGGAAAAACCGCTGCTCAAAAGCTTATTAATAACCTTAAGAACCCAGCTCCTGTGTATGTTTTACAAAGGAATTTGTCTTCTCAGCAATTGCAAAACAGCTCTTTAGAGCTACAGCAAACGGTTCTGCCCGATGTCTACGAAGTCAAAAATCCCGCTCAGCTTAATGTTGATGCGTACGTTAAGAACGTCCAGCTTGTTCCTGCGGATTTAGCTTCTCAACTTGTAGCATTCCTTACTTCATCATATGTACATCGAAATTTGCTTGAGGTTGGACAGGGTAGAGGAACCAAATCTTTGCTACTCTCTCATTCATGTGAGGTGCTTGATCATAGCAATGCTCACATTACTGCTGTTGAGCTTGTAAAGGGAAAGTCCCACGTTTCAAAAAGAAGATTAAAGACAGCTGGTCTGTCAGATCAGGTTACGTCACTCACGTTTGACGCCACACAGTTTGATTCACCAGAAGTTCCTAAGGAGCTTAATCAGAGTTTTGACGTAGTGTTTATTGATGCACCTTGTTCTGGTTTAGGTACACTTCGTCGTCATCCAGAGATTGCGTGGAACCTCACTTCAGAAAACCTTTACGATGGGGGAGTTCTTACCGTTCTACAGACTAAACTTTTACAAAGCTGTAGTAGCCGCGTAGAGGTTGGTGGCTATTTAGTTTATGCAACGTGTTCTCTCTCAAATTCAGAAAATCAACAGGTTGTAAGTGATTTCCTTGCAAGTCCAGAGGGTTCTGGTTTTGAGGTGCAAAGTCTTTTTGAGTGTCCAGCACGTGCTTGTTTGACGCCAGAAGCGCGCGGGTTTCTCGATACGTGTATTACGCCAGAGGGATTTTTGCAGACGGCTTTTGCCGGCACTGATTGCGACTCCCACTTCATGTCAGTGCTTAGACGCAAATAAAAAGCTCTTGTTGAGTTGTTCAACAAGAGCTTCACGAGATTTCATAGATACTGT
Source organism: uncultured Atopobium sp. (assembly GCA_902373375.1). Classification (GTDB taxonomy): domain Bacteria; phylum Actinomycetota; class Coriobacteriia; order Coriobacteriales; family Atopobiaceae; genus Lancefieldella. Next base: position 28,408 of record CABKMA010000013.1, read on the forward strand.
TTGATTAGTATTCAAAAAGTTCAGAGTATTGAATTATTTGCCTTTGCTGTCGGTATTGTAAAAACCGCTACCCTTAAAAACGATAGTTGAGGTGTTGTATACGCGCTCAGTTTCATGTCCGCATTTTGGGCACTGAGGAGCTTCAATCTTCAGGCTCATTGGGCGCTCAATCTCAAAAGTATTGTTGCAGTGTGTGCAATGATAGCTATAACGTGCCATGCTTCCTCCATGAAAACAATTTCTAAACGTGAGATACTTTACCCTACTTAGAGT
>CABKMA010000014.1 GCA_902373375.1 uncultured Atopobium sp.
GAATATTTCATCTGACAGCCCCTTAAGGAGGAGCATATGGCAGAGTTTGTCTATCAGATGTACAAAGCTCGTAAAGCAGTTGGCGAGAAGGTCATTCTTGATGACGTTACCGTAGGCGTGTATCCAGGCGCCAAAATTGGTGTCGTAGGTCCAAATGGTATGGGTAAGTCTACGCTGCTCAAGGTTATCGCTGGCATGGAGGATGTTTCTAACGGTGAGGCTAAGCTAACCCCAGGCTATACTGTTGGTCTGCTCCAGCAGGAACCTCCGCTGGATGAGACCAAAACGGTCAAGGAGAACATTGAGCTTGCCTTCGGTGACCTGCTGGCAAAGATTGCACGCTTCAACGAAATTGGTGTTGAAATGGGTAATCCTGATGCTGATTTTGATGCTCTCATGGCAGAGATGGGACAGCTCCAGACCGAGATTGATGCAGCTAACGGCTGGGACCTGGACAGCCAACTCTCTCAGGCAATGGATGCGCTCCAGTGTCCAGATCCAGATTCTTCCGTTACCCATCTCTCGGGTGGCGAGAAACGCCGTGTAGCCCTTTGTCGTCTGCTTCTTGAGGCACCTGACCTGTTGCTTCTTGACGAGCCTACCAATCACCTTGACGCAGAGTCAGTACTCTGGCTTGAGAAGTTCCTGCACGATTACCCCGGCGCTGTCATGGCCGTTACCCACGACCGTTACTTCCTCGATGACGTTGCCGAGTGGATCTGCGAGGTTGACCGCGGACAGCTCTACCCTTATGGGGGCAACTACTCAACTTACTTGGAGAACAAGGCTGCTCGTCTTGAAGCTCAGAACCAGCAAGATGCCAAGCGCGCAAAGAAAATGCGTGCTGAGCTGGAGTGGGTTCGTTCTTCTCCTAAGGCCCGCCAGGCAAAGAATAGAGCTCGTCTTGATCGCTATGAGCAGATGGAGGCAGAAGCCCGAGCGTCCAAGAAGCTTGACTTTGCCGAGATTCAAATTCCTGTGGGTCCTCGCCTGGGCCAGAAGGTCCTTTTGGCCAATCATATTCACAAAGCCTTTGGAGATCGTGTCCTTATCGATGACCTTTCGTTTAGTCTGCCAAGAAATGGTATTGTTGGCGTGATTGGCCCTAATGGTGTTGGTAAGTCTACGCTGTTCAAGGCTATTGTTGGACAGGAAGAGCTTTCTTCTGGTGCGCTTGAAATTGGTGAGACGGTTCAAATTTCTTATGTTGACCAGCTGAGACAAGGAATTGACCCGGACAAAACTATCTGGGAGGTTGTCTCTGACGGAAATGACTTCATTAAGGTAGGGGACACGGAGATTCCAAGTCGCGCTTATGTGGCTAGCTTTGGTTTCAAAGGACCTGATCAGCAGAAACGTGCTGGTGTCCTCTCTGGTGGCGAGAGAAACCGTCTAAACCTTGCTCTTACGCTTAAGCAGGGTGGAAACCTTTTGCTTCTGGACGAGCCTACCAACGATCTTGATATTGAGACGTTGGAAAGTCTTGAAGATGCGCTTGAGCGCTTCCCGGGATGTTCTGTGGTAACCAGCCACGATCGTTGGTTCTTGGACCGTATTGCTACGCACATTCTTGCGTGGGAGGGCGATGATGAGAATCCCGGTAAGTGGTTCTGGTTTGAGGGAAACTTTGAGGCATATCAGGCCAATCGTATTGAACGCCTTGGTCAGGAGGCAGCTCGTCCTCATCGCATCCATCGCAAGCTTACACGTGACTAACAAAAAACAAGATGCTTAAAAGTAGAAGGTAAAAGTAGTAACTATTTTTACCATTAAGATTTTGTGTGACCTGTCTAAGAGACTGACAAATGGGTATCAAAAATGAGAAGCCAAAGAGCTTCTCATTTTTTTGAGTAAAGAACATTGTTATGAGGAAAGAGAAGAACATGGCACTTGATACAAACGTTGGTAACATTCTTAACCAGCAGATTAACAAAGAGTTTTATTCCGCTTATCTGTATCTAACCTTTGCTGATTTTTATGAGGAGCAGGGTCTTAAGGGTTTTGCAAACTGGTATGTCATCCAGTCTCAAGAGGAGGTTGATCACGCACGTATTCTCCGTCGTTACCTGCTTGATAACGATTGGGCTCCAACAATGGAGGCTATTGCAAAGCCAGACCTTACTTTCACCAAGGTAGTTGAGCCAATCAAGGCAGCTTATGAGCATGAGAAATTTATTACGGCAAGCATTAATGAGTGCTACGCCGTTGCTCAGAAGGCAAACGATTTCCGTACTATGCAACTTCTTGACTGGTATGTTAAAGAGCAGGGTGAGGAAGAGGCAAATGCTTCCGACCTTCTCAAGGCAGTAGAGCTCTTTGGTGGAGATCCTAAGAGTCTGTATGATCTTGATCGTGAGAATGCTACTCGCGTCTATGTTGCACCTACTATGCCAATGTAAGCAGCTGCTTATAAACAGCGGTTTTTAAGCGTAACTTATACGCTAAAGCGGAGTTTTAATACCCTCTGATTTATGAGAAGAGGTACCTGATAACTCGGCAAAGATGGCACCGCCTACAATACAGGCGGTGCCTATTATTTTAAGAAGATCAAAAGGCTCGCCAAGGATGAATGCTGAAAAGATAACAGCAGAGAGCGGCTCAAGATAGCCAAAGACTGCTACACGCTGAACAGGAATCTTGGTAAGTTGTGGAAAATACAAAAATGATCCAAGACCCGTGTTAAAAAGACCAATGGTTAGAACAGCTAGCCAATTTACTGATAAAAGATCTGTTGGCACTTCAATACCATGGAACACAACAGTAATCAGAGCAACAAGAGCACAGCCAATACCCAGCTGAATGCTGGTACCTTCAAGGCCAGATATATTCTTTAGCTGTTTGTTACAGACAACCATGACAGCATACAAAACAGCAGATAAAGCACCTAAAAGAAGACCGGCAGGCGAGAGGTTTAGACCAACTCCATAGCCAATGATTAAAGCAGCACCAATTACAACGGTAATAAAGCCAAGTAATTTTTTAGCAGTGAGTTTCTCGCCAAATAAAAGGGGAGAAAGTGCCATTACAATGACAGGTCCGCAGTAGTATTCAAGCGTTGCAATACCAACGCCCACTAGACGGTATGCTTCAAAAAGAAAAGTCCATTGAAGTCCTAAAGCAATTCCTGACCCAATAAGCGCCTGAAAGTCTTTAGGATACTTTTGTATGGTAAACGCTTCTTTTTGCACAAGCTTTACTATAAGCAAAAAGATTGTGCCTAAAAGCATGCGGAAAAAGACAATTTGGTAGCTAGGAAGGTTAATAAAACTAGCAACAATTCCATTAGAACCGCAGATAATAAGCGCTATTAAGTAGAGCACAGTAGGCTTAAACGTGGCGTCTTTCATTAACTACTCACAAATTTCTGTATCCACGGACTGTGGAATCCTGTCATTACAAATTACCTGGTAAAATAACTTTTCTTGCTCGCGTTGATCTGAGGTTTGACCAAGCATCCACATGGTTTTTGCAACCAGGGCCTCGGTGGTCATATCGTCACCAGAAAGAACACCAGGCATATCTTGATAGGTCCTACCTACTTCGTAAATACCTAGGTCTAATCCCTCTTCAGGGACTTGTGTGGTGATAACTACGGTACGTCCTGAAGCAATCCAATCAGTGATAGCTTCCTCGTAAGAGCCATCATATGAGGGGATTCCACCAATACCAAAGGTTTCAAGCACAATGGCATCGTAGTCGTTCTTAAGAAGATAGAAGATAGAAGGATTAAGCTCTGGAGTCAGCTTAAGTACAATGACGCGTGTATTGAGGGTCTCATAGGTAACAAGACCGCCTTCTACTTGCTCTTCATTTGGCGCACTACGAATAATCTTGTTGCCACGAATGTGAGCAAGCGGAGGATAATTCATGCTGGTAAACGCATTAAAGCTCAAGGTGCGCTGCTTGTGTGCTCGGGTGCCAGCAATAACCTCGTTGCCAAAAACCACCACAACTCCAGCGCTTCTGTCGTCGAGTGCATAAAGAACGGAATGGTAAAGGTTGAGCTTGGCGTCAGTAAATGGATTTGCCATTGGCTGCTGAGAGCCTGTAAGCACAATGGGTTTCTCGCTATTTTGAATAAGGTAGGAGAGAGCAGCGGCTGTATATGCCATGGTATCGGTACCGTGAAGAATAATGAAGCCATCGTATGCATCGTACGATTCGATAATGGCATCTCTCATCTGAAGCCAGTTTTGAGGCCGCATATTAGTACTATCAATGTTCATGATTTGTTTGAAGTCAAACTCACAGAGGTCATGAACAAGAGGAACGTTGGCTAAAAGTTCTTCTCCCGAAAGTGAAGGAGCCAAGCCCGATTCAGTGGAAACAGAAGCAATGGTTCCTCCTGTTGCCATCAGTAAAAGTTTTTTCACACGTCCCCCATGAACCTCAATTGTGCAGACTTTACAGAAAATCAGTCTGTATAGCGCTTTATTGTAACGGGATAGATGCTTTTCAAGGCGAGAAAAGCAAAGTCGGTGTATTCTTTTTTGTAAATGAATTTATTGGCAAGGATTGTTGATGGCAGAGAACAACCTTTTTGGTTTTGGAAAGAAAAAGCGTCCAGCACAGGTTCCACCTACTATCTCCCGCGATGGAGAGTCTTCTACCTCTCCGCGTGTGGGAAGAGGTCGTCATGCAGCCGTTGGAAGTCGTGGACAAGCTCAGCGCAGAAATATGCAAGATCGTCCAACCAATCCTGTTAATCATGCGCGCGCAGATGTTGCTCGCGCACGTGGTCGAGCAAAAACAGCTTATGGCAATCACTACGGAACACTGAATCCCAGAGATGAAGTTCAGGCAGCATACGCGGCTAGAAGGCGTCGTTCTTCTCGCATGAAGCTGGGCCGTGTGGCACTTGCGGTACTGCTTGCGGCCATTATTTTGTGGGTAGTGTTTACACTGGTAAGCTCATGCAGCCCGGGGGGCGCTTTTGCACATGCTCAGGCGCTTGATCCAACTGTTACTTTGACTGGTTCCGTTAAGGTTGGATAGACTCATAACCGTTTTTGGTAGAAGTGGTCTACTAAGTGGCTTCAGTAAATAGGCTTTTATTTAGAGTTTTTACTGGTAGAAACACTTGAGAAGTCTAGATTCAAATCAACCGAGCCGTCAATGCCGTCAACTTTTCCTGTTGAGGTGTATTGCCATAGTAAAAAGTTGAAGTTTACGTCTGGCTTATCAGTGTATTGTGCCAGCCATATGGGCTCGTCAAGTGACACAAGGTCAAAGCGATTTAAATCAACTTTGTTTCCATAGACAATAACACGATATCCCGCTTCTTGAATGGTGGTGCAAAACGCACGAGCAATCGCATTGGTTTCTGCGGGGGAAAGGTTATCGGCTCTACCGCTGTAATCAGGGGATGGCTCCAGGTCAAACGCAACGGGAAGACTAAGTTTTGTAACTCCCGCTTCTTTTAGTTGCTGTAGCACAAAAGCAGCTTCCTCCTGAGCTTCTTCTACATTGATAGCCTGCGAGAAGAAATATACACCCACATCAAGACCAGCATTTTGCGCGCCGTTTAGGTTAGTTTCAAAGAGCTCATCTGCGTGCATAGCACCCTCAGTGGAGCCTCGGTAGCCAATACGAATCATGGCAAACTGAACGTTATCGGCAGCAACGGCCTTCCAGTCGATAGGCCCTTGGTGAGAAGAGACATCTACACCTGTGCGTGTTAGCTCTTCTCCGTTTACTACATAATGCGCACGACCTGCTGCATCGTAGGTAAGATTTTCCCACTCGTACGGAACTTCATTTTTGATTATCAGGTTGTTGTCAAAAGATAGAGAGAAAAGTCCCTGACAGGATTGTAGTAGCGCAAGCACAAACACAATAGCCAGGGTGATGAGTCCCCATGTAACAACAGGATTGTTTTGGGAAGTTTTTTTAAGTGTATGTATTACCTGTCGCTTACGTTTAGAAGCGTTTGCAGAAGCAGGAGTGTGTTTATTTTTAGAACGAGCCGTAGTGGTTCTCGTTTTCTTACTTTTATGTGAGTTCTTAAAAATCACTGGTGAAAGAAATGTCCTTGTTCAAAGATTGGCTCACAACATACATTGATACCTAGCTTGTGGTCTTGCTATTGGTGATGTACTTCTCGTTATTAAAGCCAATACGCATGCGTCCTCCTGCCAGATTTACTGTAGAAATTGTATCATCAAGCAAAGACTTCCTATACGCTATAAGCTATACAGAAAACAAATAAACAACTAAGGAGTTGTGTATGGATAGCAAGTTTTCAAAAACACCATCTTATGGCGAGAAGTTCAAAGAGCTTGCTCTAAGTGCCTTGCGTGCATTTGGTTATGGTTGTCTTACTGCGGCTGGAATGAGTGCGGTTATTTTTGCATTTGCGTACTTTACCAGTGGTATGGACATGTTTACCGGCATCGACTGGGTACGTCGTGTCATGTATGTCATTTCTTCGTTAGGAATCATTGCTTGCGGTGTTGGCCTGCTCTTTAGCGGAAAAGAGTACGAAGATCGCCAGATGGGTTTTACTCGCGATATTGATGACCCTATTAGCCTTAAAGAGGGAAAACTTGATCCTCGTATTTCAAACATCGAGACCAATCATTTATCTTGGCAAGCTGCCATTCTCTATGCTTCAATTGGCATGTTTGTAGTTACCACCATTTTTGATGAGGTTATGAGTCACACCTTCTTGATGTAGGTATTCTTGTGTGGTCCTTATACATAGTAAGAGCACTTCTAAACGCCCTAAAAGAGATAAACGCTCTAAGAGAGGTGCTTGCGTTGTAATCTAGTACAGAGGTAGCTCGCCCGTTAATGGGTCAATATCTTCAGCAGCAAGTGGCTCAAAAGCAAGACAGGTAAACGTTGGCTCTCCGTGAAACTCGGTAAAGCCTGCATCTCTAATAAGGGCTACTACAAAGCCACGAGCTTTTCCTTCAGCAGCAAGCTCTAGTAGTGCTTCTTCAGAATCAACGTAGACACATACCTTTGCAACGCCAGCATCAAACCAGTTAGTGATTGCAGAGGTGTCTTTATCGTCATGATCTAAATAAACCCAGTTCTGATCATCTGTGACACAAACCTGATCAAGTCGATGTTCTTTTGCGAGCGCTATAAGTGTAGCTTCAACACATGCATGGCTTGCTTGAGCAGCTATTTTTCCCTTGCGCATCTTGAGATCGCGACGAATGACAATCATTTGTTTTGATTTATATGAAGAACTTGGCATGAAAAACCTTTCTTAAAACTGAATGTTAAGTGTACCATTCACGGCTTTCCAATATTTGTCGCAAAGAAACTCATGAAGCTTCAAAAAGAGCTCTTACAGCCAAAAGCAGCGGAAAGAACACTGTATATTCTGTCAGTTATATCAATAAGTTAAATAACAGGACATATGAAAAAATTTAATGCCATCGCCAGATGATAGGGTTGTACAAGGAGGTGTTTATGAAAGAACTAGTTATTGTTGCTCTGTATATTTACGCATCTATATCGGATATACAAAACCGTACTATTCCCAATAGAATCCCTGCTCTGCTTCTTTTGTTGTGGCCTATTTGGCTAGCCATGAATAAGGATTACCTTGAAACGTTGGTAAGTGGTCTATGGAGTGAGCTCTTTGTTATATGTATATTGACTATGGTGAATATAGTTACAAAATGTACAGGAAATATGTCTTCCATGGGTGGAGGAGATATTAAGCTTATTCTTTCAACCTGTCTGTATCTTGAAATAAAAGAGATAGGTATCTTTTTATTGTCTGCAAATATTTTAGGTGTTTTGTTTTCGTTCCTCTTTATACTTTGGAATAATCTTTTCAAGAGAAGACATAACAATACACAAGAAAATAACAGCTTAAATAATATATTTACCTATACGTTTCCCTTTGCACCATTTCTTACATTTGGAATAACTCTTGCATTATGTTTTAGGTAAACCGGAGGCAGTTATTTCTGCGATTTACTACAAGCTCTTTACAGCGTATTTACATAAGAGAAATTTAATTTCTTCAAATGTATGCTTTCAACTCAACATAACAAATTGTACTTAAAAATATTTTAGTGTAGTATCATCATACGAAAGCATGATAAGACTATGCGTAAAACTTTCGTGTGTTTTTCAGACATCGTTTGAGCAGACGGAGCTGTGAGATGGCTAAGGCAGGTGTTTCTAAAAAGGTCGACCCAGGTTTGGGTAGGACGGTAGCCAGGTTGTTACAAGAAAGTGGTCGGCGCCAGGTTGACTTGTGTGAGTTTTCACGTTGGTCACGTGCGTATGTTTCTTATATTTGCACCGAGCACCGTAAGTGGCCTTCTTTTGATAAAGCTAAGGTTATTGCTGATTTCTTTTCTATAAGTCTTGATCAGCTTTGGGTAGAGCATCTTAAAGATCTTGTTGATGCTGGTGTAGAACTTACTGAAAAGCAGAAAAAGAATTTAGCTGAAGGTATTAATCTGCTAAATTCTACTGTTTTACATGATGAAAGTAACAATAGAGAATATCTTAAGCCTCTGTCTACTTCGGAGAACGGCTTAGATGATACGCTCCCGGAAATTCTTGGTATCGAATAAGTATTTTTGATAATTTTTAGCGATTACAATGCCATACTTGCTATATGTGCGTATGATTCAGCGTTGTTCAGATTGCATGGAGCTTTCTGAAGAGTAGGAGATGTGCAAGATGGCTGGACTACACTGTTCAGACTGCGCCTTTAGTTCGTTTAAATTTAACGAGGATGCCCAGATGTATCAGGCATACTGCTCGCGAGGCTATTTGTTAGCCGATCCACATGTCCATGAACTTTTTGCTATGCACTTTGCTAAATCGCCAGAGGATTTTGTTCCTGTAAAAGATCCGTTTAATCGTGAGTATTTGAGAAAGTCATATGTTTGTGGGGAGTTTATTAATCGCAAGGATAACTTGAGTTAACAGCATTTTTAAACTCACATAAAACATAGGTGGATTTTTTATATGCTCTAAGCATGTTGCTACGTTATTGATATCAAATAATTAAGCAAATTTTGTATAGTAGCTGTTATGTAATGATTATAGATTTCTGTATAAATAGTTAACTTTCTGTTATATATTTTTTAACAAGGTAGTATTGATTTGGGGAAATCTCCTTGATGTGTGGGGATTTAAAATATTTATAAAGGAGCGGCAGTAATGTCGAGACGTCCACATGCAGAAAGTTATGATACGCGTCGTAGACTTCTTCAATCTGCGGAGCAGGAATTTGCTTTGCAGGGCTATGATAAAGCATCACTTAGACAAATTTGTACATCTGCAGGTGTCACTACAGGCGCTCTTTATTTTTTCTTTGATAATAAAGAGGATCTCTTTAAAAATGTTTTAATTTCTGTAACTAAAAACGCAATTCAGATTCTTGAAAATTACACACAACAATTACTGGTTTCCAATAAAAGAAATCTTGAAGATACTCCACTGGGCAATAAAGAAACGCTCGATAAGTTTTTAGACTTACTGTATAGCAATAGGCACGTTGTCCAAATTCTTGTAAATAATCAAGAAAACCAATATGTTTCCCGCTTTTTCGAAGAATTGACCGAGGCCATTTCCTTAACAATTAAAGCCATCCTTTATCCTAATGTTGCACAGGTAACGCCCCACGATGATTTTATTATTGCGTGGCTCGCGCAAATTGAGATAGTCACTCTTGTTACTATTCTTAAAAACGATGAGACCCGTGAAGAAGCTGACAGTCACATTAATTCAGCAGTAATGTTTATGCAAGGTGGTATTGAAGCTTTATCTACAAAGCATTAAGCGTTCGCCTGTGTACAAAATTGACAAAATCTGCTTAATTCAGTTATTCTTGATAAACGTAAATAAAACTCAAAGGAGACCTTTATGAAGTTTAATAAGATCGGCCTCGTAGCAGTTTCCGCTTCCGCTGTTTTTGCTCTTGCGGGCTGCAATTTTATTCCTAACCTTATTCCTAACCTTTCTGATCCAGGAACCAACTCTGGTGGTCAGCAGCAGCAACAGCAGCAGACTAAGACTGATGCAAATACAGCAACCAAGCCTTCAGATACCCGTCCTGGTGATTCTGATGCCAAAGACCTCTATAACTCTCTGATGGACAAGCACAATAGCTCTGAGCAGATTTCTAACGTTCAGAAGTATGTTGATGATGTTAAGAAGAGTGGCGATAAGACCGAGGTTCTTATTGATACCGATAAGCTTACCGTTACCGTTACGGGCATTGGCGTTGACTACGAAAATTCTAATGGCTATCTGGTAGAGGTTGTTAACAAGACCGATACAAACATCTTCCTTCAGACAACTGATACTGCCATTGGTAAAGATGAGTTGAGTCTGTTTGTGAATGCAGCTCCTAATGCTACTACCAAGGGATTTGCATTCTTTGATCCAGGTGTAAAGCTTGATCCATCCGCATCTGTTCGTGGTAGCATTCTTGCTCTTTATGGTTCTGACTACAGCATGGACACCTTCAACGTTATATTCTAAGTTTTTCTTAGTGTGTTGATTGCAAAGGCTCAGCTTCTTGGCTGGGCCTTTTTTGTTAGCGAGAAACTCAGTCAATAACAGCTGAATGAGTAACGTTTAAGCAGATAGAATCCGTTAGACTATAGAGTTGTTACACATGATAGAAGCATGTACGCACTAACTATAAGGAGCTACGATGCTAGATTCAGGTAAGAATATGGACAGGTCATATAATGATCTTATTTTTTTAAAGCCCCTTTTTCACAATAAGATTTGGGGTGGTAGAAGACTTGCTGAAGAGTATGGCTACGACATCCCTGAAGGTCCAGTAGGAGAGTGTTGGGCAATTAGTGCACACCCTAGTGGAGACTGTGAAGTTGCGTCTGGTTCATATGCTGGAAAAACTCTTTCTGAGCTTTGGTCAACACATCGAGAGCTTTTTGGTAACGCAGGAGGAGATTGCTTTCCACTTCTCATTAAAATTCTTGACGCAAAAGAAGATCTCTCTGTTCAGGTTCACCCAGATGATGAGTATGCCGCAGAGCATGAGAATGGTTCTCTGGGAAAGTCTGAATGTTGGTACATTCTGGATGCAAAAGAGAATGGCGATATTGTTGTTGGACAAAATGCTTCTTCAAAAGAGGAGTTTGAAGAGCTTGTTAAACAAGGAAAGTGGAGCCAACTGCTCAATTATGTGCCAATCAAGGCTGGAGACTTCTTTAGGATTGATCCTGGTACGGTACACGCTATTAGAACAGGTACGTTAATTCTTGAAACGCAGCAAAGCTCAGATATCACGTACCGTGTATATGACTATGATCGTTTGGGAGACGATGGTAAACCTCGTGATTTGCATCTAGCACAGAGTCTTGAGGTCATTGATTATGCACAGAAAGCCCCAACATCTGGAAAAATTACAGCTCCAGAAATTGACGGTAAAACTGAGCTTATGAGCTGTAAGTACTTCTCGGTAGAAAAATACAAGATTCATGAGTCAAAAACTATTGCCCAGCCGTGGCCGTTTATGTGTGTAAGTGTTATTGAGGGAGAAGGTACAGTTTGTGCTGGTAGCGGTAAAGGATGTGAACATAAGCTTTATAAAGGCTCACATTTTATTGCTCCTGCACGTTCTGGTAGTCTGCACTTCTCGGGCAATATGACCTTGATTACGTCTCATCTTCCACAAACAGAGTGAGATATTAAATGAGCTGAATGCAGTTTAATTTGTAACATTTGACTCTTTTCACGTACAATAGAGAAAGTTAAGCCTTTCATGCGCTTATAGGAGGAACGTATGAATAAAGAGATGATTACTCGTCGCGCTTTTGCTGGATTAGCGGCCGCAAGCACGGTCAGCACTCTTTCTGCTTGTAATAGTAATGTCCTTCAGGCAATCTTAAATCCTGATTCTGTTCTTGGTGGAGCCGATTCACAAAATGGCGGCCAGGGTGGCGACGGTGATAGTTCTTCTAAGTCAGAACTCATTAAACTTGAAGAGATTCCAGATAATCCAACGTTAACCGGAGATCTTTCCAAGATTGTTACTGGTGTTTGGTGTGTTGACAATGGTGTTGGAACTAAAGGTGGATCAAAGGAAGGCAAAACCTTTGACCATGGCGGCATGCTCAATCAGGGCTATAACGATGGAACCGTTCTTTACTATTCCTTCAAAGAAGACGGCACTTTCTTCATGCACAATTTTAAAGGCGTGAAGAATAATGGTAAGTGGGAAGCAAAGGGAAGTATTGTCATTCAGTGTACTTATGATGATGGCGATAGTGTCCCTATGACTTTTGACAAGGATGACAATAATTATTTGAAGTATGCTGATGCCAAGAGTGAGATTACGTTTAATTTTAAAAAGCTTTCTGACAATCCAGACAATACTTCACAGATTGCTTATATTGATGGTCAGGTAGTCAATTTTGCCGCTACAATTCCAGGTACGTATTATCTCTATGGCTTGCACTATGCAGATGGCTCTAAAGAAGATCTGACCAGTGATCAGATTGAGTCTATGAATAAGGGTTCTGGCGCAGCGTATACCTTCTCTGCTCATAAGGAAGGAACTGCTGCACTGTTCTATCCAGACGGTAGCGTTTCTCCTATTCAGATTGTTGCAGAAGAGCCTTCGTCAGATGGTCTTTCTTTCCCTATTCTTGCTCAGGGTTTTTCAAAAGACCAACAGATAACAAAGTCTGTTCTATACACTACTGCGGAAGATAAAAAGGTTCTCAGTATTGATACTCCTGGATACACTCTTAAGTTTGCTCTCATTAATCACCGTGAGGATAATTGGGCTAAATATGAGTATCCACCAAAGGCTGAGTTCCCTTGGCAGCCAGATGGTAAGGGTGGTTATACGCTAGTAACGCCTACTTCTTCTGGTTCTGGTAACGGTGGTAGCTCTTCAGGAAATGGTGGCAGCTCCTCAGGAAATGGCGGCGGCAAGGGCGGTTCTGGTAAGAAATAGTCACAGCCGTTTCTAACATCTTTTATCAACAAAAAGCAGGCATATGATATGCCTGCTTTTTTCTTGCCAACTTTTACCTGTGTAAAAGGACGGTGATGTACAGCTTGGTGTAAAGCTTACGCAGCGTGTGCGCCGCCTGTAATCTCACCAGCGCAGTGTGGGCAGCGAGTTGCGCCTTCTTTAACCTCTTCAAGGCAGTGTGGGCAGTGTGGAGCTGCAACTTCTTCAACAGCCTCCTCTTTGTCCTTCTTAAGCTTGGAAGCCTTCATAAACTTATTGAGAACCTTAACCATGCAGAAGACAATGAATGCAATGATCAAGAAGTTAATGATTGCACTGATAAATGCACCAAAGTCAATGCCGTTTTGAGTACCAGGAACTGGAATGGAAAGACCAGATACCTCGGTGCCACCACCAGAGATGAGCTTAATAAATGGATTGATGATGTCATTGACAAGGGAGGTAACAATAGCGGTAAATGCGCTACCAATGATGATACCAATAGCCATGTCCATGACATTACCCTGCTGGATAAACTCTTTGAACTCCTCAAAAAACTTTTTCATTTCATACCTTTCATGTAATGGGTAGAGGATAGTTATTTTTACTCGTGCTTATGGCGTACGCTTATGCGCTGGTTAGACCATAAATGCGAGAGTACTTGTCGGTTAGATACTTAGTGTAGTAGTGGACGTCAAATGGCTCACCGCATGCGCCTAAGATGAGCTCCTTGGAGTCTTTTGCGCGACCCCAAGTCCAGATGCGGCTACCAAGCCATTCTCTGATTGGAGCAAGGTCTCCCGATGCGCAGACAGCATCAAAGTCCATACCCTCAGCAATCATGGCATGCTTGTACTGAGCTCCATAGGCACTACCTAGAGCATAGGTTGGGAAGTAGCCAAACTCACCCCATGACCAGTGAACATCCTGAAGAGCACCCTCAGTGTTGTTTGGAACGGTAACGCCTAGGTACTGCTTGTACTTCTCGGCCCAAAGCGCCGGGACATCCTTTGCGGTAATCTCGCCAGACAAAAGTGCCTGCTCCATCTCATAACGGATGAGGATGTGCAGAGGATAGGTGAGCTCGTCTGCCTCGGTGCGGATGAGGCTTGGCTGGACCTTGTTGGCTGCCGAGAAGAGCTGGAAGGCAGTAACACGATTAAGCTGGCCAGGGAAGTGCTTGCGCATAAGCTGGATCAGAGGCTCAGCAAATGCCTCAGAAAGACCAACGTAGTTCTCAAAGAATCTGGACTGGGATTCATGCATGCCCATAGAGGTGCCAGAGCTTAGAGAAGTAAAGCGGTACTCCCAGTTGATGCCCTGCTCGTAGAGGGCATGACCATTCTCGTGCAGCATGGAATAGACATTGGAGAGGACGTTATTCTCGTAAGCGTGGCTGGCAACCATGACAAAGCCAATACCAGGACCACCGGTGTAAGGGTGCTCGGTTTTACCAAGCCAATAAGCATCCTCGTCAAGACCCTGAAGTTTTACCAGGTCTTTTGCAAGGTCCCACTGACGGTTGACATCAAACTTACCTTCAAGAGGCTTGGTGCTTGGCTGGCGCTTTGAAGCCATGCAGTCAGCAACTAGAGGAACTACTACTTCTTTAACGTTATTGAAGAAGGTGTTGTAGAACTCTCTATTGGTATCGTGTTCAAAATCGCTGAGCAAGAGATCATATGGATCTTTGGAAGCATCGCGCGCCTGACACATCTCTTTGCAAAGCTCAATCAAGCCATCAAGTTTTGGTGCAAAAAGTGACCAGTCATCACTGTTTTTTGCCTGCCCCCAGACTTCGTTAGCCTCCGTAGCGAGACGAACAAAATTGCTCTGTAGCTCAACAGGAACATCTACCAGTTTATTTCTATCGCGACGAAGAATTTTCACTTGTGCTCGATGGGTTTCATCAAGCAGCGCGCGGTTCTCGTGAAGTCTATCAAGCAGTGCGCCAACAGTGGGATTACAGAGAGTTTCCTGAACTTGTTCTCCAAGAATTGCCAGAGCTTCTCCACGTTCTTCACCAGCTTTTTTTGGATCAATACATGGTCCAAAAGAACCAATCTCGTTGGCTGCATAGCTGAGGGCAAAAAGCTTCTTTTCTAGCTCATCAAGTTTAGCGATATCATCGCGGGGATTTGAAAGCGCTGCATTTAATTCAACAGTGTTATTTGCGCTGTCCATAAAAATCCTCTCTACAAAATTAGGTGTGACCAGTTATTTATTGGTCTACAAAACCGTTCAGCGTTTACGTTATATTTTACCCTGTAATTTATTCATATTTGAGCGATACTAAAAAGACTACGTCCTAAAACAATAAGTACATCTTTTCGGCACAATTTTGTCTCAAGATGACTTGTAAGGAGTAAAAGTTCTATGGATGACAGCAGAATCTCGTTTGATCAATGGTCTGATCTGTACGCTGATCGCGTTCAAACCATGCGAAAGAGTGAAGTACGAGATTTATTTGCCGCCTTGTCTCGTCCAGGCATTATTGCATTGTCTGGTGGACTTCCAGATATTTCGTCGCTGCCGCTCGACCAGGTTGCAGAGTGTGCTCGACGCTGTGTTGCCGTTGAAGGCCTCAGATCACTTCAGTACGGCAACTCTGATGGCCGTATCGAGTGTAGAAAAACCGTCTGCAAAATTTTAGCAGCTCAGGGCGTTGAAGCTGATCCTGATGAGATGATTTTGACTTCCGGCTCTCAGCAGGCACTTGATTTCTTAGGTCGCGTTTTCCTTAATCCAGGTGACGATATTATCTGTGAGGGTCCAAGCTATCTTGGAGCGTTTCAGGCATTCTCTGCGTATGAGCCTACCGTTCACACTATTGATATGGACGAAGAGGGTATTAGAACTGATTTGCTTGAGGCAAAGCTTAAAGAGCTGGCAAGTCAAGGTAGAAAGCCTAAGTTCATCTACGTTATTCCTAACTTTAACAATCCTGCAGGTATCACCATGTCTATGCCAAGGCGTTTGCGTCTTCTTGAGTTGGCTCACCTGTACAATATTCCCGTGGTAGAAGATGATCCGTATGGTCTTATCCGCTTTGAGGGAGAAGATCTAACGCGCCTTAAAACGCTTGATCAAAATGTTATTTATTTGGGTACTACCTCAAAGATTTTTGCTCCTGGACTGCGCCTTGCATGGATGGTTGCGCCTCGCCATTTCCTTGAGCGCATCAACCTTGCTAAGTCTGGCTCTGATCTGTGCACCAGTCCTTTTAACATGATTCTTGCCGAGCACTACTTCAATGAAGTTGATTGGCAGGCAGCACTTGAGGTGTCCAAGTCTCGATATAAAGAGAGAAAAGACGCCATGTTGGCAGCACTTGCGGAGTTCTTCCCTAAAGACGTTACCTGGACTAAGCCAGAAGGTGGCTTGTTCCTGTGGGTAACCTTCCCACCATACCTTAACACTGAGCAGTTGCTTCCTCGTGCAATCGAAGAGGGAGTTGCCTTTGTACCGGGTGTTTATTGTTATCCTGACCAGCGTATTAGTTCAAGTATGCGTCTGTGTTACTCATTTGAGACGCCAGAGCGCATCTACGAGGCAATTCGCAGGTTATCTTTGTGCGTCCAAGATCGTATGGCGCTGTATCGCGCATTTTTGGAAGCAGGAGCTCTACCTGAGTCTTCTCATTCTGAATCTTATTCTTCTGCAAAGGAGTGTTAAGTATGGCTACAAAAGTTGCTGTCATTATGGGTGGAGCCTCATTTGAGAGGAACTTCTCGCTCAAAAGTGGAGCTCTTGTTTCAGAGGCTCTGGAGAAACAGGGCTATGAGGTTTTGCCTCTTGATGCTGATGCTCATCTGGTAGACACTTTGAGGGCCGAGAAACCCGATGTTGCTTTTGTTTGTCTTCACGGATCAGGTGGAGAAGATGGTGCAGTACCAGCACTCCTGGAGTTTCTTAAGATTCCGTATGTTGGCTCACGACCTGCGTCTTGTAGGGCTGCATGGAATAAGGCAGATATGCCGTTCATTGTGCGCCAGGCCTGGTCAAAGGAGGACTCTGAGGTTATTTGGCCTCCTCAGATTGTTCTGACTGCAAGCGCTTTTAAAGATCTGGGTGCAGCGGCTGCCCTTGACTTGGTCCCTGAGCGTCTTGGTGGTGGCGTTGGCTTTCCTTTAGCAGTTAAACCAGTTCATGGCGGCTCCGCTATGGGACTTTCTAAAGTTGATAGTGCTGACCAGCTTGGGCAGGCACTTCTTGGCGCATTTAGCTTTGATGACTCCGTTATTATCCAGCAGTGGGTTGATGGGGTTGAGGTAAGCGTTACGGTGCTGTCTGATGCAGAAGGTAAGAAAACTCTGCCTCCAGTAGAGATTTCAGTGACCGAGGGTATTTACGATACAGACGCTCGCCTTGATCCAGAGCGTATCCAGCATTTCTGCCCTCCTCGTTCTGAGTCTTTGTCGGCTCTTGGCGCAGATCCAGCTGTTGCTCGTGAGGCTCTTGAACGCGCCGCACTTGAGGTGTTTACTGCGTATGGATGCAGAGACCTTGCGCGAATTGATTTTATCTGGGATGGACATCACGTTATGGTCATGGGCTTGAAGACATTCCCAGGACTTACTGAGACCTCGCTTGTTCCAATGGCAATTGAGACTGCGGGATACGCCGTTGAAGATGTTCTTGCGCGACTTGTTGAGGGAGCACTTAAGCGTGGCAACTAGGAGGGTCATGGAATACGTACTGGGCATTGATGTTGGTGGTACCTCCATCAAACTGGGATTGTTCTCAGCAGAGGGAGAATTGCTTTCTGAGCAGAAGGTTAAGACGCCAGCACTTGATAACGAGGACGGCTATCAGACGGTAACTGATGCTATTAGGCTTATCGTTCATGGCCAAAAGGCTAGCCGTAATGATGTTATTGCGTGTGGTTTGGATATTCCAGGTCCTGTTGCAGATGACGGAACCGTTGGTCTTCTCGCCAATGTAGCTATTGACCCCGAGGGATTAGTGCAGGCAATTAATATGTGTCTGCCAAACGCAACCATTGCGTTTGTCAACGATGCAAATGCCGCCGCTCTTGGCGAGGCTTGGGCTGGTGTTGCCGTGGGCGTACCGTCTTTTGTGCTGATAGCACTGGGCACCGGCGTCGGAGCTGGTGTTGTTGTAGACGGCAAGCTGGCTGCGGGTGCCTTTGGCGCTGGTGGTGAGATTGGCCATATTATTGTCGAACCAGAAGAGACGTTGACCTGCGGCTGTGGTCGTCACGGTTGCTTGGAACAGTACGCTTCTGCCAAGGGAGTTGTCCGTCTGTACCTGGAAGAATGTGCAGAGCGCGGTGTTGTTCCTGTGAATATTGAGCATGAGACCGATACGGTATCTGTATTTAGGGCTCACGCTCAAGGCGATGACTGCGCAACTCTTGCTATACATAAGATGTGTCACTATTTGGGCCTTGCTATGGCGCAGGTTTCGTGCGTGGTTGATCCTGCTATGTTTTTGATAGGTGGTGGTGTGGCAGGATCGTTTGCAACATTTGCTTCGGAGCTTCGTGAGAGCTTTGAGCAGTACGCTTTACCAGTTAGCCAAGGTGCTCGTATTGAGGCTGCAAGCCTAGGAAATCAGGCTGCAATGTATGGTTGTGCGTATGAGGCATTGCGTCTTAGAAAAGAGCGTTTTGGTCAGGAAAGCGCTGAGTAGGTGCGTGCGCCGTGGTTGAAACGTGTGTCCCGCAATCGGGGAATTCGTGTTTCTCGCGAGCTGTAACCTTCTGCGTAAAACATAATCAACTAACTAATTTTTACGTAAAAGTATGCTTTGGAAAGTATGGGTTTCAGTTGGACTAAAAATAGCGTAGTATCAAGGCTTTTCAGAACGATATCTACTGATTAAAAATAGGGGAATAGTTTAGGTTTGTAAGCATTAAAATAAATACACCTAACTTTAGTCATCATTTTAGTTGTTCACTCTTTTTTCAGATAGTGTTTTTAAAGTTATGATGTAAAATGCCGCAATCAAAACACTATACATCATAATCGGAGGATAGACAGTTAAGGATAGAATCAATCCCACTCCTTTAATTACTAGGTCAGGTATCAATAACTTTCTATATTGTGCGGTAGCTTCAAGTAATTCTTTCTGATCTATATTGGGTTTATCAATTGCTTTATGTAAAAACCAGTTTGCTACCGTTGAAAGAATAACGATTAGTCCATAAAAGAGCTGTGCCGTATGATTCATGAAATGATTACTAACTATTCCTGTAGCATAGGGCATAAATGAAACAAAAAATAAAAGGTACAAATTACACCAAATAACACGTTGAGAAATTTTCTCAACCTTTTCCCATAATGTGTTTAGTGCCATCCATAACGATCCCAACCAGAAAAAGGAAAGAAAATAAGCAAAGAAATTTTGCCGTAAATCCCAAAAAGCTTGAAAACTTGGTGTCGTTGGTTTTTCTAATTCTAAGATTAGGATAGTCATTATAATTGCTAGAACCGCATCTGTTAATGCAATTAATCTATCTTTCTTCATCAGACTACATCGCCTTTCATTTTGTAGCATTCTATCTTATCGTATAATTTTTATTAATCTTAAATATTGGATATTCATTTCATACTTTGAGTACAAACGAGATACACTAAAAACATGTATCTGTCATATCTTACTTAGCCTTAGAAATATTCATCCATCTAATTAATAAACATGTCATATTTAACAATAAATGACTACTGTCAAAGATACATTTTTTTCAAATTTCTCCCTTTTCATTTGATCACTTATTGTTGCTTAGAGTTATCAAGAACAACCAAATTTGTATCAATTTCAAGTATCACCTAGTTACAAAAATTTGGGGTGAACAGAAAAAAGCATCCCGTATTTTTGATACGAAATGTTTTCAATAAATGTACATAAGTTTTAACGTTTACTAAATTGTGATGCTTTACAGGCTTTCTTAAGACCTGGTTATTTAAGCTAATCAGTGCTAACATTGAGCAGCTTTTTTGGTTGTGTTTGGAACTATTCTAAGCACTAGGATGAAAGGGGAGTGCTGTGGCTGACGAGTCAAAGTATGACATCGTTGCTGCTACTGGTTGCCCAACCGGTATCGCGCACACCTTTATGGCTAAGGAGGCCCTCGAGAAGGCCGCCGCAGCTAAAGGTCTTACCATTAAGGTTGAAACGCACGGTCAGGTCGGTGTAGAGAATGAGCTCACCGCAGCTGAAATCAGGAACGCCAAGGCAGTAGTTGTTGCTGCCGATAAAGACGTTCAGGCTGAGCGCTTTGCCGGAAAACCAATGGTAAATGTTGGTGTTACTGCAGCTATTAAGGACGCAGAAGGTCTTATCGACCGTGCTCTTGTTGCTCAGCCTGAGGGCGAGCTTGCAGAGGCTGATGACACTCCAGTCTCAAGCACCATTGAGAAAGAGTCTGTAGGTCACATTATCTACAAGCACCTTATGAATGGTGTAAGCCACATGCTGGTCTTTGTTGTTGCTGGTGGTGTTCTGACTGCTGTTTCATTCCTCTGGGGTATTACTTCCTTCAGCTCCACCCAACCTGACTACAACAGCTTTGCTGCCATGCTCAAGATCATTGGCGGCATTGCAATGGGCCTTATGGTTCCAGTTCTTTCTGCTTACATTGCTGAGTCTATCGGTAAGCGTCCTGCTCTTGTTCCTGGTTTTGTTGCAGGTATGATTGCTATCCAGGGTCTTCCAATCAACCCTCATACCGGCATGATTGATGCTGGTGGCGCTGGCGTTGGCTTTGGCTTTTTAGGCGGTATTGTTGGCGGCTTCCTTGCTGGTTACGTCATTGTTGGTCTTGAGAAGCTTCTTGCAGGTCTTCCAAAGAACCTTGATGGCCTGAAGGCAATCTTCCTGTACCCATTGCTTTCCACCACCATTGTTGGCCTGGTTATGCTGGGAATCTCTGGTCCTATGGCAGCAATTAACACCGGCATGATGAACTTCCTGCGCGGTCTGTCTGCTTCTGGTCCAATTATCCTTGGTCTTGCAATTGGTTGCATGGCCGCATTTGACATGGGTGGCCCAGTCAACAAGGCAGCCTACGTTACTGGTACCGCTCTTCTGACTGAGGCTCTTGCAGCTGGTGTTGGTACTCCAACGTATAATTTTGGTACCAACTTTATGGCTGCAGTTTCCGCTGCTTGTATTGTTCCTCCACTGATTACCACCTTTGCTGTTATTGTTGGTAAGAAGTACTTCACTAAGTCTGATTTCAATGCAGGCCTGGTTAACTTTATTCTTGGCTGCACCCACATTACCGAGGGCGCAATTCCATTCATGACCAAGAACATTTGGCCTGTCATGCCTATCATGATGATTGGTTCTTCTATCGGTGCTATTCTGACCCTGCTCTTTGGTGTCCACGATCCAGCACCTCACGGTGGCTTCCTGGTTCTTCCAGTTGTCGATGGCGGCCTTAAGTGGGTTCTTGCTATTCTTATTGGTGCTGTTGTTGGTGGCATTCTTTTTGTTGCTTTCAAGGCATACGAGTACCGCAAGAACAACAACAAGATTGTTGAGGACTAAGCGCGTTTAGTCACGTTTGAGTTTTAGCCCAGATTTTTACGTACAAATCAGCTGCGGACTCAGATAATCGAAGTAAAATATGGACTCGGCGTTTTCGTCGAGTCCATATTTGTTTCAGAGGGAGCTTTGATGATTTATACACTTACCACTAATCCCGCAATCGACATGAATGTCAACTCGGGAGTTCCTTCTTATACGCACGTCAATCGCACAACTGATGCCGTCTACACGCCAAACGGTAAGGGACTTAACGTCTCATTTACACTTGCTCACTATGGCGTTAAGTCCACTATCTTGGGCTTTTTTGGTGGTTTTTCGGGCAATTACATTGTTGAAGAGGCGTCTAAGATTTGTGCGGTCAAGCCAGTGTGGATTGACGGTATTACTCGCGTAAACATCTTTGTTACTACTCCAGAAGGAGAACTCAAGTTTCCTAATGCAGGCGCCCCTGTTATGCTCTCCAAGCAAAAGGAGATGCTTGAGCTGCTGCGCAATGCTCCCGATCTGGATGTACTGGTGGTTTCTGGTTCGCTTTCCCCTGAGATGGACCCAAGCTTCTACGATGAACTTTTTGATCTTTGCCATGAGCGCGGCGCTGAGTTGGTTCTGGATATTTCTCATAAGCATCTGGCAGAACTTGTCGAGAAAAAACCACTGCTCATTAAGCCAAACGATGAAGAAGTGGCAGATATTTTTGGTGTCGATGTCCATAACGAGGCCGACATTCTTCTGGCCCTTCACCAGATTCATGAGCGAGGAGCAAAGAACATCTTGCTTACACTGGGCGGCGAAGGCGCGTACTTTTTCAATGGAGAGCATGTTTGGCACGCAAACGCAGCGCAGGTAGAGGTGCTTTCAACAGCTTGCGCGGGCGATTCAACGCTGGCAAGCTTTATGTCAATTTGGCTTGATAATCCAATGTCCGTCGAGGAGGCTTTGACGCGTGCAATGGCTACCGGCGGAAACGTTGCTATGAGTGCTGGCTTAGGTGACTTTGCTCTGGTCGAGAAGATCGCAGAGTCCATTCATGTTGAGCTGGTGGAGTAAACGTGAGAGTTGCCAGGTTTGCTTGATGGATTTGTATTTTTCAACATACAGTTTGCACAAGTCTTTTTATATGCAAAATAAGTCTTTTCTCGTCTTCTAATTTCATGTAACGTATAAGGGCTAATGTGATAATTAGGTTTTTAAACCTCAAAAGAAGGAGAGTGCAATGTCCGGACACTCTAAGTGGGCCACAACCAAGCACAAGAAAGCAGCTATCGACGCTAAGCGTTCCTCGCTGTTCTCTAAGCTTTCCCGCAACATTACTGTTGCAGCAAAGATGGGTGGCGACCCAAATCCGGACAACAACGCTAGCTTGTCTGCCGCTGTTGCCCGTGCTCGCATGGTTTCCATGCCTAACGCAAAGATTCAGGCCGCTATCGATAAGGCATTTGGCGCAGGTGCTGACGCTGCCGTTTACGAGGAGATTGTTTACGAGGGATATGGTCCTGCAGGTGTTGCAGTTTATGTTGACTGCCTAACCGACAACAAGAACCGTACCGCAGCAGATGTCCGCTCCGCATTTACTCACTCTGGTGGCAATCTTGGTACTGCTGGTTCTGTTGCGTTCCAGTTTGAGCGCAAGGGCTCCATTGCAGTAGATAAGGTTATTGTCTCTGAAGAGAAGAAGGTTGCTGACCGCGAGAATGCTGTCGATGAGGATGAGTTCATGATGGCAGTTGCTGAGGCTGGCGGAAACGATTACGAGGATGCTGGCGATCAGTGGATTGTTTGGACTGCATATGACAAGATGCAGGAAGTTCAGAAGGGTCTTGAGGCTCAGGGTATCGAGGTAAAGGGTTCTGAGCTCACCATGGTTCCAACCACCCCAACTGACGTTTCTGTTTCTGATGCAAAGAAGGTCCAGCGACTTGTTGATAAGCTTGATGAGCTTGATGACGTCCAGAACGTTTACAGCACTATGAACATCACTGATGAGATTGCTGCCGCCCTCGAGGAGGAGTAAGCATTCTGGTTTGTGAAGCGCCTCTGCGTGTAAAAGCGCAAAAGCGTAACAACTGCGATGCACAAAAATGCACTTCAAAGCCCCGCCTTTGGTGGGGCTTTTTGTTTGGATGCCGTTAATGCTGGCGAATATGTTTGCATCTTGGTAGTTGAAACTTTGATGCGCTATTTGCTGAGCGAGAAAATCGATACATCACAACAGCTAAAACGAGGGACTAAAACTAAATCTCATCGATGATGCATGCTGTTGCAAAAAACTAGAGGCTTATGCGGACAATCTTGCGTACACCAGCAGCTTCCAGGGCTTTTACCTGTGCATTTGATGCAGATTCATCCGTCATAAGAACATCGACATCGGAAGGTAATCCGTATTGGAAACTGGAGCTAACTCCTAGCTTGCTAGAGTCAGCTAATACAATGTGCTGCTCAGAATGTTTAAGCATCAGTGAGTTTACGCGCATCTCGTTTGAAACTAGTGTAGTCAGACCGCGCTCAGTGGAAATTCCCGAGCAACCTAAAATGCACTTTGCAGCACGAATCTGGTTAATTGAAGCAAGGGCAAAATCTCCAGTCATAGATTTTTTAGCTGGTCGAACTTCTCCGCCTGTAACCAAAACGGTCATTGATGGGGGATAGTCAGCTGCCAGTACGCTACCGTTATTGGTAACAACCGTGATGTTTTCAGCAGTAATGAATTCCAGGACTTTAATAGCAGTTGAACTAGTGTTAATAAAGACTGTATCACCGTCTTCAATCAGTTTTGCAGCAGCTTGAGCAAGCTTAAACTTTGCAGTGATTTGGTTAGAACTTAACCCTGTGGAAAGTGGATCTAGCAGCGTGGCCATGCCGTAGCTTCGAGAAATAAGTCCTTGAGCTTCAAGCTCATCGAGGTCTCGACGAATGGTAAGTGAAGAAACTTTAAACCTATCAGCAAGATCGCTTACAGAAACCTGTCGGTATTGTTCAAGAAGACTCATGATAGAGCTTCTGCGTGATGCTACAAATGAACGACTTGTGGCCATGAACTCCCCAATGACACTCAAACTACGTATGTATTCATAGAAATAGTTGTAATTTTCCAAGTACACGCTGATAAAACTTAATTGTGAGTGAGAAAAAGCTGTCGGCAAGACTTAGGGTATCTTATCCTATTTGATGAACGTTTTGAATACTTAAACGGATAGTATTTAACGGTCACCGGTTTTTCTGACGTAAATACCTAAAGTGGGCATAGATATGTATTGCTAAACTCTTAGCTTCAGT
Organism: uncultured Atopobium sp.; assembly: GCA_902373375.1. GTDB lineage: Bacteria > Actinomycetota > Coriobacteriia > Coriobacteriales > Atopobiaceae > Lancefieldella. The sequence goes on from CABKMA010000014.1 coordinate 24,713, forward strand.
TATACTAACATTAACGATTCGATTGGTAAAACGTTCTAAACGTTCAACAAATAGGGAAATTTACTGCAAGTCCTGTCAGATGACATATAAATTATTTTTCTAATTGTTGAAGCGTTCAGAACATTCAGATTTTCTCATTAACCGACGCGTTCTTGTGAGCTCTTGTTATAGTCCAACACAAGGAGAAAATTCACGGTAGTCTACTGGAGAGGAGAGAATCGCATGTTACTTCGCGATATTTACGAGCAGAAGCATTATGCATTTGTAAAAACCCCTATGACTTGGGAAGAGTCAATTAGAGAGTGCTGCAAACCACTGGAGGCTGATGGCACAGTTAATCCAGAGTATGCAGACGATATTATTGAATGCCTGAAAAAGTTTGGACCTTACATTGTTATTGTTCCAAACGTTGCAATGCCACATTCTACTGCTCGTATTGGTTCAAATGGCAAGACTGCCATTGGCTTTATGCACTCTGATATTCCTGTTAGCTTTGAGGATGGCGATGACGAGAAGCAGGTTAAAACCTTCTTTACTCTAAGCGCAACCGATCAGGAAGCACATCTTAAGAACATGCAGATGCTCGTTCAGGTTCTTATGAATGAAGAAGTTCTTGAGCGTCTTAAGAATATTCAGTCTCCAGAAGAACTTTTGGAAATTGATAAGCTCATCACTGAGTAAGCTCATTCGTTTGGGCACATTGTTGAGGATTTCCTTTTGTAGTGTGGGCTGCAGAAGGTAAGTATGTAGGACCCTTTGAAAGGGGTATCAATGGATATTGTTCTTGGTATTTGGAAATGGTTTGCGAGCAACTTCTTGACTCAGCCAGCCTATTTCATCGGTTTGATTGTTGCTATTGGCTACATTCTTCTTAAGAAGAAGTGGTACGACGTACTTGCTGGCTTCCTTAAGGCAGTCATTGGTTATCAGATCCTCCTGGTTGGTTCCGGCGGCCTGGTAACTGCATTCCGTCCAGTCCTTGTTGGACTTGAGGCTCGCTTCAACCTTTCTGCAATGGTCATTGACCCATACTTTGGCCAGAACGCAGTACAGGCGGGCATGGAGGCATCTAACGCTCCTGAGTTTATCGCAGGTCGTTCTTTCTCCTCCGTTATGCTTCTTCTGCTCTTCGCTTTCATTCTGAACATTGTTCTGGTTGCTTTTAAGAAGCAGACTAAGCTTCGTGCAATCT
>CABKMA010000015.1 GCA_902373375.1 uncultured Atopobium sp.
CTGGTGGGTATTCCTGCACCAGAGAAGGTTTTCTCGTCATATCCACATGAGCTTTCTGGTGGTATGCGCCAGCGTGTCATGATTGCAATGGCACTTGCCTGCCAACCATCGCTTCTTATCTGTGATGAGCCAACAACTGCACTTGATGTTACGGTTCAGGCACAGATTCTGCAGATTATCGACCGTATGAAGCAAGACTTGGGCACTGCCGTCATGTTGATCACACACGACATGGGTGTTGTTTCCGAAATGGCTGACTGGGTTCTTGTCATGTATGCTGGTCATCGAGTTGAGTATGCTCAGTCTGCAGAGCTCTTTACTAATCCTTTGCATCCGTACGCTCAGGGTTTGATTGCATCTATTCCATCGTTTGACGAACGCACTAAAGAACTCTATGCAATTCCAGGTAGCGTTCCTATGCTTTCTCACATGCCTTCTGGTTGTCCGTTCCATCCACGTTGTCCGTTTGCTAAGGATATTTGTAAGAATCGTCGTCCTGGCTTGACTGCTGTTGGTGAAGACAATTGCCATACTGTCAGCTGTTGGAAATACACTGATGAGTGGGGGGAGTAGCCGTGGCAGAAGAGAAAAACACAGACGCCAAGGACCTTTCTGGCGAGAAAACCATTTTGTCTGTAAAGAACCTTGTTAAACGTTTCCCTATTAAAAACGGTGTATTTGGACGTTCTAATGCTTCGGTTCATGCTGTTGAGGGTGTTTCGTTTGACCTTAGGCGTAAAGAGACACTCGCTATTGTTGGAGAATCTGGCTGCGGAAAATCAACAACAGGTAAGTGCGTCCTGCGTCTTACTGAGCCAACCTCCGGCACGATTGAGCTTGATGGGGAAGACTTCACCTCGCTTAAGGGAGAAGATCTCAAACGTGCTCGTCAGAAGATGAAACTTATCTTCCAAGATCCTTACAGCTCACTTAACCCGCGTATGACCGTCATGGATATCATTGGTGAGCCTATTGATATTGCAGGCACATTTAAGACAAAGGCAGAGCGCGATGCTCGTATCGAAGAGGTTATGGAAGAAGTTGGCCTTAACCTTGAGTTTAAGTATCGCTATCCTCATGAGTTTTCGGGTGGCCAACGTCAGCGTATTGGTATTGCCCGTGCTATTGTGCTTGAGCCAGAGATTGTTGTCTGTGATGAACCTGTTTCTGCTTTGGACGTTTCTGTTCAGGCAAAGGTAATTAACTTGCTTGAAGAGTTGCAAAAAGATCATGGCTTGGCCTATATCTTTATCAGCCACGATCTCTCTGTTGTCCGTCATATTGCTGACACCGTTATGGTCATGTACTTGGGTCATCAGATGGAGTTTGCAACCAAAGATGCGCTCTTTGAGCATCCTCTTCATCCATATACTCAGGCACTTTTGGACGTTATTCCTCGTATCCGTCATGAGCGCATTCAAGAGAAGCGCATTCTTCAAGGAGACGTTCCAAGTCCTGCAAACCCACCTTTAGGCTGTGTGTTTCACACGCGTTGTCCTAAGGCAATGAAGGTTTGCTCCGAGCGCATTCCAGAACGCATTGAGGCTGAGCCAGGTCACTTCTGCGCCTGCCATCTGTACGACTCATCGCTTTCTGATGCTGACCGTGCATCACAGGTAGCGCATGCCATTGAGGCTGCTCAGAAGGCTGTAGAAGAAGCGCGTCTTGAGGAGAAGATTTCCAAGTAGCGCATCACGTTGTCGAGTCTTAAAACAGCTAACAAATACAAAAAGGCGAGAAGACCAATTGATCTTCTCGCCTTTGTTTTGTATGGAGGAAGCCTTACTTTTTCTTAACCTTATCAAAGTGAGGGTTAACTAGAACGCTGAGGCCGGTAAATTCTGGCTTCAAAACGTAAGGCATCTGTGGCCAGTCGATAGGCAGGCAAGCATAGTCTGTGTGAGTCATAAGGCTGTCTGCCTGGCGAGTAAGCTCAAGGACCTTATCGTTGTCGTTAATGGTTGAACGAGCCTGGTCAACAAGGTTATCAAACTCAGGATTGTTATAGAAGGAAGACTTCTTTGCAGCGCGGTCAGAACGGAAGTAGGAGCCCATGTGCTCAACACCTTGGAAGGAAAGGGTAGACCAGGTGACCAAGGTAACCTCAAGCTCTCCGTTGGTGCGCGCATCGCTCCAAACACCAGAGTCAATAACGCTTACGTTACAGGTAACACCAATCTTGGACCATGCGTCCTGAAGAGCAACCATGAGGGTTTGATCCTGGTTTCTAACCTGTGCATTAAGGGTAAGGTTAGAAACTCCTGCTTGTGCAAGAAGCTGCTTTGCCTTGTCTACGTTGTACTCAAACTCTGGAGCTGAGTCATTGTAACCAGTCTCCGAAGATGGAATAAAAGACTTTGCAGGTTTAGCAACACCAGAAAAAATAGAGCTACAAATAGTGTCTCTATCAATTGCCATTGAGAGAGCCTGTCGAACTCGAACATCTTTGAGGTTATCGCTTTTAAGGTTCAAGTTTACAAACTGCGTGGATGCAGGTGTGTAATTGACAATTTCTTTAGAAATAGAGTCATCGTTTTGGTATTGCTGAATAAGTGACTGAGAAATAAAGACAAGGTCAACATCGTTGTTCTTATAGTTAAGAACACGGGTGTTAGCATCGTCAATGTAGACAAATCTAAGCTCATCAAGACCAGGCTTGCCCTCATGGTAGTCAGCAAATCCCTCAAGAACAACTTCTGTGGAGCTGTCGTTTGAGACAAGCTTATATGCTCCGGTACCAATAAAGTTGGTCTCAGTACCCCAAGCCTCACCAGCTTCTTTGCAGGCTTTCTCTGGATAGATAACAGCGTAGAACTGAGCCATGATTGCATTGAAGGTTGAATAAGGCTGAGTAAGCTTGATGTCAAAGTGACGGTCATCTTTAACAACTACACCAGAAAGCTCTTCAGTTTTACCAGCAATAATATCTTTAGCACCTTCAATGTAAGCATAAGAGTCAATTGAGGTTGCTTTGGTTGCAGGCAAGAACATACGAGTTAAGGTGTACTTAACGTCAGATGACTTAAGGGTTTCTCCGTTGTGGAATTTGACGCCATCTTTAAGCTCATATGAGTAGGTAAGACCATCATCAGAGACAGTAGGAAGGCCCGTTACCAGGTTTGGTTCAATCTCTTTTGTGTCTGGGTTAAGTACCAGCAGAGATTCTGCAACTGCTTCAGATACACCAACAGAACCAGAAGTTTTTTGAGTATCAAAAGTAACCTTTGGGTTGTTAACTCCAAAGCGCAATACTTTTTTCTGATTGTCTCCACCAGCTGAGCCGCCGCAAGCAGAAAGAAGTGAAGCGGAACCAGCGGCAACAGCCGCTGCTAAAGATCCTCGTAAAAATGTTTTACGGGAAAGATTATTAAATACGTGCTCTTTCATAGGGCGCCTTCCGTTCGCATCTTCAAAAATAGAAGCTGAAATATAAAGAACTGCCTTCTTAGTACCCAAATTAATTGCGTACAATACAGAAAAAATGTTTCATTCATGAAAAAACATTGTGGAGGATGGCGTGCTTGAGTAGCGCAAAAGTCATAAAAGCGATAAAGTCAAAAACTCAATAAGAGTTATTCTTTACTAACGTGTTATTTAAAGAGCAGAGTGTTAAGAGGGTTTTGTGGTTATTCCAGATATTGTTAAAGATGCATTTAGTGATGTTCCAAATCTTCCTACTTCTGAGCGGCCTCTTATCTGTGTAACTCCTCGCTGGATGCCTGAAGAGAATTTTTCTGATTCTGCTTCTGTCGCACAAATTCAGTTTGACGCTATTTCTGCAGCTGGCGGCATTCCAATCATGATACCTTTAACAGAAGATCCAGAGGTTATTGCTCATTTTGTTGAAATGTGTGATGGTTTCTGCCTTACAGGCGGTCATGATGTTGACCCTCGTAATTGGGGAGAAGAGCCACGTGACCTTAATCGTTTGTGTCCTGTAAGAGATGCGCTTGAGTTTGAGTTGGTAAAACAAGCTCTGGCTGCAGATAAACCTTTGCTTGCTATCTGCCGCGGCATTCAGCTTCTAAATGTTGTACTTGGTGGTACTTTGGTACAAGATTTGTATACCCTTAAACCTACAGAAAATCATACATTTTGGACTCATTCTGCAAATTTATATCATCCAGCTCATACGGTTCATGTTAAAAAAGGTTCTTTATTGTATGACGCTTTGGGTAAGGTTGAAGATATTCAAGCAAATTCATATCACGATGAGGCGCTGTGTAAAGTTTCTCCTGAACTCAATGTGGTTGCCTATGCTTCAGACGGTATTATTGAAGGCGCTGAGGTCAAGGGGAAGACGTTTGCCTTAGGAGTACAGTGGCACCCTGAGTATGGATGGTACTACAGCAAGTCTGATTGTGAGCTTTGGAAATCCTTTGTTACAGCTTCACGATCTTTGCGGTCTTCTCGTTAATAAATTGCTAGTCTAAACTGCGTTAACTATGTGGTTAGCGCAGTTTTTTGTAAGGGAGTTTTATGAGTGACGTTCTAGATAGATTTATTGCGTATTGCAAGGTGTCTTCTCAGTCCAATCCGCTGACTGCAGATACAGTTCCTTCAACTGAGTCTCAGCATCAGATGGCTGAGGTTGTTGCGGCTGATCTTCGAGAGCTTGGCGCAGAGAATGTAGTGGTAGATGAGCACGCCTACGTGGTTGCTCACTGGCCTGCAAGTGAAGGTTTAGAAAACCTTCCTACTCTTGGTTTTTGCTGCCATATTGATACGGCTTGGCAGTCTTGGGGTAATCCTGTCCACCCTCAGGTAGTCACGTATGAGGGCGGCAAGCTGGTAGTTGGCTCTGATCGTGAGGGTAGAGAGGTTTACATCAGCCCTGAGACTAATCCTCAGCTTGAGCACATGGTTGGCTGGAAACTTGTCACCACTGATGGCACCTCACTGCTTGGTGGCGATGACAAGGCAGGTATTGCCATGCTGGTCAGCCTACTTGCTCGCTACAAAGAGCATCCAGAGCTTAAGCATCCTCGTATTGCACTTGCCTTTGTTCCTGATGAGGAGATTGGCCATGGCGCCGCTCTTCTGGATCTTGATGCTTTTGGTGCTGCATATGGTTATACCATTGACGGCGGTCCCTTTGGTGAGTTCTGCTATGAGACCTTCAATGCCGCTGAGGTGTTTGTACGTGCTCATGGACTTTCGGTTCACACGGGTACCGCAAAAGGCCAGATGATTAATGCATCTGAGGCAATCATGCGATTCCATGAGTTGCTTCCACCTGCGGAGCGTCCTGAGTTTACTGAGGGATATGATGGCTTCTTCTATCTGGAGCGCGTCAATGGTGATTGCGAGTCTGCTCGTGCTGACTACATTATTCGTGACCATGATCAGTCAAAGGTTGAGCGCCGTAAACAGCTGATGGTTGACGCGGCAGCGTATGTAAACAAGCAGATTGGCTCTGAGGTACTCTCCGTTGAGATTCACGATCAGTATCACAACCTGGCTGATATTGTCTTGAAGCCTGAGTATGCGCATTTAATCGAGAACGCTCGCACAGCATACGAGAAGGTCGGTGTAGAGATGACCTGTATTCCAATGCGCGGTGGTACCGATGGATCTCAGCTTTCCTTCAGAGGATTCCCTTGCGCTAATCTTTCTGCCTGCTACTACAATGCTCACGGCGTCAGAGAGTTTGTACCTGTCCCAGAACTTGAGGGCATGGTTGATATGCTTGAGCACCTGGTAGAGCTCTACACCCACCCACAAAACTAGGAGAGATTCATGACTCATTTTGAGACTGACACACAGTATTTGATTGATACTACAAAGAAGCTTGTTGAGTGCGATAGCCCTGTTGGCTACTACGAGCGCATCCATGAGTTGCTGCGTGAGCTGGTTGCTGAGGCGGGCTATGAACTTCAAATTGACAACAAAGCTACGGCATATGTCCTGGTAGAAGGTAAAGATACCAGCAAGACCGTTGGCGTTAATGCTCACCTTGATACCATTGGCCTGATTGTTCGCGGCTTTAACTCAGACGGTACACTGCGTGTCCGCCAGCTGGGTGGCATCAACTACCACAGTATTGAGGGCGAGACCTGCCATGTTGTCTGCAGAGATGGCTCTGTCGTTGACGGCCAGGTAATCTGCAACCATCACTCCGTTCATGTCTTTGAAGACGCCAGAACTATGGAGCGCAATGAGGACAACATGTCCATCTCGCTTATTGCTGATGTTTCTTCTGCTGAGCAAGCTCGCGCACTGGGTGTCTCTGAGGGTGCAGTTGTTGCTATTGACCCTCATTTTGAGATGTATGACAACGGCTATATGGTTTCTCGCTTTATCGATGATAAAGCTTGCGTAGCAGCACAGCTTCACACGCTTCGCTGGCTTGCACAGTCTGGCGAGAAACCCCTTTACAACACGCTGTTTGCATTCCCAATGTATGAGGAGATTGGCCACGGCGGCGCATTCTTACCTGTTGAAGTAGACGAGTACGTATCGCTGGATATTACCCTTATTGGTCCCGACTACAATTCAAACGAGCACCACGTAGGTATTATTGTTTCTGATATTCGCTCGCCTTACGATTGGGAAGTCTCCAATAAGCTTATTGCGTGTGCGCAGGAGGTTGTTGAGCCAGAGAAGTGGAATCAGCAGGTTGCTTTCCATTTCTCAACTGACGCAAACGCTGCGTATTTCTCTGGCAATGATCTTAAGAGTGGCGCATTTGGTCCAGCATGTCTTAACACTCATGGTCGCGAGCGTTGCCATATTGACGCAATCATTGGTACCGAGAATTTGTGCCGCGCTTACGTTCTTGGATATGGCGAGAAGAACTAGTTTTTCTCGCCATAGGCGTATTTTGCCCTTATGGATGCAGTAAAGAGTTTGCGAGGAATACTGTATATCGTGTGAATTTTGCTGTAGACGTGATAAGGTAGCCTTAGTTAACTTCTTGAGTCAGGAGTAATTCATGGATAGACGTTCGTTCCTTAAGCTTGCAAGTCTTATTCCAGCTACAGCACTGTTTGGCTGCAAGGGAGCAAATCAAGAGAAGTCTCAGAATGCTACAAAAGATGAGACAAAGAAATCTGATCCTGTTTCGGTAAAGGTAGCAACGCTTAAAGGACCTACTGCTATGGGCTTAGTTAAGTTCATGAGCGAGGTTGAGGCGCAAAATATTACCGATAACAATTATTCGTTTGAGATTTTGGATGCTCCCGATCAAGTTGTTGCTAAGGTTGCTCAAAATGATGTTGATGTTGCGTCTATTCCTGCCAACCTTGCAGCTACACTTTTTAACAAGACCAAGGGCGCCTATAAGGTAGCTTGCATTAACGTGTTGAATGTTCTTTATATTGTTGAGACAGGAAACACTCTCTCTAAGCTTTCTGACCTCAAGGGAAAGACGCTTTACGCCTCTGGTAAGGGCGCTGTTCCAGAGTACGCTCTGTCTTATCTACTGAGCAAAAATGGTATGAAACTTGGAGAGGATGTCCAGGTAGAGTGGAAGAGCGAGCATACTGAGTGCGTTGCTGCTCTAGCCCAAGATCCAGAAGGAATTGCGTTACTTCCGCAGCCATTTGTTACGGTGGCACAAACCAAGAACAGTCAGATTCGTATTGCTATTGACCTTGGAGCTGAGTGGGAGGCAGTCAATCCTCAGAGCAAGCTTATTGCAGGCGTGACTATTATTTCTTCAAAGCTCATCTCAGATTCTCCAGATGCTGTGACAGCGCTACTTTCTCACTACAAAGACTCTGTCGCCTTTGCGGTTGACCATCCTGACGATGCCGCCACACTTGTGGGCAAATACGGTATTGTTCCAGAGCCTGTTGCCAAGGTTGCGCTTCCTAAGTGTAATATTACCTATATTGATGGCTCAGATATGAAGTCTGCGCTTTCAAGCTATTTAGGTATTTTGGCTGAGGCTAATCCTCAATCAGTAGGCGGACAGGTTCCTGGAGACGATTTCTACTTTGGCGCATAATCCGCACATAAAAGATAGTATTTCTCTCCGAGGTGACACCGAAGAAGGTGTTGCCTCGGCAGATTTTTCTGCCGAGAAAAACAGTCAGGTCCAAAGTGCGGGTCGCGCTTACAGCACGCAGACTGTTCGCACAATCACTTCTAGCTGGGGTGTTCGTTTAGGTGCCCTGGTGTTTTGGCTTTCCATATGGCAGGTAGCTGCAGTTGCCATAAATCAAGATATTGTTTTAACTTCACCCATTCAAACCATTCAGACGCTTTTCTCGCTCGTTCAACAACGTGAATTTTGGGTTTCTATTGGCCTTTCTCTTTTGCGCATTTTTGCGGGTGGAGCGCTTGCCTTTACGGTTGGCTCTTTGCTGGCATTTTTGAGTTTTAAGTACAAGCCAATTAAGATTTTGTTTGAGCCACTCATTTCTACAATTAAGTCAATTCCTGTGGCGTCATTTGTCATTTTGCTCCTTATTTGGGTTCGTACACCCTATCTCTCAATTTCGATTTCATTTTTGATGGCTCTTCCTATCATCTACATAGCGGTACTTGAGGGCCTTCTTGGCACCGACCAGCAGCTTATTGAGATGGCTGATGTGTATCAAATTTACGGATGGCGGCGTATTAAGGCAATTTATTTGTCTCAACTCATGCCCTCACTTAAAACAGCAACCTCACTTGCTATGGGATTTTGTTGGAAGTCAGGAATTGCCGCTGAGGTCATTGGTCTTCCCGCATTTTCCATTGGTGAACACCTCTATAACGCCAAGGTGTACCTAGATACGCCAGCCCTTTTTGCGTGGACGCTTGTGGTTATTGTGATGAGTGCACTTGGCGAGAAGATCGTGATGCGGTTAGTGTCATGGGTTGCTGCAAGGCTAGAAAAGAGCTGCTCATGAGTATGAAAACAGCAAATTCTTTAAATACATCTGGGTATTTGCTTGAGGTAAAAAATATCTCTAAATCGTTTGGTGATACGGTAGTGCTTGATGGCCTTTCCTACCAGTTTGATAGGAAAGTGTATGTGCTTTCTGAGCCTTCTGGAGCAGGTAAAACAACACTTCTTCGTATTCTTTGTGGCCTTGAAACAGCTGATTCAGGCACAGTATTTATATCTCCTCAAGCTAAAACAGTCATGATGTTTCAAGAAGATAGGCTTCTGGAAAATTTGAGCGTTGCAGCAAATATTATGCTTGCTCTGCCTAAATACACACAGGAGCAAAAACAAAGCGCACGAGGGCGTATTAAAGAGGCCCTTTGTGGGGTGGGACTCGAAGGTACAGAAAATAAGCCAGTTAAAGAGCTTTCTGGTGGACAAAAGAGACGCGTTGCTCTTTTACGCACTCTTTTTGCTGATGCAGACATCATGCTCTTTGATGAACCGCTCAAGGGATTAGACGATGTACTTAAACAGCAGGTCACTGCCTTTGTTAAGCCGTTCATTGAATCAAAAGTTGTAATTTGGGTAACTCATACTCCTGAAGAAGTAAAACTGCTAGGCTCTTATACGTCACTGCAGCTATAGGAGTGAGCTACATGTACAAGGTAATTCTTGCCGGCGGAATGGCGTCGGGTAAGTCAACTGTTTCTAAAATGTTCGAAGCGGCAGGTGGTCTGCGCTTTGACCTTGATGAAGTTTCTAGAAAGCTTTTGCGTCCTGGATGTGAATGCACCTATCGCGTGGCAGAAGCTTTTGGAAACGATTTGTTAGACCCTGTTACTCATGAAATTAATAGGCGGGAACTGGGTCTAAGGGCTTTTGCTAACAGCGAATCAGCGGAACTCTTAGAAGAACTTGAAATGCCTTTTATCAGGGAATATATGCGTCAATTTCTGATAAAAGAGGCTCCCGTTGCAGATGCTCGGTTCTGTTTTGTGGAGGTTCCGCTACTCGACCGCGTTGAAGACTTACTTGAGTTAGCCGATGAAGTAGTCGTTGTTGTAGCACCTTTAGAGCTTAGAGCAGAGCGCGCTGAACAGCGGGGATCTTCTCGCCAAGAGTTTGAGCAGCGTATGGCGCATCAGCCTTCTGATACATACTTACGTGATCAGGCGGATACGGTGTTTGTGAACTCTGAAGGCCTAGATGAGCTTAAAGCACAAGTAGAGATCTGGTTAAACGCTCGGCTCAACCAACTGCCAGAGCAATAAGCTATAGCTTACGCATGCGGCTTCTAGAAGGGCGTTCTCAATGAACTCTCTACTTTGGCAGCTGCATCGTCAAATGTAATTTCAAGGCAGTTCTTGAGCATGTTCTGACCAACACAGTAGATGCCGTCGTTAACGCAGGCGCTGGCAATAGCAACTGCCTTATTAAACGTAGCTTTTTGGTCAAAGATAGGAACACCATTTTGCTCAAGGAACGAGAACACCTCTTGGGGGGTATCTAGTTTCTTGACAGAACTGTCTGCCTTAAGAAGGTCTTCAAGCTCTTCTTTTGCAGGTTGAGCAACACTGCCACCGATAAGTATTGCCATTTGATAGCAAGCTGCACAGAGATCAGAGCGTCCCAATTTCCACTCCATATACGCTAGGCGATAATATATAAGGGCAACATCTGAGCTAGAGAAAATGTGTGCGATAAGGTCTTTGAGCAGCTTTGTGGCCTCAAAAATCTTTGACTGATCTTCTAATGTTCTTACCAATAACAGCGTTGCATCAATTCCCAGAGGAGAGATTCTGTGGGCTTCTTGTGCATAACGTTCTGCTTTTTCTGGCTGTTCCAGTAGGTTGTAGGCGCGAGCCATTCTAGACAAAGACATAAAATATGTATCTGGAATAAGTACCAGTTTTCTTGGCTCATGTGGGAATGCAAGGTTATAAGCTACACGCTCAGAGAGGGAATCAAAATATCTGTAGATAGAATCAGAATCATCCAGGTAGAGACCCATATCTAGGGTTGGTGAAACCTGGGACTCAAGCTCTGTAAGTGTCTTCTCAAGAGCCTCAGCATCTGGCTCTCCATCCATGATGTTTTTTATGGTCTCAAGCGTTTTGTTAAGAGGTGAGCCAAAGAGGAATTTCTCGGCCATAGTTCTTCTATCCGAGAAATCGATGGTGCCCTCGACCAGACCATGGATGACTCTATCAAAGCCTTCAATGGCGTAAATATCAGAAGTTGAAGCTTTTGCTTCTTCAAATTTTCCAACCACGTCTGCAGTAGAAGCATCTTTTGGAATGTTGTTGAGAGTAGTGTTCCAAAGTCTGATGCGATGAGATGCCTCAGAGTATCCAAAATCACTTACCTTTTGAGCAGCGCAAACAGCGGTAACTGCTGGAGAACAGGGGCGATCAGAAAGGTCTGGCATCTCAAAGAAGTTGCGAGGAGAAACCCACTCATCCGTTGGCTTCATGAAGGGTTCAACTTCACTGAACCAACCTTCAGAGTCAAAAGAAACTTTGAGCGCTGGGTCTTGTGGGAAGCCGTTGCCATCAATTTGAGTATTTGCTGCAGCAGGAAAGAGGCGAGCTAGAGAAGCCTCGTTTAAGTCCATAGATAGGACAATATGGTCTTCTCCACGCAAGCTTCCATTGATGCAGACGCGAGAGATTTTGCAGCTCTGAAGAGCCATACGAGCCACACAAAGAGAAGTACGCAGTGCGTAAGCACGAGCTGCTGCGATTTGCTCAGCATGTTCTGCAGATAAGAAACTAAAGCAGCGAGGACGAGCTACAAAAAACTCAAATACCAAAATATCAAGCTGCGGATTGTAGGAGAAGTTATATACCATCCTAAAAGGGAAGGGCGTATTTTCGACATAGTTGGCAAACCAGAGACGCTTCATCCAGTCTGAGCTGCCATCAGCGTTACCACTAAAAGGAGCAACTTGCTCAGAAAAAGAAGCTGACTTGGGCATGATACTTGCCACCTGCGAGAGGGTAGTGCGAACAAGCTGGAGATCAGTTTCAGAAGCATGAGTATTTTTTAGAATCTCAACGTCTTGTGAAATGTTGAGGATTGCCTCAGTTGCAATAAAGGCATCGTAGTCTTCTGGCGCGCAGTCCAGAGTATTGGCGTTAAACCACCAACGACCCGTTCTATCAAGTTTATGAACATCACCCTTGGGCAGATTGGTATTCTCGAGATTTTTAGAGCGCAACAGCATCTCTTGAAGGCCTGCATCTGTAATTTGATTGTTTGCAACAAGGTCTTTAAGAGAGGCAATGACATTATTTGAGCGCAACAAAATATTCTCTAGGGTGGAACCCTGAGATTGCTTTGAAGCTTTATTTAGCGAGAAAAGATTTGAGACGCCCAAGGTATCTCCTTTATCTGATGCAACTTGTTTATTTAAATGCTAGTTTAACGCATATGGATAATGTATTTACTACCCGACATGCTTTGAAACTATACTGCAATTTACAAATAGTATAGAACAAATGTTTCAGTTTTAGGAAGTGGGGTATACTACTTTCACAAGAAAAGGAGAATCTCATGGATGCATCTCGTGCTGAAGATCAACATAAAGAATACTTAGGCGCTGAACTGCGCCGATTTGGTCGTGAAGCAGGAGAAGAAAAGCTTCAGGTAGTGTCTCCCTTTGAGCCTGCAGGTGATCAGCCACAGGCAATAGAAAAGCTTGCCCAAGGAATTGAAGATGGGCTTAGGTATCAAACGCTCTTAGGTGTTACGGGCTCGGGTAAGACCTTTTCCATGGCTAAGACTATAGAGAAACTCAATCGCCCCACACTCATTATGGAGCCCAATAAAACCCTGGCTGCTCAGGTTGCTTCAGAGATGAAGGAGCTTTTTCCTAACAACGCTGTTGTGTACTTTGTCTCGTACTATGACTATTACCAGCCAGAAGCATATGTTCCACAGTCAGATACCTACATAGAAAAAGATGCTTCCATCAATGAAGAGGTAGAAAAGCTCCGCCACCAAGCAACCTCATCGCTTTTATCTAGGCGCGATGTCATTGTTGTTGCATCGGTATCGTGTATTTATGGTATTGGTAGTCCTCAAGATTATGCAGGTCTCGCACCTAATGTAGATAAATCTGTTCCTCTTGAGCGCGATGATTTTATTAAAGATCTTATTGATGTTCAATACGATAGAAATGATTACGATCTGCAGCGTGGTATGTTTAGGGTTCGCGGAGATGTCGTTGATGTGTTTCCGCCATATGCAGAAAATCCGCTGCGTATTGAGTTTTTTGGTGATGAAGTAGAAAGCATTTCAGAGGTTAGCAATGTAACGGGAGAAGTGCTAAGAGAGTTTGATGCTATTCCAATTTGGCCAGCATCTCACTATGTTACTGAGCGTCCAAAAATTACCCATGCACTGACAACCATCTCTGAAGAGATGGAGGCTCGTGTTAAAGAACTTAAAGAAAACGATAAATTACTAGAAGCACAGCGTCTTGCTCAGAGAACTAACTATGACTTAGAGATGCTTGAAACTATGGGTTACTGTAATGGCATTGAGAACTACTCACGCCATTTGGATGGTCGAGCTCCAGGTGAGCCTCCCTATACGCTCATTGATTATTTCCCTAAAGATATGATCTGCATTATCGATGAGTCGCACGTTACTGTTCCTCAAATTAGAGGTATGTATGAGGGTGATAGGTCTCGTAAAGTTACATTGGTAGATCACGGTTTTAGACTTCCTTCTGCACTTGATAACAGACCTCTCAGATTTGACGAGTTTGAGGGACGTATTCCGCAGTTTATTTACGTCTCAGCAACTCCTGGAGATTATGAAGAGACGGTCGCTCAGCAACAGGTTGAGCAGATTATTCGTCCAACTGGCCTTCTAGATCCAAAGATTGATGTCAGACCAGTAAGGGGTCAGATTGATGACCTTATTTCAGAGGTCAAAGAGAGAGTAGCAAAAAAAGAGCGCGTTCTTGTTACTACGCTGACTAAGCGTATGGCAGAAGATCTTACAGATCACCTGCTAGATGAGGGCATTAAAGTCAACTATATGCACTCGGATACGGCCACGCTTGACCGCGTAGAAATCATTAGAGATTTGCGCCAGGGAAAGATTGATGTACTGGTTGGAATTAACCTTTTGCGAGAAGGACTTGATATTCCAGAGGTTTCTCTTGTTGCCATACTGGATGCAGATAAAGAGGGCTTTTTAAGAAACAGAAGATCTCTTATTCAGACTATGGGTAGAGCAGCTAGAAACGCTTCTGGCCAGGTCATTATGTATGCCGATAAGATTACTGATTCTATGCGCATTGCTATAGATGAGACAAAAAGGCGTCGAGAAATTCAGGAAGCGTTTAACAAAGAGCACGGTATTGTACCTAAGACCGTTAAGAAATCCATTACGGATATTGCAGGCTTTATTGCTGAAGCTTCAGAAAACGTTGATAAGCGTAAGCGCAAAAACGGAGAGTTTTATACTGCCTCTGATGACGAAGATTCGCTTGAAGAACAGCAAGAATCAATTCTTGAGATGCCTGCAGAGTTGCTTGCTGAAGAGCTTCAAAATCTTCCGCGCTCAGAGGTTGAGGCTATGCTTTCTGGTATGGAAGCAGAGATGGCAGAAGCTTCTGCGTCAATGGATTATGAACATGCAGCAGAGCTCAGAGATCAAATTGTAGCCATTAGAAGCCAGCTTGAAGGCACTACATCAGATGATGTTATCAAGAGGCTTAAAACAGGAGCTAGAAAGGGTAGTGCTCACGCAACTCGCAGACGCTATAGAGGCAAGCACTAAGCGTTGTTGTAGTGCTCTACTACAAGCTCAGCCATCCTAATACCGTCTGCAGCCGCACTCATGATACCTCCCGCATAGCCAGCGCCTTCACCTACAGGCCATATTCCTGGTGTGTTGACGCTTTGTCCTGTTTCATCGCGGGTAATTCTTACAGGAGAGCTTGATCTTGTTTCAACACCCGTAAGGACAGCATCAGGATGAGCAAAACCATGAAGCTTTTTATCCATAACCGGAAGGGCTTCTCGCAAGGTTTGTAAGATGTAGGGTGGCAGACAGTCTTCAAGTGAGGCCCAGGTAACACCACGTGGATACGTTGGTTTTACGGAACGAGGTCCAGAAGAAGCTTTTTTGTTTAGGAAGTCGCCAACAAGCTGGGCTGGAGCAACATAAGCGCCTCCGCCTGCTTTATAAGCTGCCTGTTCACAAGAGCGTTGCAACTCAATTCCAGCAAGTATGTCGTCTCCCGGAAGATCCTCTGGATAAACGTTAGCCAAGAAACCAGAGTTGGCGTTTTTGCCCGCGCGGTCAGACAGGCTCATACCATTTGTGACTACGCCGCCTTTCTCGCTAGCTGCAGAAACGACATAGCCACCAGGACACATGCAGAACGAGAAGGCACTTCTACCAGAGGGAAGATGAACAGAAAGTTTGTAAGGAGCTGCTCCCAGTACGGGATTGGTTGCTTCGGGACCGTACAGTGATTTATTGATTTGCGACTGAAGATGCTCAATTCGCATGCCCATAGCAAAGGTCTTTCTCTCCATAGAGATGCCTTTGTCTTTGAGCATGACGTACGTATCTCTACTTGAATGTCCAGTCGCAAGAATCATAGTGTGCGTTTTTATAGTTTCTGTTTGAGTTGAACCATCTGGATTGGTCTTCTCAACCTGAAGTGCAGAAAGAGAGCCGTCTGAGTCTCGCTCTAGGGAGGTGAGCTTTGTCCTAAATGCAACGGTTCCGCCTGCGTCTTCAATCATTGTGACAATATTGGTCACAACAGCAGGAAGAACATCGCTTCCTACATGAGGTTTTGCATCCCACAAAATGTTTTTCTGTGCGCCTGCTTTAACAAAAGTTTCAAGAATAAAGCGATGAGAAGCACTTTTGGTGCCCGTGTTGAGTTTTCCATCAGAAAACGTACCAGCACCACCAAGGCCAAACTGGATGTTGCTCTCAAGATCAAGTTGACCTGTTTGGTTGTGATGCTCTACTGCTACGGTTCTTCTTGTTGCGTCATCGCCTCGCTCAATAAGCAGGGGAGTAAGACCTGCTCTGGCAAGCGTAAGCGCACAGAACAAGCCTGCACATCCAGCTCCTACAACAACGGGACGGTTCTCTGAAGGAGCAGGTTTTGTGGCTTTGGGGAGTGCAAACATATTTGGCTCTGCAAGCTTGATATGCTTTGCTGCAGGTTTACCTTGAATCTTGCTCAGTAGTTTTTGCTCCGCTGCAGGCCCACCTTTAAGGTTTACGTGGTAGGTGAGGATAAGAACAATGTCATTCCTTTTACGTGCATCAATTGAGCGTTTATGTAGTTCATATGAGGTAACCTCATCCACAGAGACTCGGAGTGTGCGAAGCAGCGCATCAAATCCCACCTTTGATTCTTTAGTGGGATGCTTACGAAGAGGGGCAACATGGACTTTAATGTTTGATACTTCCAGCATGTTAGACGTCCTCTTCTAAAGGTGTATTTTTTGACAAGTGCGTTTTGCGGCAGCTAGACCAGCAATCATGCCGCTTTTCCAGGCCCACGAGAGATTAAATCCTCCACACTGCGCGTCAATATCAAGGGCTTCTCCTGCAATAAACAGACATGGAACGCCACACGTCTCAAGCGTGCTTGGGTCCACTTGATTGATGGAAATTCCGCCAACACAAACCTGTGGGACAACTTTGGTGGACGCTCCTGTAACGGTAAAAGTCATTTTGTGAGCTTTGGTAACCGTGGTTCTAACAGAGTCATTGGTGCCTAGATAGGCGGCAATCTGTGGGTCCAGAAGACCGTCAGTAGTGTGAGCTTCTTCTGCGGCTACAACTTCTTCTTCGGTAAGCTGGGGGAGAAGGTCAATCTCAAGCACATCGCCTGGAAGAGCGGTGCGAGATAAGTTGAAAATCATGATTCCCGAGAGTCCAAATGGTCTAAAGAGCAACTCGCCTGATTCCTGTTTGAGCACACTTCCGTCTCTTAAAAGCGCTGCGTGAGCACGGACGCGCTTTCCATCCAGACTTGCTGGAGGTTGAGGAGTGCAGGTAAGTGCGCAGAGTCCAGGTCGCAGCGAGGTGGCCTGCAGCTGAAGGCTTTCTGCAAGTTTTGTGTTTGTGAGTCCACCAGAAGCTAGAACTACCGATGAAGCACGGACCTCATGGGTATTCTCGCCACCAAAACATTCTTGGAAGCCAATGGTAAAGCCGTTGTTTTGAGATTTGACTGATGTTACTTCTCGTCCCAAAGCAAACTGCACGCCGGTTTTTTGGGCTCGTCTGAGCAACAGTGACTGAATGGAGCTTGCGCTCCTGGTAAGAGGGTACATTCTGCCCTCATCTTCAGTTGCCCACGCGAGGCCGCTGGTCCTAAAGAAGGAGAGAATGTCTGCAAGGAAGGTGTCCTTACTCTTGCAAACAGCCTGAACAAACTCTGGATGAGAGAAATTTTCAAAGCTTAAATCAGCATTGGTAAAGTTACAACGACCACCACCTGTTGCCAGGATGGTTCTGCCGCTTTCCAGTGTTTTTTCAAAGATAACAACGCGCTTATTGGTACCAAGAGCTTCAGCAGCAGTGATGGCAGCGCAGAGCCCTGCTGCGCCGCCACCCAGAATTGCTACATCAATGTTTTCTGGCACTAGGAACGTCTGAGCTTGCTTAATACGCTGAGCCTGTGCTGCTTGTCGTTCTTTAATGCGCGTTGTTTGAGCCATAGTAAGAATTACCTTATGTGTTGTGTAAGTACTATCTTCTAGAACTTACAGGTCAAGAACGCTTTGTGTAGCGTCAGGAACAAGACCTTCAGGAAGCTCGGTGCTAAAGGTTCCCTTATCGGCAATCTGCGCAAAAGTTGCATCCATAGGAAGCTGCCCCAAAGGCTTGAGGTTAAATGCTGCTGCAGTTTCGGCAAGCTTTGATGGGCCGTAAGGTTCAATGTGCTCGTCGCAATGAGGGCAGGTGATATATGCCATGTTCTCAATTAAACCAAGTACAGGTACATGCATCATTTCTGCCATGCGAACCGCCTTGCCTACAACCATCTGGACAAGATCTTGTGGAGAAGAAACAATCACAACGCCCTCAACAGGAAGGGATTGAAATACCGTCAGCGCAACATCGCCTGTTCCAGGAGGCATATCAATGAGCAGGTAATCAAGGTCGCCCCAGTTGCACTGGCTGTAGAACTGCTGAATAGCACCAGCAACAACAGGACCTCTCCAAAGAACTGGGTCAGTCTCGTTTTGGAGCACCAGGTTAGCGCTCATAATTTTGATACCGTTTGCATCCTCAATAGGAATAAGCTGCTCCTCAACACCGTAAGAGCGCTCGTCAGAGATGCCAAACATGCGAGGAATTGAAGGACCGGTAATATCGCCGTCAAGAATACCAACACGTTTTCCTGCGCGAGCAAGGTTAGTGGCAAGGATGCCGGTGACAAAAGATTTACCAACGCCGCCTTTGCCGGAAACAACACCAATAACGTGCTTGACGCTTGAGTGCTGATTGAGTTCAAAGCCGGTGGGTGGCTGGGGCTCTTTCTTTTTGCCGTGAAGTGCAGCGTCAACTTCTTTACGAAGCGCCTCGCGATCAATATCTACGTCTGCCATATCTCTCCTTATGTAGCAGTTGTATGCAGTAACAACTTAATTCTACCCATAGAAGTTTATGGCAATCGAGATA
Source organism: uncultured Atopobium sp. (assembly GCA_902373375.1). Lineage (GTDB taxonomy): Bacteria > Actinomycetota > Coriobacteriia > Coriobacteriales > Atopobiaceae > Lancefieldella. The sequence continues at coordinate 18,506 of CABKMA010000015.1, forward strand.
GCTATAATCTTTTTGGCGTACTTTAGCTGAACGTAGGAGGTTCACATGATTTTCTCGTCAATTAAAAATTTATCTGAGAATGACTTTGGTCAGAAATATATGGCTTGTGCTGCGGAGTTTTTAAAAACTTACAATCTAGACGAGCTTCCTTTAGGAAAGACAGAAATTGATGGAGATAACGTTTTTATAAACGTTATGGAGTTTGAACCTGCTCTTCCTAGCGAGAAGGACTATGAGGCGCACAAAGTTTATGCTGATATTCACGTAGTTATTTCCGGCACTGAAAGTATTGCCGTTGCCCCTCTTGAGCAGTGTGTTCTTAAAGGTGGATTCAATTATGACGCTGATTTTGGCGTCTATACCAATCCTGGAGAAGAGACTTGGGTCACTTTACATGCAGGTGATTTTTTGGTGACACCTCCATCGGATGCCCATAAACCAGGCTGCACGTTGGAGAAATCTGGCTTAATGCTCAAAAAAGCTGTGATGAAGGTTCGCGTTAAGTAAGAAGACATGCTCGTCATGTTTTAGCAGCATTATCTTGGGTATACTAGAACATCAGTACGCACAAACAACATCAGTGTGTACTGATGTTGTTTTCTATTGTTTGACGTTAGTTGTTTCATTAGAAACTCGCATGTCAAACTGGTTATGTGAGGAACTATGGCTTCAAGCAAAATTGCTATCCGCGGTGCACGAGAGCACAACCTGCAAGACGTTGATATTGATATCCCTCGTGATCAGCTGGTAGTTATTACGGGACTTTCTGGTTCGGGTAAGTCGAGCCTTGCCTTTGACACAATCTATGCAGAAGGACAGCGCCGCTACGTTGAGTCCTTGTCCAGCTATGCCCGTCAGTTCTTGGGACAGATGGATAAGCCAGACCTTGACTCTATTGATGGTCTTTCTCCAGCTGTATCTATTGACCAGAAGACAACCTCTAGAAACCCTCGCTCTACGGTAGGTACCGTTACAGAAATCTACGACTATCTGCGTCTTTTGTACGCTCGTATGGGTACTCCTCACTGCCCTGAGTGCGGTCGCGTTATTGAGCGTCAGACAACAGATCAAGTTGCCGATAAAATCCTTGAGGCTGGTCAAGGGCGCAGAGCCTATGTCCTGGCTCCTGTTGTGTTGGGTCGTAAGGGTGAGTACGTCAAACTCTTTGAAGACCTGCGCAAAGAAGGATTTTCTCGCGTTCGTGTTGATGGCGTTGTACGTGAACTTGATGAAGAGATCACGCTAGGCAAAACGCTCAAGCATGATATTGAAGTGGTTGTAGACCGTATTGTCATCCGCCCTGATTCCTTGGGCCGCATTGTTGAGGGAGTTGAACAGGCAACTAAACTTGCCCAGGGCAAGGTAAGCATATTGCTTTTGGCTGATAAGTCCAATCCAGAGACTATGCCAGAAGAGCTCCTACAGTACTCATTGGCACTTGCTTGTCCTATTCACGGTCACTCTATGGATGACCTTCAACCTCGTGATTTCTCGTTCAACGCTCCTTACGGTGCCTGCCCAGACTGCGATGGTCTGGGAACTCGTAAAATTATTGATGCAGCAGCACTCATTGCTGATCCAAAACTGTCTGTCTCTGAAGGTGTTTTTGGAAGCCTCTTTGGTCACTCAAATTACTATCCTCAGATTCTGTCTGCAGTCTGCAAGCATTTTGACGTGTCTGATACAACACCTTGGGAAAAGCTGCCTAAGAAGGTGCAAGACGCTCTTCTTGGCGGCCTTGGTTCAACTAAGATTCGCGTTGACTACAAAACGCGCGATGGTCGCAATACGCACTGGTTTACCACCTTCTCTGGCGTCAGAAAGATTCTTTTTGATAAGTATCAAGAGACCACCTCAGAAAATATGAAGACGCATCTTGAGAAATATATTCGCGAGATGCCCTGCACTACCTGCCATGGTGCCCGCCTAAAGCCAGAGATTCTTTCCGTTACGGTTGGACAGAAGAATATTTGGGAGGTCTGTGAACTTTCCTGCAAAGAGTCTTTGGAGTTTTTCAAGCAGCTGACTATTACTGATCGTCAGAAGGTTATTGCAGGTCCTATTGTCAAAGAGATTGTGGCAAGGCTACAGTTCTTGGTAAACGTTGGCTTAGACTACCTTACACTTTCTCGTGCGGCAGCATCACTTTCTGGTGGAGAAGCCCAGCGTATTCGCCTAGCAACTCAGATTGGTGCCGGCCTTATGGGCGTCCTTTACATTTTGGACGAGCCTTCCATTGGTCTTCACCAAAGAGATAACAACCGCCTCATTGAGACTCTTAAGCAGCTTAGAGACCGTGGTAATACCGTACTTGTTGTTGAACATGATGAAGATACCATTCGTGCAGCTGACTATGTTATTGATATGGGTCCAGGCGCCGGTGAGCTTGGTGGTCACGTTGTTGCTGCGGGAACCCCAGAAGAGATTATTAAAAACCCTGATTCCATCACAGGTGCGTATCTCACGGGAAAGAAGCAGATCAAACTGCCGGATACCCGTCGTAAGCCTGGTCGTGGAAAAATCAAGATTACAGGAGCTAGCGCTAATAACCTCAAGAACGTTTCCGCCTCAATTGAGCTGGGCACGTTGACAGTAGTCACGGGCGTTTCTGGCTCTGGCAAGTCTTCCTTGGTTACCGATACCCTTGCTCCAGCTCTTACCAACGCAGTTCAGCATTCAAAGCGCGTGGTGGGAGAGTATAAAAAGCTTGAAGGCGTCGATCTTATCGATAAGGTCATTGATATTGACCAGAGTCCTATTGGTAGAACGCCTCGTTCTAACCCAGCAACCTATATTGGCCTTTGGGATGACCTGCGTGCACTGTACGCTTCAGTGCCAGAATCCCGTGCTCGCGGCTACTCAGCCGGTCGCTTTTCCTTTAACGTTCAAGGTGGCCGCTGTGAGGCTTGCAAGGGCGACGGTCAGATCAAGATTGAGATGAACTTCCTGCCTGATGTCTATGTGCCCTGTGAGGTTTGCCATGGCAAGCGTTACAACCGCGAGACGCTCGAGATTCTCTATCACGGTAAGTCTGTCTCTGACGTTCTTGAAATGACCGTTCATGAGGCGCTTGCGTTCTTTGCAAACATTCCTCGTATTAAGAACAAATTGCAGACCCTTCATGACGTTGGCCTTGGATATATTCACCTTGGTCAGCCAGCAACTACGCTCTCTGGTGGCGAGGCGCAGCGCGTCAAGCTGGCAAAAGAGCTTCACCGTCAGCAAACTGGTAAAACCCTTTATATTTTGGATGAGCCTACAACTGGTCTTCATTTTGAGGATGTCAGACAGCTTATTGTTGTTCTTGAGCGTCTTGTTGATGCGGGTAACACCGTTCTTGTTATTGAGCACAACCTGGATGTCATTAAGATGGCTGACCGTATTATTGATATGGGCCCAGAAGGCGGTGACGGTGGAGGAACGGTAGTAGTTTCCGGTACTCCAGAAAAGGTTGCTGCTACACCAGAAAGCCACACGGGCAAGTTCCTCAAAGAGATTCTTGACCGAGATAATGCACGTCTAGCTGCAGAGAAAAAAGCTCAGAAGAAGCGCGCATAACATGGCGAGAAAAACGGCAAAGGTTCAAAAGACAAATGCCATGAGGGAGCTTGATGCTGCCGGCATTGCTTACGAGTTTCAGTCTTATGAGGTAGACAAAGACGTCCCTTCTGGTGAGCTAGGAACTCATATTGCAGAGATGCTTGGAGAAGATCCAGACGCTGCATTCAAAACGCTTGTCTGCGTGTCTTCAAGCGGGGAGCATGTGGTGTGCTGTATTCCTGTAGACCAAGAGCTTGATCTTAAAAAGGCCGCAGCTGCCTCAGGTCAAAAGAATCTTTCTATGTTGCCTGTTAAAGAGCTTGAGGGTTTAACGGGTTATGTGCGTGGTGGCTGCACTCCCGTTGGTATGAAGAGACAGTTTCCCACTATAATTGACGAGACCGCTCAGCTTTTTGAGCTCATTCATATTTCTGGTGGAAAGCGTGGACTCAGTTTGACACTTTCTCCAGAAGATTTGGCTTCATTTGTATCGGCTACGTTTGCAGATATTGTTCGCGAGGTGCACTAGTGGCATATCAGCCCAAACATATGCAATTTTCAGGAGAGTCTTCAGATAAAGAGGATTCCTCTAAGCAGAAAGATTTGAGCCGCTCTACTTCTATGATGAGTGTGCTTGTTCTGATTAGTCGTATTACGGGCTTTTTAAGAACTTGGGCTCAGGCATTTGCAATGGGTGCAACCGTTCTTGCAAGTTGCTACTCCATTGCAAATACCCTTCCTGATCAGCTCTATGAGCTTGTTGGTGCGGGAATGCTCACCACGGCTTTCTTGCCGGTATATCTTTCTATTAAGAAGAAGGTTGGACAGGATGAGGCAAACGCTTACACTTCCAACTTGCTTTCTATTGTTGTTGTTGCAACTGGAATCGTTGCTGTTTTAGGATTCTTCTTTGCCGCAGAAGTGGTGTATACACAGTCCTTCTCGGCAGGTGCTGATTTTGACCCAACACTGGCAGTGTACTTCTTTAGGTTCTTTGTTATTGAGGTTATGCTGTATTGCTTCTCCACCATTTTCTCTGGCGTTTTAAATGCAGAGCGAGACTACCTCTGGCCAGCCGCGGCACCTATTTTTAATAACTTTGTGACTACAGCATCGTTCTTTGCATATGCCTTCTTAGTTAACACTAACCCTGAACTGGGTCTCCTTATTCTTGCACTGGGAAATCCTCTGGGCGTCTTAATTCAGGTTCTGATTCAGGTTCCCTCACTTAAACGCAAGGGAATTAAGCTCTCGTGGAGAATTAACCTCAAAGATCCTGCACTTAAAGAGACGCTTAAAATTGGCGCACCTGCTCTGATTGTTGTGGTTGCCACGTTTGCAACCATGTCGGTGCAGACAAGCTCTCAGCTGAGCGTTTCCGCATCTGGTGCATCCGTTGCGGCGTACGCTCGCCTTTGGTACACGCTACCATATTCCATTTTGACGGTTCCTATTACCACCGCTCTCTTTACGGAGCTATCCGATAGCTGGGCAAAAGAAAATATGGATCAGTTCAAAAAGGACTTTAAGCACGGTATCAACCAGATTCTTTTCTTTACCGTGCCATTCATGATGTATCTGATGATTTTCTCGATGCCTCTTGTTTCTATTATTGGAGCAAGCAAGTTTACTGAAGATCAGCTGCTGTTAACCCAGCAATTCTTGATTGGTCAGTCGCTTGCTCTGCCTCTGTACGGCATTGGTATGTACCTGCAAAAAGTCTGTTCTGCTATGCGCCGTATGACGCTCTATGCGGTTTCAGCAACACTCGGTTCTGTCGTGCAGGTTTTGGTGCTTCTGGTGGGTACTTCTCACTTTGGCATGATGTTTGTAGCAACTACCTCGGCTATTTTCTACGCGGTTATTGACACCATTATGTTGATTAGCTTGCGTAAGCACCTTGGCCAGATTGGACTTAAATCCATGGTGTTTGCATTTGTCCGATCAATCCTTTTTGGCCTTGCAGGATTAGCGGCAGCACTTCTTATTATGGCGGGCTTGCGCGCTGTTCTTGGTGTACCAGATGGACGAGCACTTTACGGTGTTCTTTATTGCATTTTTGCAGGTATTCCAGCTGTTTTGGTTACCTATGGCTTGGCAATCCTCTTTAAATCACCAGAGTCTGTTATGCTTCGTTCACTGGTTTCTCGCGTAAGGTCATAGCATGGCCAAAAGCGGTGCCAGAGGCGGCAAAGATAACTCTCAGAACAATCTTGACCCCAACTACGTGCCTTCGGGAGCACCAGGTCTTGCACCGTCATTTTCTTCCGATCCCTCAGATGACCTGGTATCCATCAGAGAACAGGTTGATCAGGTTCCAACTGATCCAGGTTGCTACCTCTGGAAAGACGGGTCTGGCAAGGTTATCTATGTAGGTAAGGCTAAAAACCTGCGCGCTCGCATGAGGCAGTACGTTACGCTTCAAGATGATCGTGCCAAGATTCCTCTGATGATGCAGGTTGTACGCAGTTTTGACTACATCGTAGTAGAAAACGAGCACGAGGCTTTGGTGCTGGAGCGCAATCTTATTGCTCAGTATCGCCCGTACTTCAACGTAGACTTTAAAGACGATAAGAGCTATCCCTACATTGCCATTACAGAGTCAGACACCT
>CABKMA010000016.1 GCA_902373375.1 uncultured Atopobium sp.
GGCGTGGATGATGATTATGAGGGAGGATGCTATGTCTGAGAGCATCGAGACTCGCTGCGTACAGGGCGGTTATCAGCCTGGTTGTGGTGAGCCAAGGCAAGTGCCTATCATTCAATCAACCACGTTCAAATATGACGAGTCGATGCAGCTTGGAGAGTTGTTCGACCTCAAAGCTGCTGGTTATTTCTACTCTCGTGTTCAAAATCCAACACTGGATAACGTAGCTTCAAAGATTTGCGCTCTTGAAGGTGGAGCTGCTGCTATGCTGACGTCTTCTGGTCAAGCAGCAAACTTCTTTGCCGTCTTTAACATTGCTGAGGCTGGAGATCACTTTATTGCGCTTTCCACTATTTACGGCGGCACCTTTAACCTGTTTGCTATCACCCTTAAGAAGATGGGTGTGGAGTGCACGTTTATCTCGCCAGATGCAACTGACGAGGAGATTGACGCCGCATTCAGGCCAAATACCAAGTGCGTCTTTGGTGAGACTGTTGCAAACCCAGCACTGGTTGTTCTTGATATTGAGCGTTGGGCAAAGGCTGCTCATGACCACGGCGTGCCTCTGATTATTGACAATACGTTTGCTACACCTGTGAACTGCCGTCCTCTTGAGTGGGGAGCAGATATTGTGACTCATTCCACTACTAAGTACATGGATGGTCATGGCGCTGCTGTTGGCGGTGCTATTGTTGATGGTGGCAATTTTGACTGGGCTGCTCATGCGGACAAGTTCCCAGGTCTGACTCAGCCCGATCCTTCGTACCATAACCTTGTCTATACAGATACGTTTGGTAAGGGCGGCGCTTTTATTACAAAGGCTACTGTTCAGCTTATGCGTGACTTTGGTTCTATTCAGTCGCCCCAGAGTGCGTTTTATCTTAACCTTGGTCTTGAGTCTCTGCACGTTCGTATGGCTCAGCATTGCAAGAATGGCCAGGCAGTTGCCGAGGCTCTTGCAAACAATCCTAAGGTTGCACATGTAAGCTATCCAGGTCTTCCAGGTGATAAGTACTATGAGTTAGCTCAGAAGTACCTTCCAAATGGTTCTTGTGGTGTAGTTGCCGTAGAAGTTGCTGGCGGTCGCGAGGCTGCCGAGAAGTTCTTGGGCAACTTAAAGGTCTTCTCTATTGCAACACACGTTGCAGATGCTCGTTCTTGTTGTTTGCATCCAGCTTCTTCAACACATCGTCAGCTTACCGACGAGGAGCTTGTAGCGGCAGGTATTACTCCAGGTACCGTACGTTTGAGCTGCGGCATTGAGGGAACTGAGGACCTTGTTAATGACGTCGAGCAGGCACTTGCTGCACTGTAGATAGACGCTCTATAACTGCTTGTACGTATGGCGAGAAGATCTTGGAATCAGAAGATCTTCTCGCCATGTTTTTGTGAGGAGTACGTTGTTGTGTGGGGTATGTCTGCCGCGATGTGAGCGAAACGTAGCAGCTTGTGCTATTGAGCTCGTGAGATGGACTCGGGGTCTAGGCGTTCTTCTGGACTGGAGAGCTCGGACGTTACGAGTTCTGCATCTGTAAGCTCGGAGTCTTCTTCCTGTGTGTCAGAAGCATAGCCTGTGCCGTCTTTGCTTATGTTTTTGAAATGCTTGCGATAGATGTGGATGAGGCAGCCAATTGAAAGCAGAGCCGAGAGAATGTTGGACACAACTGAGACGTACCAGAGCGCATTCAACCCAAATGGCCTTAGTACCATAAGAGAGCTGATGGGGAAGATAAGCGCCATGAAGATGCTCAAAAGATTTGAAATTTTTGTTTGCTTTAGCGCAATAGCCAAGCTCTCGGTGCACATGGTAATCCAGCTAAAAATGAAGATAAATGCGTGGATGCGTAGGGCTGGAATGGCCATATTGAGCAGCTCTTGCGTTCCTTCTGGCAGGTAGAGTTTGACCAAGAACTCCGAGAAGAAAAACGAGAGGCAGAAGGCAAAGATGCCAATAATGATACCTGTGGAGAAGACGTACTTCTCGATAGCCAATACACGATCTTTTTTCTTTGCGCCCCAGTTATAGCCAATAGCTGGCTGCATGGCGTCTGCCTGACCATAAATGAGCGGTTGGATAAGACCGCCAGAATAGAGCAACACGCCATAAGATGCGATGGCAATATCTCCACCAAGGCTCAGCAGAGCAGCATTCATAAGCAGGGAATAAATCCTGCTTGAGATATTCTGCATAAAGATAGGGAAGCCGTTTACAAAGATTTCTTTGATGTGTGTCCAGTTAAAGTGTGGTTTCACAAATTTAAGAATTTGTTTGTTGCCAATAAAAGGCCAGACACCATAGAGCGAGGAGAAGGTAATAGAGATACAGTATCCCAGAGCCGCATACTCAACAGAAAGCCCTAAAACACCCAAAAAGTAATATTCAAGTACGGTTCCTAGAATTGCGGAAATAAAGGCAATACTGGTAGAGCGCCTAATTTTTCCACAGATTTTGAGGAAATTATCAACGGCATAAGAGATGCACATAACTGGTAAGAAGAGAGTCCATACGCGCAGGTAGATGGTTCCTTGTTCGGCAATTTTTCCCTGAGCACCCATAAGTGCTAAAACGTTTGGCGCACAAAAGAAAAAGAAAATACCGCTGATAACGCCAGTTGTTATGAGCATGATAAAGGCTATGGTAAAGATGTTATTAGCTGTTTGGTGGTTTTTCTTGCCATGTTCAACGGCAATGACCGCAGAGGCTCCAACGCCAATAAGATCGGCAACGGCAAAGCAGAGAATAACCAGCGGAATGGCAATGGTTACCGCTCCAAAAGACTCTTGACCCAGATAGCGCCCAACAAGGATTCCATCTGCTGTGTCGTAGAGCATTGAAGCAAGCATGGCAATAGCGCCTGGAATTGCTGCTCGTAAAAATAATTTAAATGGTGGTGTTTCCGCAAAAAGCTTATTCGATTCCATAGTTCTCCTCGATTAGTGGTGGGACATGTCAGACAAACTCGTGGTGTGGACATGTAACACGTTCACGAGAAGATTAAAAAAGCATCGAACAAGCCTCCTTACATACATGTAGGTACACAGACAGCTGCAAATACTAACACAGCAAAGTAGCTAATGCTATGATTTATTTGAACATTTTTGATAAGTGAGAGGATTTGTGTGCCAACAGAACAGAAAAAAGACATTGTCGCTGAACTCTCCAAACTGTCTGAAAGTTCACGAGTAGAAGAGCTCTCTAAAAAGGTTGCTGAGGCATCGTCTGAGCTGGCAGAAAACGTTTCTGCAGTAGCAGAGCGAGCCGAGAAAATCCTTGTAGTAGACGAGGATGAACCATTGGACCGCCCAGCTTCTGATCGAGTTAAGGCCACTGTCCCTAGAACCCCTACTCAACATATCTTACGCATTGTTTCAATTGTTTTGATTATCTTGGGTGTAGCAGATGTTTTGACTACGTCAGCATCTCTTTTTTCAACTGTTCTGGGTTTACAGCCAGCGGTTCCTTTTGAAAATCTTGAATTTAGTCACGTATATTTTACGTTTAGCAAAAACGTATTTCTGGGCTATGTGTTTGTATTGCTTATTGGCGTATTGCAAGTAGTTACCTCGGTATTTGGATTGCGTGCAGCCAAGGACTCATCAAAAGTTGAGCCCTACAGATTCCTGTGCTATCTGATTGGTTTGATTATTCTGGTAGGAATTTTGTGGGCTTGGGGTAGAGGAGACTTGATTATCCTGGATCCATTCATCCAGCTCAATACCATTGTATACGTGGTAATTTGCTCTAATCTTGCGGATAAAGTAAAGAAAGAGCATGATCAAGGCGTTGTGGGAACTACCTATTGGCGCTCTCGTCACCAGCGAGTTCTTCACTTGTTTGCGCTGGTATCCATTACGTTTAGTGGTATTGCTCTTTTTCTGGTACTAATTTTGCTTGGATTGCATGATTTTTCTAGGGTTGTGAATCTGCCTGGCCTGACAACCGTTAATCAATTTCTTGTACAACAGGGAATCCTTACCATTTTCTTGGTGACGCTAGGTGCGGCATTTTCTCTTATTGCAGGTCTTTTAGCTCTTAAGGGTTCAAACGATGCCCGATTTATTAGACCGTACATCCTTGCTGTTACCGTTATCGTTCTCTTTGACGTGGCAAGAATTATCTTTACGGCACTAACGCAGGGCATTCCTGCCGTAACCAGTCAAGATATCTTTGAGTTGGTTTACAACGCCTCCGGATTGTATTTGGCTGTTCGTATTGAGGCGGGATTACCCAATAGCTATGGGTTGCGCTTTTGGAAGAAGATTCATTCTCGGATGTAGTGCTAAAAACAACCGCATGTAAAACCCCTGTATCCAAATGGGATACAGGGGTTTTGCTAGCATTTTTTGCTTGATAGCTTTACAGGTCAAGCTGCATCAGGCGAGCAATGCTGACAATGTAAATCTTGAGTGCACGCTTGAGCCACTCTTCAGAGATTCCCTCGTCAGGGCCGTGCTCCATACCAACCCACTCAGGCAGGTCTTTTGCAGCCTTGCTGTCATAAGGACCAAAGGCAACAGCGCGCTTAAAGTGACGTGCATAGGTGCCACCGCCAATAACAAATGCCTGCTCATTGCTGCCGGTATACTCATGGAACGTATCAAGTAGGGTAGTAATCTCAGGAGAGCTTGGATCAATGTAGAAAGGTACTGCATCAGAGAGCACCTCAAAGGTGCAGCCGTGATCTTCGCCAAGCTCAGTCATGCGCTTAGTGATAGCTTCGCCAGTGGTTGAGGTTGGATAGCGAGAGTCAATAGTCTGTACGTACACATCGCCCTTGGTACGGATAGTACCAGAGATGCAGGTCAGAGGACCAAACTTATCGTCAGCGCTCTGGATGCCAGTACCAGTACCATCAGTAGTTGAACAAAGCTGCTGTGAGAAGGTCAAGAAGCCGCGCTCTTCCTCTCCGCAGAGATTGTTGTCAAGCAGATAGGTTACAAGTAGGCCAATTGCGTTGACAGTTCCCTCAGGCATGGAAGCATGTCCACCCTTACCTGTTGCGTTAATGCGTGCAAGTTTAGTGCCATCGTCCTCAACACCTGCGTCCTCAATCTTGATGGAATCAGTATCAGCCAAGGTAGATGCATCAGCACGAACAAGTGCGCTTGCAAGACCTGGAATTGCGTTAGGTACGGTGCCGCCGTCAAGCTCAACGATCTTCTCGCTGTGTGCACCAGCAATCTTTGGAGAAGTAAATTGTGCGTGGTACACGCCCTTCTCGCCACAGATAAGAGGGAACTCAGCATCTGGAGTAAAGCAGAATGTTGGCTCTGGATATTTGGAGAGGTAGTAAGGGACGTCACCCATGCCGGTTTCCTCGTTGTTGCCAACAATAGCGCGCAGGGTGTAGGGGAGCTTCTTGCCGGTCTTTTTAACCTGTTCAACAAAGTAGTGAGCAGCCCAGAGCGAGAGGGCCAGAGGACCCTTATCATCCAGAACGCCACGGCCCAGAAGAAAGCCCTCGCGGCGGGTAACGTCAAGTGGGTCTACCGTCCAATCCTTGCCCAGAGGGACAATATCGGAGTGAGCAATGGTAGCAAGGTACTTCTCCGACTCACCAGGAAGATCTCCAAAGCCCAGGTAACCGTCTACATTTGTAGTCTCAAGTCCCAAGCGCTTTGCAATCTCAAGGCCGCGGCAAAGTGCCTCATAAGACTTTGGGCCCCAAGGCTTGCCTGGCTCTGCAAGAGATAAATCCTCGACGGATTCTACCTGCACCAGGTAGCGGATATCCTCAATAATCTCTTCCCAGTGCTTGTCAACAAACGCCTCAGCGCTTGCTTTAAGTTCTGCATCAGTCATGAAAACTCCTCTAATTCAAATGTTGACCCTGAAACATATGGAGAACAGCGGTTTTAGCGATGTCTTACGTATGAAATAGTCAAGGTCGGGAACAAGGTACTAGTTACACTATACTTAATACCCCTTCTCAAAGGAGTTAACTATGACGAAAAAGACTTTTATTGGAAACGCAGTTATTGGAAACGCAGCATTTCTTGGCGTTTTAACAGTTTTGGGAATTGTTTTGATAGTTCTTCGTCAAACGCTGCCTCAAGACCCTTCCACACCGCTGTTCTTTTCCTATTTTGTTGCGCCAATCATGTTGTATTTTGGCATTGCTGGCCTGTTAGGACTGTTCCTTGCACGTAATACTGGTTTCTCGGTGACTAGAACAGTAGCGCTTGTACTGCGCACTCTTGCAGCAGTCCTCTTTGTGCTGCCATTCTTTTTCTTCCTGATTGTAGTGCTTCCTTGGGCATTGCTCCGAGAACTTTTTGCAGTCCTTATGGTTGTCATGCTCTATGCTCCATGGTTCTGGGCGCTCTTTGGCCTGCTCTACGGCTTGAGCTGGGCTCAGCAGAAGGTTATTGAGGACGTCACTGCTGATCCATTTGCAGAGGACGCGTTGGCTCAGACAGCTGCTGGCGAGAAGACCGATGTAGCTGACACAGATATGGCTAACGGGGACACAGTAAACTAACACTACAGCCCAGCGCTCTCTCAGCCCTACAAGAAAGAAGCAACGCGTGCTTGAGCTCAAAGGTATTTCAAAGCGTTATAACACTGGTGGATTTGAACAAATCGCAATGGATCATATTTCCGTTGCCTTTAGAGATAATGAGTTTGTAGCAATTCTTGGCCCTTCGGGCTCAGGAAAAACTACTATGCTCAACGTAATTGGTGGTCTTGACCGTTTTGACTCGGGAGACTTACTGATAGACGGTATTTCTACCAAGAAGTTCAAAGAAAAAGACTGGGATACCTATAGAAATAACCGCATTGGTTTTGTATTTCAGAGCTATAACCTCATTCCTCATCAAAGTGTGGTAAGTAATGTTGAGCTTGCGTTGACACTTTCTGGTGTTTCTAAGGAAGAACGTCATAATCGCGCACTTGAAGCCCTTGATAAGGTTGGCCTTAAAGCACACGCAAATAAGCGTCCAAATCAGCTTTCTGGTGGACAGATGCAACGCGTGGCTATTGCTCGTGCGCTGGTAAATGATCCAGAGATTCTACTGGCAGATGAGCCAACAGGTGCGCTTGATTCTTCAACATCTGTTCAAGTCATGGATTTGCTCAAAGACGTAGCCAAGGACCGTCTGGTCATTATGGTTACACACAACCCAGAGCTTGCTCATCAATATGCAACACGCATTGTTGAGCTGGCAGATGGTCAGGTAACAGCTGACTCAGATTCATTTGATGTATTCAGTGCTGTTCATCGTGAAGCAAAGCCTTCTCGCAAAACATCAATGTCATTTTTGACTGCACTGGGTCTCTCGTTCAATAACCTTATGACCAAAAAGGGCCGTACGCTTATGACAGCGTTTGCGGGTTCTATTGGCATCATTGGTATTGCGGCAATTTTGGCGCTTGCAAATGGCGCAAATGAGTACATCAAGAAAGTTGAGGAGGATACACTTTCAATGTATCCACTCACCATCTCTGAACAGGCTGTTAATATTTCTTCCTTTATTTCGGGAAGTGGAAGTAGTTCTGACTCAGCTGATTCTCAAAGTCAAGATGTTCAGAGTGAAATGACGCAGAATCAGAAAAACGCGGAAGCTGCAAAGATAGAAAATCAGCCCGCTGAAGGCGCTATCCCTACAAATAATAGACTGGGAATGCAGGCAGAAAGTATTGGTTCTAATGACCTGACCAGTCTGAAGGCATTTCTCGATAACAATGGTGGCGGAATCAACTCATACGCAAGTGCTATTACGTATGGTTATTCTGTAAGTCCTTTTATTTATCTGCCCGCAGGTGCTGATTCCAGCTCTTCTGATCCTGTCCAGGTGCAGCCAGACGTTACCTTCTCAAAGGTAACCCCTAAAATCCCGTCGTATAGTCCGCTTGCATCTTTTGCTAGTACGAGGCTTTTTGATGAACTTCCTGGAAATCCTTCTATTTACGAGGATCGTTATACAGTACGTGCGGGCAGATGGCCAACTGCTTGGAATGAAGCTGTTTTAGTATTGCGTCCAAACGGAACTATGGATGACTTCTTGGAGTACACGCTTGGTTTGCGTGACTACGCCGGTTTGCGTTCTGCAGTTGACAAAATTGCAAATGGTGAATCAGGCACTCTTGAAGAACCAAACAATACATACACCTATGAGCAGCTCATGGCTCCAACATTTAAGCTGGTTATGCCCAATCAGCGCTATGTATGGGATAGCAATCTTGGTGTCTGGACAGATAAGTCTGACGATCAGACGTACATGAATAACCTTATTTCTAATGCTCCTGAACTGCATATTGTTGGTGTTGTCCAGGCAAAAGATCCAACCACTTCGGGCGCTCTGACCGAGGGCATCTACTACACGCCTCAACTGACGCAGAAGATGATTTCTGATGCAGCAGCTTCTCCTATTGTTCAAGATCAGATGAATCGACCAGATATTGATGTTTTCACAGGTAAGACCTTTGAGGACGAGAAGAACGGTCAAACTTCTGAGGAGCTCTCTATTAGCTCGCTGATTTCTATTGATTCAAGTGCACTTTCTTCGGCGTTCAACTTTAATCCACAGGCGCTGAATTTCTCGTCAATTAATTTATCTGGTCTGGATATGTCCTCACTAGATCTTTCTGACGTTCAGTTACCTGCCTTTGATCCCTCTCAGCTTAATCTGTCTGATAGCAATATTTTGTCTTCTGTTACCTCTTCACTTGATCCAGCTACATTAGCGGCAGCTTTCCCAGAGCTTTCTGCAGCAGATATTCAGCAGATTCTTTCTGGTATTACCGTTAACTTTAAACCAGGTGGACAAGCTGCTATTTCTTCGCTTATGGGTAATATTGCACTTGGGTGGAATTCTTGGAGTGCAGCTAACCCTGGAAAGACTATGGCCGACTACCTTGCAACAGATCAGGTGCGTACGCAGATAGCAACTACGGTTTCTTCTGCAATTGATACCGATGACCTTCAGCGCCAGCTGGTTACTGCTTTAGCTAATAAGTTGGGTACCAACCCTGATCTTCCAAGCGTTCAGGCTGAAGTTTCTCAGAGGCTTATGAGTGCTTATCAATCACAAATAGCAAGTGCGCTTTCGGCAGCAATCACGCGTGCTATGAGCACTTACGTGCGATCTGCACTTACCAGTGTAATGACACAGGTTGCTTCTAAGATGCAAGGTCAGATTGCAGGTGCGCTGGGAACTGCAATGCAAGGTGTCTTAGCAAACATGTCTCATGCAATGCAGGTAGACCCTTCAATTTTGGCAAGCGCTTTTAAACTCAACGCTGACCCATCACAGCTAGCAGCCATTGCAGCATCGATGATGCGTGCTACACCTGCCACCTATGAGTCAAATCTTTCTAAGATGGGCTACGCAGATCTCAATAAGCCTACGTCAGTCAATATTTATCCTAAAGACTTTGCAAGCAAAGAAAAAATTGTTGAAATTCTTAATAAATACAATGCGGATGCAAAGGCAGCTGGTGAGGAGTCTAAGGTTGTTACCTATACCGACCTTGTTGGCGCGCTGATGAGTTCTGTCACGCTGTTTGTTGATATGATTTCGGCAATGCTCATTGCGTTTGTGTCTATCTCGCTTGTTGTTTCTAGCATCATGATTGGCATCATTACGTTCATTTCGGTGCTTGAACGTAAAAAGGAGATTGGTATTCTGCGCTCCATTGGTGCTTCCAGGCGAGACATTGCAAACGTCTTTAATGCTGAGACGTTTATCGAAGGCCTCATCTCTGGTGTTATGGGCATAGGCATTACACAGCTGCTCATTTTGCCCGCAAATGCTGTGATTAAAGCCATGTTTAATGTTGACAATTTAGTGATTTTGCCGCTCAATGGAGCTCTTATTTTGATTCTGATTAGCGTCGTCCTGACACTTCTTGCAGGTCTTATTCCTGCAGGTAGGGCGGCTAAGTCCGATCCAGTTCAGGCACTGAGGAGTGAGTAGCTCTCTGCTTGTGCGCTGTCTGGCGAGAAGAACGTCTAGGCTGCATTTATTGCCCTATAAGAAAAAACCCTGCCATGCACGTGCATGGCAGGGTTTTTGTGTTTTTTCTGCAGCAAGCAGACCTAGTTCTCCTGGCCGCCAAAGAGATCGACAACTTCAAGATCAAGCTTGGAGGCTTCAATGGCATCCTTTGTGCCAAAGACAACAATCGAGAGGTCATCATAGCTTTGAGGCATGGTGCTTCCCAGTGCCTTAATGTCTTCAACCTGGGCGTGAAGGATCTTCTCGCGAAGTTTAAGAAGACGCTCTGGGTCACGGTGGTTGAAGTACTCAATGTCCTGCCTGCGAGCAAGCATACGGGCAGGAACAGGTGCGTCAACACCAGCTACAGACGCAACTACGTAGCCCTCAAACTCGTCAGCGTCTGGAGACCACGTAGAGAGCCAGCTGCCTGCACCAACATAGCGGTCAAGAGTTGCATCAAGTGCAGGGTCTCGGTAAGAGACAAAGCTTTGCAGGCCACCTATGGAGTTTCTGAACATAACGCCATACGCACCACCCTTGACACGGACCTCATTCCATAGGTAATCAAGGCTTAGAACTCTGGCGGCAATAAGCCAGTTACCCTGCTGTTCATGAGTTGCGTGGGCAACGTTTGGATAGGAGAGTCCAACGTAGGAGACGTTTGACGGAATGATGTATGCCACGTGCTGTACTTTGCCTTCAGGAACAACAAGGGTTGGCGTTGCGTTGTCTGCCTGCGATTTGTTGCCCTTCTTGAGGCCAAGATCTCCTGCTGTCTGCCAGAATGCCTCACGGCTCTGAGTGGAGCCAGTAAAGCTGATGGAGACGTTGTCTGCACGGAAAATCTTGTGCGTAAGTGCGTCCAGGTCTTTTACAAGCTGAGGAGCGCGCTTGTCCCAGTTGGCAAGCAGGTTTTTCAGGTACTCGTAGAAGCCAACGCCTGCTATGGCATCGTTTACGCGGTTAGCTGCAGAATAGGAGGTCAAAGCCTTATTCTGTGCCGCGGTATGGCCCGAGCCTACAAAATACTGTTCTTGCGTAATGCGTCGCTGAATCAAGATGTTCTTGAGACGGTTCAAATCGTCAAAGCGTGTGCTAGACCAAACCTCAGAAGGAATGCTTGCAAGTCCCTGGGTTTTCTCGGCAAGGGCGCTTGCAGCAACAATGAAGGCGGGGTGTGCCTGGTCAAGGGTGTCTTGGTCATAGATATCGGTGAAAAACGAGAGGTTACCAAGGTTGCTCTCAATAAGAATATCCAGCCCAGATGCGGTATGTGTAGCCGTATCAAGCTTTCCCAGCACCTCAGCAAGAATGCCCACAAGTGGTAGCTCTTCAAAGGTAACAGCATTGGTCAAATCAAAATAATGGTAGACGTAGTCGATGCCGTGAGTATCCAGCTCGTGCGCAATGCATGGCAGAGGAGCCTCAACCTCAAAGCCAGCAGGACGTTCTCTACCAGCACCGATATCACTGAGCGAGAGGGACGGCAGCTTAGCTAAGTCTTCTGGAGCGTCAGGTGTTTCTTGCTCTAAGCGGAGTGCTTCAACTTCTGCACGGATTTTCTCGACATCTTCATCGGTGAGCGTGGAGCGAAGTTGTGCCAGCTCAGCAGCTTCTTCCTGAGTGTCTCCCTTGTCTGTGGGAACAAGCTCAACCTGAGCAGCGTGCTTGCTGTTGCAGATGAGCTCCAGAAGTAGCTTCTCAAAGCCTTTTTGAGCTGCAAGTTCTTTGACGTACGCAATGGCGTCTTCATAGCGGATGTAGTCCAGAGGACGTGCGTCATTATAAAGCCAGCTTGAGAGTGAACGCAGCGTGTACTCAATACCGTTTGAGTAAGGCTGATCATTCTCGCGCAGGTTAAACTCTGCAAGTGCAATGGAAGCGTTGAGCTTCTCTGGATCAATGCCTTCAGTAGCAATCTTTTTGCAGGTGGTTTCTACCAGCTTACGGAACTTCTGAGCAGCACCTTCTTTAAGGCCTTTGAGCTGCAAAAAGAGCATAGGTTGCGCAAGGTCGTCGGAGAGATAGTAGCTAAAGTCATCGCCAAGCTCTGCGTCAAGAATTGCACGCTTGAGCGGGGATTCATTAGAGCCCATGAGGGTGTCAAACAAGATATCTGCTGCCATCATTTTATTGCGCTGGTCAGGTGTTCCAAGCACGTAGCCCAGGCCGACGCTGGAGTTGTCGGCTGTGGTGTTCATGCGGACCTGGCAAGGCTTGGGCAACACGGGTGCCTGTAGGTTAAGCGGATTAGGGGCGCCTGCATCGCGTTTCTCGGCAGCTGCAAATCTCTGGGCAATGAAGGAGAGCTCACGCTCACAGTCAAGGTCACCGTAGAGGAAGGTGTAGCTGTTAGAGAGGTCGTAGTGGCGAGCGTGAGTATCCAGGAAGTTCTCATAGGTGAGCTCAGGGATTGCGCGAGGCTTGCCGCCAGACTCTTTGCCGTAGGCGGTGTCAGGGTAGAGAGCCTCACAGACAGAATCGTAGAGCACGCGATCAGGATCAGAGAGGGCGCCTTTCATCTCATTGAAGACAACGCCGTTGTAGCTTAGATTTCCCTGCTCGTCAGCTTCTAGGTGCCAGCCTTCCTGTTCAAAGATGCGCTTGCGTTGATAAATTGCTGGATGCAACACAGCGTCCAGGTACACGCTCATCAGGTTTTCAAGGTCGGCTACGTTAGTGCTAGCCACGGGGTAAACCGTTTTGTCAGGAAAAGTCATTGCGTTCAAGAACGTTTGCATAGAGGTTTTGAGAAGGTTAACAAATGGCTCCTTAACAGGGTAGGCATCTGACCCGCAAAGAACCGAGTGTTCTAGGATATGGAAGACACCTGTGTGATCTACAGGAGGGGTCTTAAAAGCAATGGCAAACGAACGATTATCATCATCGCAGGCAAACCACATAAGGCGTCCACCTGTGGGGATATGTTTGAAGATATATGCGTAGCCAGAGATCTCGTTGACCCACTCAGCTGAGATTACCTCAAAGCTTTTGTCTTCTGCGTGAAGGGTACCAACAGAAAACGCACTGTTCATCTGCGAATACTTGGGTGTCATAAGCCGCCAATCTGTACGAAAACCAACGTGAGTGCCATGCTGTTTTGGACCATCTTACCTATAAGAACTGTTTAGAGACTTGAGACTCCGCACAAAGCAGGGTAAGGTGGATTTTTGTTATTGTGATACTACTGCGTCAGAGAAAAAGTGACGCTTGTATCTGTATTTTGTAATGAAAGATTTATACCCAGATGAATGATTTCATTTCTAGTGAGAAGAAGACAGCGTCTTCTAACATTGCAAATAACAATGGACTTGCCGTAGAAGACAAAGCTCTTGTTGATGATGATGCTGAAATAACGCCTGATAACAAAAAGAAAATCTACCGAGGAATGCTGTTTGTCTTGATTGGCGGGGCTTCCTGGGGTGCATTTGGAACAGCCGCAAAATACCTGTTAGACACCTATCATGTTGATCCAATGTGGCTAATTGTTGTTCGTGAGCTCTGTGCTTGCTGGTTATTTTTGGCAACAGCTTTTGTGTTTGACAGAAAAAATATCACAACTGTTATTAAGAGTCCAAAAGAACTTGCAAAGATTTTTGTAGTCAGCCTATTTGCCATCCTTTTTTCACAGGTTGCTTACATTTATGCAGTTAATGCAACTAATTCTGGAACTGCAACCATTATGCAATCGCTGGGTATGTTAGGCGTTTTAGCTTTTGTATGCATAGTCGGTAGGCGTTGGCCTCGTCGTCGTGAGATTCTTGGCATTGTTTTGGCTCTTCTCGGTACGTATCTCTTGGTAACTGGAGGAAATCCCGGCAAGCTTAACCTACCAATTTCAGGTATTTTCTGGGGTGTCATGTGCGCATTTGCGCAGGCATCACTTTCGATTTTACCTAAGCCTCTCATGGAGAAGTGGGGAAGCTTTACGGTAAACGGTTTAGCGTTCTTGTTCTCAGGAACGCTGATTGCTGTGTTTTATCAGCCTTGGAACCACATGCCTCAGCTGGACGCCTTTGGTATCTTGCTGGTAGTTATTGGTGTTTTGGTGGGAACTTTCTTGGCATTTGGCCTCTACCTGCAGGGCGTTAAGGATGCAGGCTCACTGAGAGCTGTTCTTCTAGGTACCATCGAGCCTGTTATGGCAACCATCACTACCGTGCTGGTACTTGGGACTACTTTTAGTATTGCTGAGCTTATTGGCTTTGCCCTTATTCTTGCGATGGTTGTACTTACTGCCTAGCTGACCCTGCACGCAACACTCGCCATCTGGCGAGAAGCCCGTTTACTTCAAGCTCTACTCAACCTATATATCTTTAAAGACATTAAACCCCGCAGGTAAACTACGGGGTTTAATGTCTTTAAAGATTGTGTGGCCAGAGCCTTAGATGAGCTCCATCTGCGTTAGAACGGCTGAGTACCAACCGTTTGGATTGGCTGGATTGTACTTTGCAGCACCGGAAACAGAAAGTCTTCCGCCGTAACTTGCAGCAAGACCAGCAGTGTGATCCCAGATAGCTTCTTCCCAGCTGCCCCAGCTAGAAGAGCCCCAACCCCATGCATTGTAGGGGAGGAAGTTATACATACCTTTTGTACTCTCAACTGCAGAAATAGCAGGTGATAAGCGTGGATCTACGCCATAAGCCCATGCAGCCTCTGCAAAGGTTGAACCGTAGCCTGCAAGAGGCGAGCCTGCAAGGTATGCATCAATTCGAGCTCCCCAAGAGCTTACAAAGTTGGTCTTATCGTTTGACCAGTCAACATTTTGAGCTGCAGGAGCTGGTGGGGTAGTGACCTCAGTGGTATTACCAGAGGCGTTGGTAAAAGTAGTTTCAGTAGAAGCTTCTTTCAGCGCCTCTGCTGCAGCAGCTGCTTCTGCTGCTGCTTGTGCAGCTTGTTCTGCTTGTAGCTGCTCTCTTGATGCAATTGCTGCATTCATAGCATCCTCAGCGGCCTTCTTCTGTTTTTCTGCTTCTGCCATCTGAGCATTTAAAGAAGACTGTGTATCAGAAAGCTCTTTGCTAAGATCAACGAGGTGATTGATAGCATCTGAATTTTTGTTTTGGATAATCTCAAGATACTGAATAACAGCAATCAAATCGTTAAAGTTATCTGCCGATAAAAGCAGATCAATAATTCCCATAGAGTCCTGCTGCATACGATACATAGCTCTGATGGACTCTGCAGCTTTAAGACGCTGCTCTGGAATTTGCTGTTCAATTTCTGCAATACGAGCTTCATTATCTGCAATCTCTTTTTGCAGTTCAGCTACGCGCTGATTAGCGGCATCGTAATCAGAATTGGTTTGTTCAACCTTGGCCTGGAGCTCTTCAAGAGTCTCTGCTTGAGCTCTTGAGACACCAAACAAAAAGGTATTAACAACAAGCACTGCCGCGAGAAGTGCTGTCATAAGGGTAGAGCATGAAGGTAAGCGTCTGTGACGCATAGATCTGTTCAAATCGACCTCCGCGATTGGGGGCTTCCGATTAGTACGCATGTAGCGCTGTTTGCTAGTACTAGCTTTAAGCGTGAGGTCAAATAACACTTGACCTCAAAAATACGCATAATCGCTTCTCTCCGCTCGTGCGAGGGTGTTAATTCTACTTGTTTTTGGCTCCAAATGCCAACTTTGCAGAAAACAGGGCACTTTTAAAGTAGTAAAGTCGTTAGATAAGACTGAAAACGGTAGAAAAAGAAAGGGTGTCGGATTGCGTACAATAGGTTTGCAGTCAGTCCCTTCAAGGAGGTTTTAGTGGAGTCGGCAATTTTGTGGATTGAAGCGCTTAAATCAGCGTTGTTTGGCGTGGTTGAGGGTATTACCGAGTGGTTGCCTATCTCATCAACAGGTCATATGCTGCTACTCAATCAGTTTCTACCACTCAATGTCTCTGAAGACTTTTGGAATATGTTTCTCGTAGTTATTCAGCTTGGTGCAATTCTTGCAGTATGTGTGGGATTTTTTCACAAGCTCAATCCCTTCTCGCCAAAGAAATCAAAAGACGAGAAGCGCTCCACCTGGAAGCTCTGGGCAAAAGTGGTGGTCAGTTGTGTTCCTGCAGCAGCAATTGGTCTTCCGCTCAACGACTTTATTGAAGAGCACCTGGGAAGCCCCTTTGTTATCGCTACAACTCTTATTTTCTATGGCATCATCTTTATTCTGCTTGAGCTCCATCGCGAGAAGGTCGCTGCAGCAGTAAAGGTTGAGGTGCCCCGAGGTAAACACATGCGTCCAGACGCCTCTGTATCCCTTAAAGCTCCCTCAGCCGACAACCTTGCCCGTATTCAAGATATTGATAATCTGGACTGGAAGACAGCGCTTGGCATTGGTGTTTTTCAGGTACTTGCGATTGTTCCAGGTACTTCAAGATCAGGCGCAACCATTCTTGGCGGTTTAGCACTTGGATGTTCAAGAGCGGTGGCGGCAGAGTTTACATTCTTCTTGGCTATTCCTACTATGGCTGGAGCCTCTGCTTTGAGACTTGTACGCTACTTTATGAAGGGCAATACCTTCACTGCTCCCGAGGCCGTTATTTTGGGTGTCGGTTGCCTGGTTGCTTTTATTGTTTCACTGATTATGGTGCGCGCTCTTATGGGCTATGTCCGTAAGCATGACTTTAAGCCTTTTGGCGTATATCGTATTATTCTGGGCATTGCTGTTATCGCATACTTTTTGTTGGTTAAATAGTTTTGACTGATAAGCGATACAACATACGTATTTATGCGCGGTGAATTTTTCGCCGCGCTTTTTTAGGCACTAAATATATGGATAAATATATGGAAAATGCACTAAAAACTATGAAAGATATGTGTAATCTCTCTGGGTTCATTTACTTAGAATTGTCTTTGCTCGTATGCTCTTACAGCTGATTTTTTTCAGCTATACGTATTTGCTTGAAATAGTACTCAGGAGGTTTCATGCGCTCTATGAAGACAATTCAAAGAATTGCTTGCGCCATTGCATTGGCATTTGTTGCAGTTCTTGTAGTTTCTACGCCAAGAACTGTATTTGCAGATAGCATTGACACATCTACGCCAGGCGTTAAGGTTTCTGTTTTCTCGGCTGATGGTAATGCTGATACATCTAGATTCCTTACCGACAACCCTCAGCACTCTGGTCACCAGACCCCAGTTCCTGGTCAGTATGGTGAGATTGTTGTTCGTGTTGGTCAGACCATTAGAGATACTGGTGCATATTCTCACTACACCACTACTCGCCCTGGTTTTGCACCTTTTGGCGTAACAACTACGTTGGTTACCGCTGGTGCTTATCCAGAGCTCCCAGCTACTGATTATGACTTTACCCATGCATTCTATGGAAACAGCAATACTGTTACCAATAATGGTGGCCAGTTCTATTTTGAGTTTACTGGTCGTAAAGTAACTCCTGCTAACCAGCCTGTTACTGCTTTCTTCCTTGTTACTATGCAGGGTGATTCATCAGACCCTGCTAATGTTGGCGGCAACACTACTCATCTTATGTGGGTTGGTTATCACATTCACGTTATTCCTGCAGAGACCACTCCAACGCCAACGCCTACCCCAACGCCATCCGCAGTTAACCAGCTTATCTATGATGCAAATGGCGGCACCATCTATGGCAACGCAACCTATACAGAGTCAAAGACTCCAAACAATCCTCGTAGCTATGGTTTTGCTGATTACAACATCATTGAGGACCTGCCAGTTCGTGATGGTTACAAGTTTGAGTTCTGGAAGCGTTCTTATGTTGATAATCACTTCCGCTATGTTGGTGCTTCTGCTGTTCCTGCAGATGCAAATAACAACCCAGCTGGCGATAAGCGCTATGTTTCTCAAACTACTGTCTTTAACATGAGAAGCCCTTATACTCTGACTGCCGTATGGAACCAGGAGTATGAGCTGAGCTACGACGCAAATGGCGGTACTGGTGCTCCAGCCGCACAAAGTGGTTACTTTGGTATTGATAGCAATACCGCTGATTCTCTTACTGATCCAAAGAATGAGACCGTCTCTTCTACTGTTCCAACCCGTGATGGATACATCTTCAAGGGATGGAAGCTCGACGGTACTACTTACCAGGCAGGCGATCAGGTAACCCTCACTACCACTAATCCTAAGGTTGTCCTTGTTGCAGAGTGGGAGCCAGAGCCAGTTGCTCCTGTCACCCCAGAAAATCCTGCTACTCCAGAAAACCCTGGCACCCCAGGAAACCCTGGCACCCCAGGAAACCCTGGCACCCCAAGTGTCCCAGGAAATCCAGGTGACCCTCTTGCACCAAACTTCCCAGGAGCCCCAAATCCAGCAGCTTTCCCATACTATGGTGGTGCCGCACTTCCATATACAGGTGATGAGAATCACGCGCTCAGCGCCCTTGTTATCGCATGTGTTGCTGGTGGCGTGATTGCACTAGCTGTTGTTGCTCGTGCAAAGAACCGTCAGGCAAGTTCTACAAACTAAGGCATACGTTTGGGCTAGAAGGTCTTCTCGCCACAAGTGCGTAGAAGTTCAATAGCAACGTTTATACAGATAAACCGGTCTTCTTATGAAGGCCGGTTTTTTATTGTGGAGCCAACAGAAACGAGAGCAATTAATGTCCGGTTATCGGGGTACACTTTAAACCTAAGAATGATTGACACAAGGATGGCGTAATGCAGATAGATCTTGAAGGTTTGAATCCTGCCCAGCACCAGGCAGTTATGACAACTCAGGGACCCTTGTTGGTTCTTGCGGGAGCTGGCTCGGGTAAGACGCGTGTTTTGACGTTTAGAATTGCACACATGATTGCTGATGAAGGCGTTAGACCTTGGCAGATTCTGGCTATTACGTTCACCAATAAAGCGGCAGCAGAGATGCGAGAGCGTCTTGAAGCACTGCTGCCCAACAATATTCGTGGCATGTGGGTTTGTACGTTCCACGCCATGTGCGTTCGTTTGCTTAGAGAAGACGGTGAGCGTCTTGGCTATGGCTCCAATTTTGCTATCTACGATGATGACGATTCAAAGCGCCTGGTAAAGACCATTCTGTCTGATTTTGATATTGATGTTCGTCAGTTCCCACTCAATTCCATTCGCTCCAAGATTTCTACTGCTAAAAATGCACTTTTGTATCCTGATGATGTAGAAGCCCAGGCAGCAAGCCCTATGGATCATGTGGTGGCCCGCGTATATCGTGCGCTTCAGACGCGTTTGGACAAGGCTAACGCTATGGACTTTGATGACCTTCTCGTCAAGGCGTTTGAGTTGCTCTCCAAGTATCCTGACGTGCTTGCAAAGTACCAAGAGCGTTTCCGCTACATTAACGTTGATGAGTATCAAGATACCAACGGCGTTCAGTATGCAATTACCAAGCTTTTGGCGTCAAAGTATCGAAACCTCATGGTTGTTGGCGACGATGACCAGTCCATTTATTCGTGGCGTGGCGCAGATATTAAAAACATCTTGGCGTTTGAGAAAGACTATGAGGAAGCAGTTGTTGTCAAACTAGAGCAAAACTACCGTTCAACTGGTCATATTTTGGCTGCTGCCAATGCTGTTGTTGCGCATAATTCTCACCGCAAGCCAAAGCGCCTTTTTACCGATGAAGGAGATGGCGAGAAAATCCAGGTGTATCAGGCATCTGATGAACGAGATGAGGGCGCTTGGATTGGCTCTGAGATAGAAAAACTGCATGATAAAGGTACGTCATACGACAACATTGCTGTGTTCTATCGCACCAACGCTCAGTCTCGTATTCTTGAAGACATGTTACTGAGGGCTGGTGTTCCTTACAAAATTGTCGGTGGTACTCGATTCTTTGATCGCGCAGAGATCAGAGATGTTATGGCGTATCTCAAGGTTGTTGTGAACCCTGATGATGACATGGCCGCGCTGCGTGTTATTAACACGCCGCGTCGTGGTATTGGTGCAACGAGTATTCAGAAGATTCAGACATACGCACTGCATAACGGCTTGTCGTTCTTCTCGGCCTGTGAAGCATGCGTAATGGAAGAAAGTATTTTTACCGCAAAGGTAAGAAATGCACTGGTAGAGTTTACGTCAGCTATTGAGCATGGCCGTCATATTGACGGCGATCTTGATGAGGTTGTTGAGGCAATTGTTGACCGCTCAGGTCTTATTCGGGCACTTGAGGCGGAGCATACCATTGAGGCTGACGGTCGTATCGAGAACATTCGAGAGTTCTTTGGCGTTGCAGCAGAGTTTGATGAGTCACACGATGACGTTGAAGAAACGCTTGAGAGCCTACAGCAACTCAGAGAAGCAGGAGCTCTTGATGTGCAAGACGCAGCTTCGTTGAGTGAGGCTGGTTTTGATGCTGTTACCGGCGCGCTTGCTGGTGCTGCTACCCAGCAGTCATCGGCGCCTCAGGAGGAGAGCTTGCATCCGCAAGTTGCGGCAGAGAAGCTTCCTGCGTTTATGGAATGGTTGGCGCTTCGCTCTGATCTTGATAGCTTGGATGGTTCTACTTCTGCGGTAACGCTTATGACTATTCACGCTGCAAAGGGACTGGAATTCCCAGCAGTATTTGTTGCTGGTATGGAAGAGGGAATCTTCCCTCATGCAAATTACGAGGCAGAGGCTGCTCAGCTTGAAGAAGAGCGCAGACTTGCCTATGTTGCTATTACTCGTGCGCGCAAGCGTCTGTATTTAACGTATGCATCTACGAGAAGAACATACGGCTCTGTTCAGGCAAATCCTGTATCACGCTTTGTAGGAGAGATTCCTCAAGAGCACGTTCAAGCTATTGGTGTTGGCTCTGCTGGCTTTTCTGGTGTTGGCTGGGCAAAGCGAGGGGACCGTCATGGAACCTTTGGTTCTGGTCGCGGCTCCGAGGTTTACGGAGGAAACGTTTTTGGTTCGCGTACGCGCTCTACCGGTGGCGCCTCAGCTCCACGTCCAACTCCTATTCAGAAAGATCCAGTTCGTGCTTCTGCAAGTTTTGCTGTGGGAGATCA